>JBLHNG010000119.1:0-14341 GCA_047621685.1 Myxococcota bacterium | reverse complement strand
CCCGGCGCTCCGGGAGACCTGGACCCAAAGGGGGTTCAGCCCTGGATGGACTGGATGCGAAGGGTAGTCTGCTCAGCACGAAAGCCGATCGTCTTGCGATACCGCTTTCGCCGCTTGAACTTGTAAATGTCGATCTTAGGGCCGCGCTGATGACTGAGAACCTCAGCCACAACCACTGCACCGTCAACAAAGGGAGCGCCGATTTTTGCGCTGCAATCAGCACCTTCATCTTCGCTTTCAGCGCCACCAACGAGCAGAACCTGCCCGATTTCGATCGTGCTGCCGACTTCGGCATCGAGACGATCGATGATGATGGCGTCGCCCTCAGAGACTCGGAACTGTCTTCCGCTCGTCTGGACCACCGCGTACATGGAATTTCTCCTGAATCCGATATCCGACCGGCCTTGAGTCTTCCTGACGTGGAGACGTCCAGACTGGTCGCAAGCCGGTCGTATTTACTTGATTGAGATGGTGGGCGCAAGGAATGCCTGCCACACCGACTCGGTTCACACCCTGATAGCGAGGTCAGCCCCTCGGGGCAACCCGTCCGACGTCCTACTGAGCCCGACGGCCCAGCGCCATGCGGAGCTGATCGAGCCGGGTGTGGACTTCGTCAGTGGGAATATCTTTGTAGCGGTCGGGCAGCATCCGCCGTGAGGAGGACTCAAAGACCGCCAGCATCTCCATGAACTCCAGCATCCGGGTGTCCCGGCTGGGGATGATGTCGATGGCTGCCTGCTCCAGGTCCGCCTGGGTGATCACATCGCGATCACCAGCTGCAGCAACGCCTGCAGCGCCCAGGAGCACGCTCTCCAGCTCCGCGCCAGAGTGCCCCTCGGTGGCCTCTGCGATCAGCTCCATGTCGATGTCGTCGGCCATCTCGAGCTTGTTCTTGCGGGTCAAGGCGTTGAGGATCGCTTCGCGCTCGATGTTGTCCTCGGGATGGAAGAACGGGATCTTCATGTCGAACCGGCCAGGACGCTTGAGGTCGGTGTCCAGCTTGTCGGGGCGGTTGGTCAGCATCAGGATGACGACCCGGCCGCGGTGACTGGTGTCGGACATGAACTCCTTGATGCGTGCGATCACCCGGCTCGACGTGCCGCCGTCGCCCTCGGAGCCCGAAGACATGGAGCGGTCCGCTTCGTCGATGATCAGGAGCACGTAGCCGAGCCCGTCGACGACCTGGAGGATCTTCTCCAGGTTGCCCTCGGTGCTGCCGACCCACTTCTCGCGGAAATTCTTAAACTTCAGGCAGGTCAGTCCGCTCTCCGCGGCGAAGGCCTCGGCGAGGAAGGTCTTTCCGGTGCCCATCGGTCCGACAAAGATGATGCCCATCGGCACCTGGTTCGTCCGCCCGGACTTGATCGCCCCGGCGACCCGCATCAGGTCGTCCTTGAGCCGCTGCATGCCGCCGACGTGGGTGAAGTCGTGGCCTGGATCGACGAACTCGACCAGCCCGTGGCATTCCTGCTCGATGATGCTCTTCTTGCGCCGAGACACCGCGCGGAAGGTGATGCGCTCACCGGACTGCCGGGCGCGCCGGAACAGGCCGCGGATCTGCACAAGAGTGAGACCAGCGGTGATCTTCGCGAGGGCCTCGGCCTCCATCTCCATGTCGACACCCGAGAGGTCGGAGCTCTCGATGAAGCCCAGACGCTCGTCGTCAGTGGGCAGCGGCACGGAGACCGCGGCGAGCTGGGTAGAGGCGACCACCCGGCGGTGCACATCGGCGAGGTTCTCGGTGATGAGGACCACGAGGTTGTCGCTGTGCAGGAGGCCCGGATCGCTGCTCCAGCGCTGCATGGAGACGAGGTTGACCTTGTCGGACTCCGACATGAACGACATGTCGCCCATCGGCACGATGGTCTCGACGTAGTCGAGGATCACCGCCGAGCGCTGGGTGACGTTGGTGATCATGTCCTCGACGATGGGCAGCACGTCGGAGATCGAAGTCGGCAGGGCACCGACCGCCGACTTCCCCTGGAGAGTCCGGCGGGCATTGACTGCTGCGCGGAACCGGGCGGCGGTCTTCTTGTCGGGGAACTGCATGCCCTCGCTGACGTTGTAGTACGCCACAATGTCTTTGCTGCGACCAAAGAACTCCTCCAGGAACCGCCGCAGCCGCACATAGTGGGTGGTCCCATCGGCAGCCCGCCAGGGGTAGACATCCCGGACGCTGCCATGCAGCAGGAACATGCTCGCTTCTCCGGAGAGATAGCGCAGCTTCAGTTCTTCGGCCCAGATCGGCAGCGTGGCTTCTTCACTCATCGTTCAACCTCGACAGTGCTCGTGATCCTGCCCGCTGTAACCTGCCCGGGGGGCGGAGATGGCGCTCAGATGATGCGGACGCGAATCGTTCCCTCACCCACACCACATGGCTCCAGGGCGCGAGCCAGGGCGATCCCCGACAGCGGCGACCCATCTGCGACTGCCGCGACTCCAGGCTTTGGTGAGGCGACCAGGATGTCCCCGACCCCCACTGGGCCAATGACCCGACAGGCACACAGCCCACCGACCGCGACCACAGCCTCTGTCGTGTCTGACGAGAGGATCATCCCGATGACGCTAGCGTCATGAGCGTGGCGGGAGAGGATGAGGGTGCCGCCCTCGATCACGACCAGGCTCCCGACATCGGCGGGCTTTGTGATCGGGTAGGTCGCGAGCAGGGCCTGACGCTCCTCGGACTCCGCGAGGTGCCGGATGGCCCGCTCCAGCTTCTCCTGGCGGCCCATCAGGTCCCCCATCTCCTCCTGGAAGGTGGTGAGCAGTCCGGTGAGCGCCTCCGCTCCGGCACCGTCTCCGACCAGGGTGCGATGCTCCAGGGCGTCCATGCGCTCGTTGAGATCAACCACGTCGCCCTGAGGACCGATCAGATCCTCCAGCTCATCCTCAATGCGGGTCAGCCGACCAGCGGGCGCGCTGAGACGAGCCAGCCCCCCGGCGAGGGTCGCAATCTCCTCCACAAGCGCCACCAGCTCCTCAGAGCCCTCCAGAGTGGTCAGGCGATCCTGAGTGCGGCGGATGTCGGAGTAGATCTGCTGGATTCGTCGGGGGAGCGCGCGGAGACGGCTGCTCCGACCGGCGGCGTTCTCTTCGATGAAGGCGTCTTCCAGGTGCTTCAGCCGATCGCTCAGCTCCGACAGCTGGACCTGGAGTCGCAGACCATCTCCGAGCAGCGGCACCCTCGGGGAGTGCTCTCCGTCGGGGTGTCCTGCTCGGCTCACCTGAACCGCCAGCCATCGGGGGGACTGGGCGAACAAGTCAGCAGCCATCGGAGTGATCTGGCCGAGGATCACATCAAAGAAGCCGCCAGAGCGGACCTCCACACCGCTGATCGTCTCTGACCAGAGCATTCGACGAGAGCCAGACTTGGGGAAGATCTGAAAGATCAGGTCGTACTGACCCGGGTTTGCCGGGCGACGATCCGAGCGCGAGAGCCGACCACGAAATTCGATGCCCTGGTGCATCAAGCTGCCCCCCAAGCGCCATGCTGGGGAAAGAAGAGTTCCCTCGGCACCTCGAAAATCTACTACAGCGCCGCCCATTGCTGTCAAAGTCTGCCCGACAGTCACCAACCCACATGGAAACAACGAGGGGCGGAGATGGCGCGCTACCCGGAGGTCGTCGCCGGAGTCAGGGCCAGGAGCGCGCCAGCAGCCTCGATGCGAATCAGGAGTGCATCGGCCTGAAGAAGTGGAGCGATCACCTCAGCATCTTCCGCTCGACCGACCCGGGCCAGCGCACGCAGGGCCTGGAGGCGGACCATGTCTTCGGGATCCTGGAGCGCCTCGATCAGGGCGTCCTGGCAGAACCGCACCATTCGCCGGGGGCCGTCCTCGCGGTGCATGCTCAGCCAGCCGCCGATCGCCCGGGTCGCTTCTGCACGGACCTCTCGATCCAGCGCCAGGAGTGAGGTCACAGCGTCTTCGGGGCCACCCTCGCCAAGCTCAATGAGGGCTAGCTGCGCGGTCATCTTGACCGGCCCTCCTGCGCGTCGGAGGAGGTCGGAAGCGGCCTGGGGCGGGAGGGTGAGCAGGAAATCGATCGCTTCGAGCTGAAGCTCGATGTCGTCGTCGGACAGGGCGCGCCGGAACCACTCCTCGCCGTCGTCTTCGCCGAGCCGGAGCACCGCAGTGGCCACCGCGAGCTGAAGCTCGGGCTCCAGGATGTCCAGCACTGCGACCAGCTCTCCGCCCAGACCAGGCAGCGCGGAGCGCCCGAGGTCATCGACAAAGCCCAGCTCCAGGGGAAGCTCTCCAGAAGCGAGGATCTCTGAGAGCTGTGCACGGGCGGCAGTGGCAGCTTCCCCGTCGGCCATCTCAGCGAGGGCGAGGGCGCAGGGAGCCGCTCGCCAGGGCTCAAAGGCATCATCGAGGGCGGAGCGGACTGCCGGGATGGTCGCGGTGTCTCCGCTCCGGGCGAGGCCAGAAGCCGCTGCACAGCGGGTGTAGGAGTCCACACCGTCGCGCTGGACGAACGCCTGGAGCGCGGCGAGGCTGTCGGGCTCTGGGAGCCTTGCCTGGAGTGCTGCGGTCACCGTGCGCTGGACGTGTGGACTGGGATCCCACAGCCCACGGGCACCCCAGGTCACGCTGTCCGCAGGCTCGCTCAGCGCAATGAGGAGATCGAGGGCCCGTCGTCGAGAGGGCACCTCCAGGCTTCCAGCCCCATCCTCCAGGACTGCCCAGGCCTGACCGCGATCTGGCTCTGCACGAACAACGGACACCGAGTCGGTCTGAGTTGGGGCGCGCCCAGCACAGCCCAGCAGGGCCCAGAGGAGGGAGACCTCAGCGAGCAAGAGCGCTCATCCGAGCCGCTGCGAGCTGCTCAAGCGGCAGCGCAGTGCCGGGGAGGACCACTGCGGCTGCGGCATACAGCGCGGCGGCCTCAGCGGGCAGCCCGAACAGCTCCAGGCGAATCGCCTGCTCGACCATCATCCGGGCCTGCCGCTGCGCGGAGAGGTTCTCGGCCGCCAGAACTTCAGCGGCGACGTCGAAGGTCGGAGAGAGCGCCAGGGCCTCCTCCAGCTGTGTGCGGGCCTCGTCACCAGACAGCGACCCTGCGGCACCGGCGCGCTCCAGGGCCACCGCAGCGAGCGCGGCATCGATGCCCTTGAGGGCAGCGAGCAGGTCGGCGTCGTCGGGGAAGACGAGCAGGGCGTCGGCGAGCTGGGTGCGAACGAGGGGGAGGTCTGCTTCAGTCGGACGGCGGGCGGCCTGCAGGGCGTCGCGGTAGGTGCCTCGGCTGTCGGCCTCAGAGAGTTGGGCCGCATGGAGGTGCTCCGTCAGCTCACCGAGGACCGCTTCCTCACAGGCAGCAGCGCCGAGGTGCTTGAGGTCAGCGTCTGTGGGGGAGAGCTTGAGGGCCTGGTAGAGGTAGAGCACGGCCTCCATCGGACGATCGGCCTCAAGCAGCGCCTGACCCTGGATCTTTCGGCGCTCGACTGCCAGGGCATCCTCCACCGAGAGGACCGGCGTGGGCGCGAGGAGGATCGGCACGGGGCGGGCCTCTTCCTGTGCGTTCAGCATCACCGAGGCCTGCCAGGCCACGACCAGAGCACCGCCGATCAGCAGGGCAGCGAACACCCCGGCGACGATGGACAGCGACTGCATCGAGCGCTTCCTGGAAGACGACTTCAGCGGCCGGGTGGCGGTCTGAGTCTCATCGTCGGCGTCTCGAATCAGCTGTCGTGGGGGGGGCATGGCGAACGGGGCTGCACCATCCTCACTCGGTGGACGCTCCCAGACCCCGGACTCATCCCAGATCTGGGAGAACGGATCCGCTTTGCTGCCGACATCCAGCTCAAAGCGAAGCTCAACGGTTCCGATTCGCACGACATCTTCGTTCTGGAGAAGGTGCTGCCAGACCCGGGTGCCGTTGACGAAGATCCCGTTGGCGCTGCCGTTGTCCTCCAACCAGAAGCCCCCCTGACGAACCGAGATGACCGCATGACGGCGGCTGGAGCCGGGATCGTGAAGCACGATGGACTGGTCAGTGGCCCGGCCGATGGTGATGCCAGCCGGCGGGATCAGGTAGCGCGGGGAGAGCTGCTCTCCGGCGAGCACGACCAGGACGCCGCCAGAGCCGGTCTCTTTGGGCTTCACCGGGGCGCGGAGCGCAGAGAGCTTGAATTCAAGCAGGAACGGCTCGATCTGGAGCTGATCGCCGTCCTTGAGGTGGTGCTGGCGGACCGGCTGCCCCTCGTAGAGGGTGCCGTTGCCGCTGCCGAGGTCCTCGATGAGGGCACCGGTGTCGCTGACGACGATCCGGGCGTGTCGGCGGGAGACCCCAACATCAGCGAGCACGAGGTCGTTGTCTTCGCCGCGACCGAGGCGGAGCACACCGGACTGGAGCATCAGCCGGCGCTCGGGGTGACCAGGGCGGGTGACGAGCAGCTCAATTCGGCCAACGCTCACAGCACCCCCATCGCATAGAGGACCACCAACAACAGCACACCGCCGACAGCAGCGACTCCGACGATCTTCAGCAGCGGAGGCCGGATCGGACGAGACTCCGTGGGATCGGCGGACAGCAGGGTGTGAACCGTGGAGGGATCGTCGGGAAAGTCAGGCGCAAGCTCCAGGGTGAAGGCATGATCACCGATGAGCAGCTCGGCGCCCGGGCTGAGCTGGCGGTGACGAACCACCCGCTTTCCGTTGACAAAGACGCCGTTGCGAGAGCCCTCGTCCTGAACCCAGACCGCTGCGTTGTGCAGGATCACACGAGCATGTTGCCGGGAGACTCCCACATCAGGGATGATGACATCACAGTCATCGTCCCGTCCGAGAACCAGACCGGTGTCATTGACCGCATAGCGCTGTCCTTTCAGCGGTCCCTTGGTTGCCACCAGGAGGGGTACCCGATCCATCCGTCCTCACCTGAGTATGACGCAGCACAGCTTAGTCAGAGGTCTCTTTATATTGTGTCACCCCGCGTTGACGCTCGTCTGTTTTGAGTAGCAGCCTCCGAACAGGGGGCTTCCTTGCCCGCATTGACACCAACCGACCGGCTCTGCTACCGTTCCTCACTACTCCGCAAGTTCGGATACAGGCCGACTTCCGAAGAAAAAACGACCAGCGCCAGTAGGTTTTCAAGCGCTGGACAAATGAACTGGGAGCGAGGCGAATGAGCGACGATCGTTTGGAGCAGATTCAGAGCGAGCTGGCGGGAATTCTTGAAGAACGTCTCGGTGCACTGGATCGCGTCCTCCAGAAGACCGAGTCCAGCACCCGACGGATCATCTCCGCCAATGTCGAGGCCGAGCGTCATCAGGCTCGCATCCAGCGCCTGGACAGCGAGCGTGTCATCGTTGAGGAAGAAGTCACACAGGTCCGCACCCGAGCCGACGAGGTCCACAGCCAGCACGCCGGGCTCATCCAGGCGCGCGATCGAACCCGGGCCGAGGTCCACCGGCTGGAGCAGGAGATCCGCGAATCCGATGCCGAGGTCGAGCGCAACCGTCAGCGCATTGTCTCTCTGGAGGCCGAAGCCAACACGCTTCGCGAAGAGAACAACGCCCAGCGCACGAAGGTCAAGACCCTCGAAGAGAACATCATGCGGATGCAGCGCCTCAAGGCAGAGCTGATGAGCAGCGTCACCGGGCTCGCCCAGCAGCTTCGCCAGACCAGCGAATAAGCATCCTTGAGTCGGCAAACCCGACCGCATCACTGACTGCAGTTTCGGCTGCAGGAGAGAGCAGATCATGAGCAGCTCCTCCGAGAGAGCCGAGGCTGTCCTGGCGACAGTGATCGCCGCCCGGCGCCGAATCGACCACCTCGCCACCCGTCACCTCCCCGTCGAGCGGGCACTGGCCTTTGAGATCGCCCGCACCGTCGGCGTCAGCCGTGACCGCGAGCAGATCATGATGCTCAGCGGGATCCTCGATCGTCGCCTGGACCTCATCCGGCGAACCTTCGAGCAGCCCCTCAGCCAGAGCGCCCCGCTCCCGGAGCTTCGTCAGCCGATCCGCCCGAGCATCGAGGTTGCCCGCGACACGCCTCCTCCCTATCGGCTGCGCACCCTCACCCTCAATGGCGGCGATCCAGACGACGTCACTCTCACCGACTCGGATCGGGTGCGCATGATCCTCGACGCTGAGGACCTCGATGCCGAGGACTTCGCGCACAACTTCATCGAGACACCGGCAGCACAGGATGCCCCGGTCGATGAGGACGACATCCGTCCAGGAGACACCGGCGACGGCCTGGAGGAAGAGACTGCCGCCATCACCGCAGCCGCGATGCTCGCCCTCCAGCAGGAGGCCGCACGCGAAGAGGCCATCGAAGACGACATTGCCTGGGTTGTCGACGGACGCCGCCCGCCCGGCTCCGATGACACCCCCAACACCACCCCACTTCCCGAGTCTGACGTCGATCCAGACGCCTTCCTCAGCGAGCTGGGTGGAAGCGCACTCTCTCCAGAGGATGAGCTGGATCGCCTGGTCCTCGAAGAGCTGGAGCGCGTGCGTGCGGAGCTGGTCAGCGATGTTGATCAGCGCGTAGATGACTCCATCGCAGACGAGGACACCGACGAAGACGCCCACATCCAGCACATCCTCGACTCCGATCGGCTCGACATCGCTCCCCCCCGGGAGCTGGATGTCGCTGAAGGAGACGACTTCAGTCACCTCGTCATCGATGAGGACGACGAGGCCAGCGCTGAAGACGACGAGGTCAGCGAAGACGACGAGGCCAGCGAAGCAGATGTCGCAGACGTAGACAGCGCATTTGCTCCCCCCCCCGATGATGGCGAGTCGTTCGTCTTCGAGGATGAGCCCGTCGTCTATGCCGACGAAGCCGACCTGGAGGATGCCGCTCCCCTTGTCGTCCGGGATGAGCCTGACTTCAGTCACCTCGTGATTGATGAAGACGACGAGGCCAGCGAAGCAGACGACGAGGTCAGCGAAGCAGACGGTGAAGACGTCGCAGACGAAGACGTCGTAGAGAAAGACGTCGCACTTGCCCCCCTCCCCGACGACGGCGAACAGTTCGTCTTCGACGACGAGCCCGAGGACATTGACGAGCCCGAGGACATCGGTGATCCGGAGGACCCCGGCGAGCCGGATGACTTTGTGGTCGACAGCACCGATCCCATCAACCTCGATGCTCTGGTCATCGACGACACTCCCGAGGAGCTGGCTGACGAGGTCGAGGATGAGCCCATCGGAGATCCCGGTGGAGTCGATGACAGCCCGCTGCCCCAGCCTCTGGTGACTGAAGAGGAGGGCCTGGAGGAGTCCACCGTCCTCATGGACAGCGCGGAGCTGGCCCGCATCCTCGCCGCAGAGGCTGCTGCGGCTCCCCGTGCGGTTGCTCCGCGTCTGGCACCAGTCATCGAAGACGAGCCCGACGAGCCCGACGAGCCACGCGGTGCAGCGATTCAGCTCCTGGGAACCGGTCAGGCCCGCACCCTGGGACACACCCTGGAGCTGGAGGCCGCCGATGAGCCGAGCGACCTCGCCGATGAGTGGGACAGCGACGAGGACAGCGACGAAGAAAGCGACGTGAGCGGGCTGAGCATCAGCTTTGAAGAAGAGTACGAGGACGCACCGCTCATTCCTCAGCTCACGGAGAGTCCGTCCGTCGGCCCGAGCATGCCGGAGGCCCCAGAATACGACAACAGCGTCGATGAAGTCGACATCGAGCGTGGACTCGCCAAGGCCCGGGATTTCGAGGCCCATGGTGACCTCCAGAACGCAATCATCCTCTACGGCGACGTCATCGATCTCGATCCGACCAGCTCAGAGGCCCGCATGGGTCGAGGGCGCTGCATGATGGAGCTGGGCGACTATGCTGCGGCGATCAGCGACTTCCAGCGCGCCGAGGACCTCGATCCCTCATCCGCTCAGCCGGCTCAGGGTATGGGCGACCTCTTCTATGCGCGCAAGGACTACATCCGCGCCGTCGACTTCTACACCCAGGCCATCAACCTCGACGCCACTCAGAGCCTCGCCCGGGTCCGACGCGGCATGTGCTTCTACTACAAGAAGGACTACGAGAAGGCGCTGATGGATCTGGAGCGGGCTCACGCCATCGATCCAAGCATTCCCGGCCTGACGTCATCGATCAGTCAGGTGAGTCGGGCGATGCAGCGCAGCCGGTAGTCGTCAACTGCGTAAAATGTTTCGCAGCAACGATTCGTCTCCGCGAACCTCGCTACGCTATACGATCGAAAGTCGGCGTTTGACCGTCCCGGGTTTCCTGGCACGGTCTTTGCTCTCTCTAAGTGCAACACAGCCTTATTGAGTGGAGCACCCAATGACTGCAACCGATCGCCTCTTCCGCAGCCGAAACCAGGCCGTCGCCAAGAGCTTCTTCCGTCACCTGAAGAGCGAAGGCTTCACCAACGAGCAGATCATCCAGCTCTCGACCACCCTGCTCGACCTCGTCACCGAGGATCTCCGGGACATTCAGCGCTCCGACGACTAAAAGACGCGCCGAGAATTGCAGCAATGCCCAGGTGTGAATTTTTATTCGCACCTGGGCATTGTTGTGTTTGTCTCGCCTGATTCTGGGACTATCCTTCAACCTCAAGTCCGAAGGACGCCACAAGCCCGCGCCACTCTCGCACCGACAGTCCGCTGGTCTCCTGGCTGATCGGCTTTCCAGCAAGGGCATCGCGCAGCACCGCGACCTCAAGGCGGGACAGGAAGCGCCCGTCCACCCGGAAGTCAGAGAACGCCTCCCAGGTCAGCGGCACCCAGTCGGCCACCAGGGTCGCGATGGCATCGGCGAAGACGCGGATCTCGTACTGGGCGTGGGCGTCCATGCGCAGGCGCAGGAAGCGCAGGAGGTTGTGCAGGTCGACCTTCCAATACCACTGGGTATAGAGGTTGACCGGGAGGTTCATCCGAGCCAACTCCCGGGCGAGCCCGAACTCCTCACCCAGCAGCCGCTCGTAGGTGTCATACGCCTGACTGGAGTCGCGCTTGAGCAGCTCCAGCACCAGGGCAGACTGCTCCGGAGAGAGGGTCTCGGCCCGACCCTGGCGGTTGTTCTTCGCCTGGATGGCGATGTCCTGGGGCGCGGGGAGGTAGAACTCCTTGTCGAGGACGGAGTACCGCGCTGAGACCTCATTGAGGGAGGCTGTCCGGTGCCTCACCCACTGTCTCGCCACAAAGATCGGCATCTTGCAGTGCAGCTTGATCTCGCACATCTCAAACGGCGAGGTGTGTGCGTTGCGGAGGAGGTAGCGGATGAGTCCACGATCCTGGCGGACCTTCTTGGTACCTTCGCCGTAAGAGACCCGGGCAGCCTGCACGATGGCGGCGTCGCTGCCCATGTAGTCGATGAGCCGTACGAAGCCGTGGTCGAGACAGGGGATCGGGGTGTACATCCGATCTTCCAGCGCCGGAACGGTGGGGCGGCGGGTAGTGGCGGAGTAGGACCGGCTCGCATCGAGCGCAGCCTGCTCTTCGGCGGTGAGCTTCACGGAATCTCTCCTGGCAATGTCGGGCGCAGGTATCCTGTTGTGCCCCTGAGCGCGCCCCCATGTCCGCCAGTGGGGTTAGAGGGGTTGGATGGCAATCGACGAGAGAATCCAGAGGCTCCATCGCGCGGCGTGTGAGCGGGGCGCCAGCAGCTACCGGGATCCGGCCTCGGGCTTCTATGTCCTCACCGCAGTCCACCTTGAGAACCGTGGATATTGCTGCGGAGCCGGCTGCCGACACTGCCCCTACCCCCCAGATGAGCAGCAGCGTGCCGGACGTCCACCGGAGCCGGAATAGATAGACTGTCTGTCTCCGGAGGCTTCAGATGAACGACCCCTACGCCGATGCCGCGCTCAAGGCGCTCCAGGAAGGCGATCCTGACAAGGCCCGCAAGGCACTCCAGCGTGCCCTCAAGGAGGCGCCCCATCGCCTCGATCTGCGCCATGCCCTGGCCGTCACTCTGCTGCGACAGGGCGAGATTCCCGGCGCAATTGAGCAGCTCGATGAGGCCCTCGCCACCGCGCGTGAGCAGGCCGACGAGACCGCCGCCACGATGATGCCGCAGCTCCTCCTCGCCCGGGCCGCGGCCTGCGAGGACTGCTACCGCCCCAAAGAAGCCGAGGCCGCCTATCGGGAGGTCCTCACCCACGAGGAAGACAACCCCCGCGCCCTCCAGGGGCTCAGCCACCTGCTGATGGCCTGGGGGAGATTGGGGGAGGGTCAGGTGCTGCTGCGTCAGTACATCGCGGTCGGCGGAGACGGCCCGGAGTTCGCCGACGCCGCCCAGAGCTTCCTCGCCGCAGTGGACCGATTCGTCGACGAAGACCTCCACCCCCGCAACTTCCTGGAGGCCCACCGCGGCTCCTACGTCGAGTTCTTCGACCACCACGCCGAGCGCATGGAGGCCCAGGGCTGGATCGCAGAGGCCGCTCGCATGCAGCGCCTCGACGACGGCACCGTCGCCCCGGTGATCCCCGAGGGCGCGCGGCCCTACGCCGCAGTCCGCATCGATCTGGTGGACCCGTCGACCGGTCAGCCCGGCCAGGTCGGTGATCAGCCCATGGTGGTCGCCCTGGCTGGCTACGAGCCGCTGTCTCAGGCGATGGTTCTCGTCGACTGGCCTGAGCGACCCTTCCCGGTGTGGGTCAGCAGCATCTGCCCGTGGGATCAGCTCCCGATCCAGGTGACCTTCGGCTACGACTCCGACCCGGTCAAGGCCCTCGATCCGATCATCGGTGACTGGTACACCGCCGGCTACAACGGCGAGTACGGCGAGACTGAGCGGGGGCGGTTCCACTACATCTCCGACCCCGAGCGCATCGGCCCCCGGTCGGTGCTCTACCACGTCGACTGCGGCCGGGCAGAGCTGCGCAGCATCGACGAGCTGCTCAAGCGGCTGGAGATCCTGCACTCTCCCTACCGCATCGAGGCTGTGTTGCTTGGGCGCGGCTTCTTGCCCGAACCGGTCGAGGCCCTGCCGCCAGAGGTCGCGGGCTGAGGGGCTGGGGGCGGAGACGGGGTTGGCAGTACCGCCACACTTCAAGGATTCGCCCATCTCTGCTTTCGATCTACTCTCGCTGAGGCAGCCGACGCTCAGCCGACTTCAGGATGCGGCGCCAGGTATTGAACATGGCGTCATCCTCACCATCCCCCAGCACAAACGGCTCCAGCTCCAGCCCCAGTGCAGCGGCGAGTCGGATGTTTCGTCCGTAGACATTCTCCCGGTTGTGGGGGTCAACAGAGCGATCAAACAGCTCCACCTCCGGCAGCCCCTGCTTCGTCGGACGCCAGACCAGCTTCCAGGGACCGCGCTGAACCACCCGGTCCTTGCCGGCGATGAGATGGGGGCTGAACTCGGGCCGGATGGAGACGAGCCCGGTGGTCGGATCAAGCTCATAGCGCTCGGAGACCTTGGTGAACGGGTAGCGACGGTGACCGCGCTGCCAGTAGTTCTTCTCCGAGAGCCCCGTCTCGATGTAGACCAGCCGCTGCTGCTCCTCCTTCTCCCCGCGGATCAGGGGCATCATGCTCTCCCCGTCGGGCTGTCCCGGCCAGTCCAGCCCCAGCAGCTCGGTGATGGTCGGGGCGATGTCGATGAGCCGAACGGTGTCGGAGACCCGCTCTCCAGCGTGCGCGCCGTCAGGAAACCGAATCGCCAACATCACCCGGTGCTGACCGTCGTCGTAGGGGTGGAAGCCGTGGTTGGGGCCGCGATACTTGTAGGGCAGGTCCGGCGCCCACATGTTCTCGCCGTGGTCGGAGAACAGCACGACGATGGTGTTGTCGAGCAGCCCGGCCTGTCGCAGCCCGTCCATCACCCGCCCAACCAGCGTGTCGGCCATGTCCAGCCCGCTGTCGTAGATGCGGACGTCCTGCTCGGCAGTGAGGTTGTCGTACTCGCCGTCGTCCTCGACGTAGACCTGGCTGGTACCGGACTGGGAGTAGCGCAGGCGGTTCTTGCCCTTGTAGCCCTTCTGGTCGTACATCCGGAACCAGGGATCGATGCGGTCTCCTGGAGCGTGGAGCACGCAGGAGTGGATCGCGGCGAGGAACTGCTCGGACTTCGCCAGCTCGGCCATCTCCCCCGCCAGACGCTCCTCGAACAGCCAGGGGCGATAGCTCTTGCCAAACGCCTGGTTGTAGGCCATCACCGGGACCATCGCAAAGCCGATGGGGTTGTGCATCAGGCTGTGGAAGACCCGATACCGCGGCTCGTTGACGCTCACCGCGAAGTTCTGGATGCCGACTTTTGGCTGGAGGATCCGGGAGAAGCCGATCTCGGGGACCATGTAGGAGAACCGACTGTCGTCGGTGATGAAGCCGGTCTCGTAGCCCGCCTCTGCCATCACCTTCGGCAGCAGCGTCAGGTCCGGGACCAGCCCTTCCGGGGTCGGGAGGTTGTCGCGCACGCCG
>JBLHNG010000118.1:0-14355 GCA_047621685.1 Myxococcota bacterium | reverse complement strand
GCGCTCCAGAAGAACAAGGTCAAGTACATCGTCGGCTCTGCGGTCCTGGTGCACTCCGTCGACAACCTCGCCCTCGCTGAGGCCCTGTCTGCCCGCTGCCTTCGAGATGGTGTGCCCCCCATCGGGGTGCTCCTCCAGGTCAACCTCGCCGGGGAGGCCTCCAAGAGCGGCGCCTCTCGCGACGAAGCCCTCAGCTTTGCCCGCCAGATGCACGCCCTCCCCGGGGTGGCCCTGCGCGGCCTGATGACCGTGCCCCCCTACAGCGCCGATCCCCAGGAGGCCGCCCCGTGGTTCAGCGGACTGGCTGGGCTGGCTGAGGAGGGTCGTGCCGAGGGGCTCCCGCTAGATGAGCTGTCGATGGGAATGAGCGGAGACCTTGAGGTCGCTGTCGCCCATGGTGCCACCATTGTCCGTATTGGAACCGCCATATTTGGCCAACGAAGCTATCCGAAACCGTAGACCGGAGACAACATGACCCCGATTGTTGAGTGCGTTCCCAACTTCTCTGAGGGCCGGGATCCGGTCATCATCGCGGCCATCTCCGACGCCATCCGCGCCATCGAGGGGGTCTCCCTGCTCGACGTGGACCCGGGCGAGGCCACCAACCGCACGGTCATGACCCTGGTCGGCGCTCCGGAGCCGGTGCTGGAGGCCGCATTCCAGGCCATCAAGACTGCCTCTGCCCACATCGACATGCGTCACCACTCCGGCGCCCACCCCCGCATGGGTGCCACCGACGTCTGCCCGTTCGTTCCGGTCTCTGGCATCACCATGGCTCAGTGTGCTGAGCTGGCCCGTCGCCTCGGTGAGCGGGTCGGGACGGAGCTGTCGATCCCGGTCTACCTCTACGAGGCCGCCGCCAGCCGACCGGAGCGGCAGAACCTCGCGACCATCCGAGCCGGTGAGTACGAGGGGCTGGCCGACAAGCTCACCGACCCGGAGTGGGCACCGGACTTCGGACCGACCGGGGGCGACCTGACCGCCGGGGCCACCGCCATCGGCGCCCGCCCGTTCCTCATCGCGTTCAACGTCAACCTCAACACCACCGAGACAAGGCGGGCGATGAAGGTCGCGGCGCTGGTTCGCGAGAAGGGCATCCTCCGCCGCGACGAGAACAATGAGATCGTCCGAGATGCCGCGGGCAAGGGCCTCCGGGATCCCGGGATGTTCAAGTGCGTCAAGGCTATCGGCTGGTACATCGAGGAGTATGGCCGCTGCCAGGTCAGCATCAACTTCACCGACTACACCGTCAGTCCCCCACACCTTGTCGTCGATGCCATCCGCCGGGTGGCCGATCAGGAGGGCCTGGTGGTCACCGGCAGCGAGCTGGTCGGGCTCGTCCCCCTTGAGGCAATGCTTCAGGCCGGTCGCCACTACCTCCGTCGCCAGCGACTCAACCCCGGTGCACCGGAGAGCGAGCTGATCGAGGTCGCCATCCGCTCCCTCGGTCTGCGCGAGCTGGGCGACTTCGATCCCAACGAGCGCATCATCGAGCGGCGGATTCAACAGGACGGCACGCTGGTCAGCCAGACGGTGCGTGGCTTCGTCGATCAGACCTCCAGCCGGGCACCCGCTCCTGGCGGCGGCTCGGTGGCTGCGCTGTGCGGCGCGCTCTCTGCGGCACTCTCCGCAATGGTCGGCGGTGTGACCACCGGCAAGGCCGGCTATGAGGCACAGTTCGCGGCCCAGGATGCAATGGCCATCACCGCCCAGCAGCTCAAGGAGGGCTTCCTCGCCGACATCGACGCCGACACCGCAGCCTTCGACGGCATGATGGCTGCGATGCGACTCCCGAAGGGCACCGATGCCGAGAAGCAGGCCCGCCGGGTGGCCATGCGGGCGGCGAACATCGAGGGTGTGGAGGTTCCGCTTCGGGTGCTGGAGCGCAGCATCCAGGCCGTCGCAGCCGCCGAGGAAGCGATGAAGGGCAACAAGAATGCCCGCTCAGACGCCGGTGTCGCCGCCCTGACCGCCCTCGCTGCTGCGGAGGGGGCCTGGTACAACGTCAACATCAACCTCTCCGGCATGCGCGACAAGCCGCTGGTCGATGGCTACCGGATCCGGGCCGACGCCGCGATGGACGAGGTCACCCGCCGCACCGATGCGCTGCGGGCCGACATCCGCGCACAGCTGAGGGGCTGATCAGCCCTTGCTGGGCCGGACATCCTCAAGCCCCGGCGGCAGCAGCACCTTGCCTGCCAGCAGGGTGCGGGCGAGGATGACCCGGCGCAGTCCGGCGGCACCGCGCAGGAGCGAATCCGCGACGTCGGTGACCCGGCGGGTGTCGAGATCGACGAGGTGGCTGCCGGCGATCCAGTCGTTGAACAGCCCCATCGACGGGCCGCACCAGATCTGGAAGTCGCGCTTGCGGCTCTCGTCGCCGAGGCGTGCCCAGCGGCTGGTCATGCCGAGGTACCACCGGAAGGTCAGCGCCATCTGGTGACGGGAGTCTCGGCGGGCCTTCTCCAGCTCTCGCGGATCGCGCTGTCCCCAGTACTCCGCAGTCTCGGTCCAGACCTCCGCGAGAGGACGCCGGAAGATCGTGCGCTCCAAGCGGCTGCGCTCGACCTCCGGGATGGCGTCCATCCCATCGAACTCCTTGTAGATGCGGTAGAGACGGCTGGCCCGCTGGGCGTAGAGGCTGCCCCGGGAGAGCACCTGGACGTGGGCGCCGATCTCAAACATGTCCGGTGCCGGGCCGGTAGCGACATCGGCGATGCCCGCCTCGCTGATCATCTCCCGGACCAGCCGGCTGGTGCCAGCCTCTACACAGGACTGGTTGATCGAGCCGGTCAGGACGTAGGCTGCACCCATGCAGAATGCAGCATGGATGGAGGCCGGATCGCCCAGCCCGCCGGCCGCACCAACTCGGATCTCGATGCCGTCGTAGCCCATCTCCGCCACGATCCGATCCCGAAGTCGGCTCATCGTCGGGAGCAGGACCACCAGCGGACGGCGATCGGTGTGTCCGCCGGAGTCCGCCTCGACCGTGATGTCTTCAGCGATCGGGACATGCCGGGCCAGCTCGGCCTCTTCGGTGGTGAGCTGACCACGCTCCACAAGCCGCTTGAGGATGTTCTCCGGTGCCGGACGCATGAACCGCTCAGCAACTTCTGGGCGGCTGATCTTGGCGAACACCCGGTTGTGGCAGACGATCTGCCCGCCAGCTCCCCGATGAATGCCGGTGAGCCGGTAGCGGACCAGGGCCGGGGTGAGGGTCATGTAGGCGGAGGCGGAGACAATGCGGCAGTCGTTGGCGAGGTAGAGGTCGACGGTGGCTTCTTCCACCATCGGCTCAGCCGGGTTGTGCAGGAGGTTAAAGCCCGCCGCCTTGCCCGGAATCGACGCTTTGATCGCCTTGACTCCGGCCTCGATCGCCGGAAGTGAGAGCCCACCCGAGCCGAAGAAGCCCATCAGGCCAGCCTGCCCCATCGCGATGACCATCTCCGCACTGGCGATTCCACCCGCCATCGCCCCGCTGATGTAGGGGGCGGTCACGCCGTAGGTCTCGCAGAAGGAGGAAGCGCCGAGGTCTGCGGGGTTCACCGCAGGGATGGTCGCCAGCAGGGCCTCGCCCTCTCCGATGCGACCGCGAGTCCAGATGCCAGAGCCGGTGATGTAGAGGGGCTGGGATGGCTCATGGAGGGCCGCGCGCAGGTCGGTGAGCAGTGAGGTTGGATCGGGCAGGAAGAGCACGGAGCCCAGGGCACCGGGGAGGGTCGGCAGGGAGAGCGGGGCTCCCTCGGCAACGGACAGCTCCTCAACGAGTGAGGGGCCGCCTTCCCAATTCACCGACAAGACCACCACAGCACCCGACCGCTCCAGCTTGAGGCTGACGCTGCTGTCCGCCATGGAGAGGCAGTCGCCATCCAGCAGCCCCGAGGCCAGCGGAGTGACACCCAGGCGATCGACAGCATCGGAGAGACCGCCGCCGGGTCCGTCCAGCTCCACCACCCGCACACCGCGGGTCAGTCGGCCAAATCGCGCACCATATCGAACAACAAGCTCACTGAATTCCGACATGGGTTCTCCTAATTTTTGGATCAACTCGAGAAGTCTATCCAATCTTGCTGTTCTTGTTTCTTGCCAGAGCTGCTCAAGAATTCAATCCAGTCTTGCTGCGGCCATTCGCGGATCGGGCAAGAAACAAAAATGGGCACCAGTCATCGCGGTGGACAGTTATCCCGCTTGACTGGTGCGCTTTTGTCTGAAACGGGGTTTTCACCCCCAAACCCCCCGCTACGCGCTGGCATCCTCTCACACAGACTGTCCGCCAGAAGGGGGCGACATGACTGGTGCCCAAAAATGAGCTCAAAAACCGGTCAGTAGATGTCCGATGAAAGGGTGAAGACCGCCTCTCGGCTGGTTATTATTCCAAGGTGATGGTCAGGACATTTACGTCCAAGGAGCTTCGATGAATGCGATCCCGGTTGGCATCCTGGGCGCTACTGGAATGGTCGGTCAGCGAATGCTGCAGCTCCTTGAGGGTCACCCCTGGTTCCAGGTCGCGTTCCTCGCCGCCTCGCAGCGCTCCGCCGGTCGCCCCTATGCCGAGGCCGCGCCCTGGCGATTCGATGGAGAGTGCCCGGAGCAGCTCGCGGGTCGCATCGTTCAGTCCTGCGATCCTGCGCTGATCCCCGCCGGGGTCTCCATCATCCTCTCCGCGCTGGATGGCTCGGTCGCTGGCCCCATCGAGGAGGCATTCCGGGCCGCTGGCTTCCTCGTGGTCACCAACGCCAGTGCCTGGCGCATGGATCCGCTCGTCCCGCTGGTCATCCCTGAGGTCAACCCGGAGCACACCGCGCTGCTCCGCCGTCAGCCCGGGGCTGGTCGGGGCCGAAAGGGCGGCATCCTCGCCAACCCCAACTGCTGCGCCATCCCCCTGGCGCTGGCCCTCGCCCCGCTGCACCGGACGTATGGGGTTGAAGCCCTGACCGTGGCCACCTGGCAGGCCGTCTCCGGCGCGGGCTACCCCGGCGAGTCGGCCTGGGACATGATCGGCACCGTGCATCCTCACGCCGGCAAGGAAGAGGAAAAGCTCGCCATCGAGCCGCTCAAGATCCTCGGCACTCCCGAAGAGCCCGCAGACTTCCCCATCTCCGCGCGCTGTGTGCGGGTCCCGGTCGCCGACGGCCACCTCCTCGGCGTTCATGCCCGACTCACCGGCAGCCCCTCTGCCGCTGAGGTCTCCCAGGTCATGGCGCAGTGGGATGGTGGTGTGGGTGTGAACCTCCCCTCCTGCCCGACCCCGCCGCTGCGGGTCACCACCCGGCGGGACCGCCCTTCCCCCCGATTCGACATTCACGCTGGTGGCGGGATGGCTGTTACCATTGGCCGGGTGGAGGACTGCCCCGTCATGGGGGTGAAGTTCTACGCCCTCGGCCACAACACCATCCGCGGCGCCGCCGGTGCTGCCATCGCCAATGCTGAGCTGCTCTGCCAGCAGGGCTTCCTCGACTCCTGATTCCGCTCCCCTTCCCTCCAGACGCTCCCACCGACCAGGCTCAACCACCGGGTAGATGGGCATGAAGGTTCGCCATGCCGCAGATCACCCCGATTGCGCTCCATGAAGCCACCCGACATCGCTACCTCAACTACGCCCTGTCGGTCATCACATCCCGGGCGCTGCCCGATGTCCGTGACGGGCTCAAGCCGGTCCAGCGGCGCATCCTGTACGCCATGTACCACGACCTCCGCCTGCTCCCCGATGGGCGATTCCGGAAGTCTGCGGCGGTGGTTGGTGGGGTCATGGCCAAGTACCACCCCCACGGCGACGCCTCGATCTACGACGCCCTGGTGCGCATGGTCCAGCCCTTCGCGATGCGCCACCCGCTCATCCTCGGTCAGGGCAACTTCGGCTCCATGGACGGCGACTCCGCCGCAGCCATGCGGTACTCCGAGTGCAAGCTCGCCTCGATCGCGATCGAGCTGCTCTCCGAGCTGAAGCAGCGCACCGTCGACTACCGCCCCAACTACGACGGCCAGCACTTCGAGGCCATCGTCCTTCCCGCGCAGTTCCCCCAGCTGCTGGTCAACGGCTCCGAAGGCATCGCGGTCGGAATGGCGACCCGCATTCCGCCCCACAACCTGCGCGAAGTCATCGACGCCACGATCGTCCTGCTGGACAATCCCGACGCCGAAATCTCCGCCATGACCCGCAAGCTCAAGGGCCCCGACTTCCCCACCGGCGGCATCATCCTCAATGAGCGTGAGGAGCTTCAAGACATCTACGAGACCGGCGGCGGGCCGGTGAAGCTCCAGGGAAGCTGGCGCATGGAGAAGGACGGTCGGCGCTGGCTGATCATCATCGACTCCACCCCCTACAGCGTAAACAAGGGCACCCTGGTCGAGAAGATCGGCAACCTGATCGCCGACCGCAAGCTGCCGCTGCTGTCAGATGTGAGAGACGAGTCGACCGACGAGGTCCGAGTCGTCCTGGAGCTGAACCTCAAGCGCGGCGCCAACCCAGAAGCCACCGCTGCCGCCGCCATGGCCTACCTGTTTAAGCACACCCCGCTCCAGATCACCTACCCGGTCAACCTCACCTGCCTCGTCCCCACAGACAACCCCGAGGTCTGCGCCCCGGTCCGGGCAAACCTCCGGGAGATCCTACGCTACTGGCTGGACTTCCGGCGCGACACCGTGCGGAAGCGCTTCGAGTTTGAGCTGCAGAAGCTGCGCACTCGCATCCACATCCTCGAAGCCCTCGCCAAGATCTTCGACGTCCTCGACGAGGTCATCGTGATGATCCGCCAGAGCGAGGGTCGCCGGGATGCCCACGAGAAGCTCATCGACCTGTTCGACTTCACAGACGAGCAGTCCGACGCCATCCTCGAGCTGAAGCTGTACCGCCTCGCGAAGCTGGAGATCCATGCGGTGCTCGAAGAGCTGGAGGAGAAGCGTGCTGACGCCGAGCGCATCGCGTCCATCCTCTCCTCCGTCCAGAACCTCTGGGCCGTCGTCCGCCAGGAGCTGATGGAGGTCCGCCGCATCTACGGCGAGAAGCGCCGCACCACAATCGGCGCTGCTGAGGAGGTCGAGTACGAGGAGTCCGCCTACATCATCGCCGAGGATGCCTACCTCATCGTCACCCGCGACGGCTGGATCAAGCGGCAGAGCAGCTTCACCGACGTCTCCAAGATCCGGATCAAGGAGGGAGACGAGATCATCGCGATCGGTCTGGCAAACACCAAAAAGACGGTCTGCTTCTTCACCAACCAGGGCGGCGCCTACGTGCTGCGGTTTGATGATGTGGAGGCCACTACCGGCTACGGCAAGCCGATCCAGAGCTACTTCCAGTTCTCTGACGGCGAGAAGATCGTCGGCATCGCCCTGCAGGATCCCCGATCCCTGCCGCCCGTCCCAGCCAACAAGGACGACCAGGGCAACCTCATCACGGAGGATCCAGCCCCGCCCTTCGGCATCGGCATCACCTATGGCGGGCGCATTATCCGCTTCCCGTTGTCGGTACACGAGGATCCCAGCCAGAAGAAGGGCCGCCGGTTCGCCCGACTCCAGGGCAACGACTCGGTGATGGTCGTCGAGGTCAGCAACGGCACCGAGAACGTGAGCCTCGCCACAGAGAAGGGTCGGGCGCTGTGCTTTGCGGTCTCGGAAGTCTCAGTGCTCAAGGGGGCAGGCAAGGGTGTGACCGCCATCAAGCTCGACGCCGGAGACTCCATCCACGCCTTCAACCTCACCACGAAGCTCATGGGCGGCGTCACCGTCACCACCCCCCAGGGTCGCGATGAGGTGGTCCGCCCCAACAAATTCCTCGGCTCCCGGGCGACCAAGGGAAAGTCGATCATCAAGCGGGGCAGCTTCAAGCCCTGGGAGCGCCCGATGGTTCGCTACGACCTGCAATTTAAGACCGACACCGGCGGGGAGGAGTAAGTCATGGCTCTCACACAGGACAGCACCCCGACAACCAGCACCCCGGGATCCAGCACTTCGTCAGACTACGATGCCGACTCCATCGAGGTCCTTGAGGGGCTCGATGCCGTTCGACGGCGTCCTGGCATGTACATCGGCGGCACGGGCCGGGATGGCTTCCACCACCTCGTCTGGGAGATCGTCGACAACGCCGTGGATGAGGCCATCAACGGCTTCGCCTCCTCGATCACCGTGCAGCTCCACCGCGACGGCCGCTCCGTCACCGTCAAGGACAACGGGCGCGGCATCCCCGTCGCCATCCACTCCAAGAAGAAGCGTCCCGCCGTCGAGGTCATCCTCACGGTCCTGCATGCCGGTGGAAAGTTCAACAACAGCAGCTACACCACCTCCGGCGGCCTGCACGGCGTCGGCAGCAGTGTGGTCAACGCCCTCTCCGAGCGGCTCAATGTGACCATCAAGCGCGATGGCTACGAGTGGACCCAGGACTACCGTCGCGGGAAGCCAAAGAGCGACCTCGTCCGGCTCGGCCCGACCCGCGCGACCGGCACCCTCATCCGGTTTACCCCCGATCAGGAGATCTTCGGCGACCAGACCTTCGACGGCGACGAGATCCGCAAGCGCCTGGAGATCAGCACCTACCTCAACCGCGGCCTGCGGATCGCCTTCCGGGACGACACCAACAACAAGCGCTACGACCTGTACCATGAGGGAGGACTGACCGACTACGTCCAGCACCTCGTCAAGGACCGCGAGCTGCGCTGTGTGGTTGATGAGCCGTTCTCCATGATCCGCGAAAAGGACCCGCGCATTGAGGTCGCCCTGATGTGGACCGAGTCGCCCTCCGAGCGGTTCAAGAGCTTCGTCAACGGCATCCCCACCCCAGACGGCGGCACCCACGAGCAGGGCCTCAAGGACGCCATCCTCAAGGCCATCCGCAACTACATCACCACCCACAACGTCAGCCTGCCCCGGGGCCTGAAGCTGTCGGCGGACGACATCCGCGAGGGCGTGGTCGGTGTCTGCTCCTGCTTCCTCGCCGAGCCGCAGTTCCAGGGTCAGACCAAGGACAAGCTCAACAACGTCGAGATCCGTGGGCTGGTCGAGGGCGCAGTGCGGCTGGAGCTGGAGCGGTGGCTCCAGGAGAACAACACCGCCGCCGATGCCCTGCTCTCCCGAATCGTCATGGCCGCCAAGGCCCGGGAGGCCAGCCGGGCTGCCTCCACGCAGGTTCGCCGGAAGTCCGCGGTCTCCCGTCGGCTCAACCTCCCCGGCAAGCTCGCCGACTGCTCCTCCTCAGACCCAGCCTCCACCGAGCTGTTCATCGTCGAGGGCGACTCCGCAGGCGGCTCCGCCAAGCAGGGCCGAGACCGCAAGACCCAGGCGATCCTCCCGCTTCGGGGCAAGGTGCTCAACGCCGAGCAGGCCACGCTCAAGAAGGTCCTGGGCAACAAGGAGCTGTCGGACATCGTCAGCGCACTGGGCTGCGGGATGGGCAAGGATCTCGACGTCTCCCGGCTGCGGTACCACAAGATCATCCTGCTCATGGATGCCGACCAGGACGGTCACCACATCACCACCCTGATGCTGACCTTCTTCTACAAGTACATGAAGCCGCTCATCACCGAGGGCTACATCTACCTCGCAGATCCCCCGCTCTACCGCATCGAGGTCGGCAAGGAGACGTACTGGGCGTCCGACGAGAAGGCGAAGGATCGCATCCTCAAGAAGCTCTCCCCGCGCAGCAAGCCAGAGATCTCCCGGTTCAAGGGGCTCGGCGAGATGATGCCCAAGACCCTCTACAACACCACCCTCAACCCCCGGAAGCGCCGGCTGCTCCAGGTCATCATCCCCGATGGCAAGCAGCTGGAGACCCAGACGGTCATCCAGGAGCTGATGGGCAAGGATGCCTCCTGCCGCTACCGGGCGATCATGGCGTACCGCAACCTGGTGGATGCAGTCGACATCTAATCTAAGGAGTAAGGAGTCACCGGCAGATAAATGACCGCTCAGGCCAGGACCTGCTCGTAGGCGGCCCAGACATCCGGGGTGAAGCAGCAGAAGATCACAGTGTGCGGGCTGTCGTGGCTCTTCTGCCAGCGGCGGACCTCAGAGACCGCGATCTGCGTGGCCTGGAGGACCGGGAATCGGTACACCCCGCAGCTGATCGCTGGAAACGCGATGGAGCGGGCGTCGATGCCAGCGGCGAGGGTGAGGCTCTTGTGGTAGCAAGAGGCCAGCAGGATGTCCTCGCCGCCGTGTCCGCCGCGCCAGACGGGACCCACGGCGTGGATGATGTTGCCGGCAGGCAGCCGGTAACCCTCGGTCATCTTCGCATTGCCGGTCAAACAGCCCCCCAGGGTGCGGCACTCCTCGTACAGCTCCTGGCCCGCCGCCCGGTGGATCGCCCCGTCCACCCCGCTGCCGCCCAGGAGGCTGCCGTTGGCGGCGTTGACGATGACGTCGACGCTCAGTCGGGTGATGTCGCCCTGCATGGCGACGATTCGTCCGTTGTCTGCGGTAATCTGCATGGTCAAAGTCTCTGGCAAGCGGGGCAGAAGAAGGTAGCGCGCCCGGACTGCACTGTCCGCGCGACCGTGCCCCCGCAGGCGCAGCCTTCGCCCTGCCTGCCGTAGACCAGAAACGGTGCCGGGGTCGCGGCACCCTCGTTGACGTAGTGGATCTCCGGGCCGGACTCGACTGCGAGGACCTGATCGATGAATGCCGGAGTCGCGGTGGCAATCGCCGCATAGTCCGCGGACGTGAGCGAGGGGACGAGGCGGGCGGGGTGGAGCTTCGCCCGGTGGCAGATCTCGGCAGCAGCGATGTTGCCGAGCCCGGCGATGCGCTCCTGCCGAAGCATCGCCGGCTTGATCGCGCTGCGGATCCCAGCGAGTCGTGCGGCCCACCATTCGGCATTCCGCACCATCGGCCAGGGCTCCTCCCCCAGCGGGATGGCCTCAAAGAACGCCGAGAGCCCCGTCGCCGGGAGGATCCACGCACAGCCGAGACGCCGGGTGTCCATGAACGCGACGGTGTGCGCTGCGGTGCGAAGCCGTGCCCGGACGTAGCGGCGGGGGGTGGTCTCCAGCACGACCTTGCCGGTCATTCGGAAGTGCAGGATGAGGACCTGCTCGCCGACGGGCAGGCAGAGGTATTTGCCCCGGCGGCGGGCCTCACCGATCTCCATCCCCGACAGGGTTGCAGCGGACACCGACGACAGCAGCTTGTCGTCGAGCACATCGAGGGACACCAGAGTCTGCCCAGACAGCCAGCGCCGGGTGTTGCGGGTCATGATCTCGACCTCGGGCAGCTCAGGCACGCCAGTCCTCCGCGTGGGTGTGAAGTGCAGCGATCAGGCTGGCGACTGCGGTGGAGGGCTCGCCTGGACGCCGGAGGATGACGTAGCGGCGGGCGGGCAATTCGGGCAGCGGACGGGCGCAGCCGCCATCGGGGGGTGGACAGAAGCCGTTGACGATCGCCAGCCCCATGCCCATCGCCACGAACCGCCGCATCAGCTCCCAGCCCCCTGCCTCTACCGCGACCTCCCAGCGCACCCCCGCCCGTGCGAGGGCACCAGCGACCGCCTGTCGGTGGGGACGATCCGCCGGGGGCACGATGAGCCGGGCGTCCTGGAGGTCACTCAGCGCCAGCGGCCCGGTCCCGGCGAGGGGGTGGTCCGCAGGGATGAGGGCGACGAGGGGGATCTCGGTGAGCGGGGTGAGGGTGAGCCCGGCGGGCGCCGCATCCGTCGAGGCGACCCCCACTGCCGCACGTCCCGACCGCAGCGCGTCGATGGTCGCGGCGAGATCAGCGGTGATCAACCTCAGCGGGTGGTTGGTGGCCTGGATCGCCGGACCGAGCAGGTACAGGAAGCAGCCCTCCCCCGCCGCCAGGGTGACCGGCTCGACGGTGTTCTCTCCACGCAGGTTCCCGGCGAAGGTGGTCACCCGGGCAGTCAGGTCCCGGCCAAACGCCGCGACCTTCTCCCCCTCCGTGGTCAGCCGAAGCGACCGGCCATCCCGGATATACAGCGGCACACCCAGCTCATCGGAGAGCCGACTGACCTGGGCGTGCAGGGCAGGCTGAGAGATGCCCAGCGACCGGGCGGCATGGGTGAAGTTGAGGTGCTCGGAGAACACGACGAAGGCGGAGAGGCGCTCAAGGCTCAGCATTGAGCTATCGTAATCACTGATAGTCTCCTCTGAGAAACGAATTCCGCGTGAGTCATGGGCGCCGTAGATCGGTAGAAACAGGAAAAACTCATGCACCCCAACAAACTCAAGCGCGCCAGTCAGTCTCTCTCCAAGCTTCTGAGGCACGACGCCAACAAAGCCGGACTCACGATGGACTCCGCCGGCTGGGCAAAGACCGCCGACGTCCGGCGGATCGCCCGGATCTCTCAGTCCGCCCTCGACACTGTCGTCGCCGAGAACAACAAGACCCGCCTCCAGATCGACGGCGACTACATCCGTGCCAGTCAGGGGCACTCGTTCTCGGGCACTCCGGTCACCCAGGAAGGGCTGGAGGAATCGTGGACGCTGTGGGCCGGCTCGGCGAGCATCTGGCATGGCACTCGTCCTGAGCTGGTGGAGAGCATTGCGCGCAAGGGGCTGCTCGCTCAGTCTCGTACTCACGTTCACCTTGCTGAGTCTGTGGACTCCAGGGTTGGGAAGCGGGCTGGGGTGGGGGTGCTGTTGGAGGTGTCTCCAGCCCGGGTTCGGGCGGCGGGTCTGGCGATCTTCGTGAGCCAGAATGGCGTGATTCTGGTGAGACATGTGCCACCAGAGAGCATCATTGACCTCCATCCGTGTAGTCGGCGGGCTCGATCAGCGGCTCCGAGGCTTCGGGCAGCGCTGGGGGTTTAGGGCGATGTTGAGAGCTACCCGGCGCTCTGAGGTGTGCAGGAAGGTCCTGTGAGACTGCGTGGGGTGGTGACTCATTGGTGTCCGGGTGGGGGTCACAGGGGAGCGGGGACTGGAGTGAGCCGACGTGAGGCGGCCGCTGGAGCGGGCACTCAATGCAAGGAGTGCAGCCCCCTCGAATGCAGCGCCATGAGCGGGCCGTCAGGCCAGCGTTGGAGCGAAGTGGCCAGAAAAAGAATGGCGCCGACGATGGCGAACCTCAACCATCCGGTGAGGGAGGAGCCTTCGGAATCGAAAGCCACGACGCTGCGTAGCCAGAGGCAAGCAGGACAGGTCGGCACTATCAAAAGCAGAGATGGGCGAATCCTTGAAGGACAGCGGTACTGCCAACCCCGTCTCCGTCCTTGGGCTGAGGGCGCCCCCGGCGCTGATCGCCACGGGTCCCCTCCGTGGTCGCAGCTCCGTTGTGCGAGTGCCGGCTCTAGCCGCCTCTGCGAGTGCCCGCTCCAGCGGCTTCGCCTCTCACTCCCTGTCGGCGTCCATTCTTGTGCGACTGCCGACGTCTCAAACCTCGGCTCGTTTGCTGCCTCCGGGGCCGCCAGAGAATCTGGCGTTCGGCCCCTCCGACACGGCCCACTACGGGCTCCCCTTGCGCGCGCCCGGGCGAACTTCGACTCCAGATCAGGCGATCCAAAACAATACAATCAACAAAATTAGGGGGGAAGGCAGCCACCTGACCGGCTCCGTCTGAACTCCGCCCGTCCCCGCACCTCTCCCCGAATCAGCAATCAGCCCGTCTACGACCGGCACTTGCTGAACTCACTGGCGGGTCCGTGGGGCAGCCACCTGACCGGCTTCGTCGGACTCACCCCGTCCCCGCGCCTCTCCACGAATCGACAATCAGCCCGTCTGCGACCGGCACTTGTCGAACTTCATGGTCAGTGAAAGAGAAGGCAGCCACCTGACCGGCTTCGTAGGACTCACCCCGTCCCCGCACCTCTCCCCGAATCAGCAATCAGCCCGTCTGACGACCGGCCCTTGCTGAACTCACCGGCGGGTCCGTGAGCCAGCCACCTGACCGGCTCCGGATGCCTCCGCCCGTCCGCGTGCCATGTCACGAATCAGCAATCAGCCCGTCTGACGACCGGCACTTGTCGAACTCACCAGCGGGTCCATGAGCCAGCCACCCGACCCCCGGCACGGCAATCAGCCCGTCTACGACCGGCACTTGCCGACACTCACCGGTGGGTCCACAGGCAGCCTCCGCCCGGCTGCCAGTCAGAGAGCCCGCTCCGTCTTAGGCGAACCTCTCAGAGCGGAGGGCGAGCCATGCAGAGAAGCGGCAACCTGTGAGGGCTGCCGCTTCTTCTGGTTGGCTGGTCACCCTGCACACCGTGGGGTGGCCCATCTCCTCACTGAGAAGCCTTGTAATGATGCTGTGCATCAAAACGGCGCCTTCTCAATTAAAGAAGTCCCCCTGCTTTCGCAGGAGGACTTCAGCACACCCAAAGGGATTCGAACCCCTGACCTTCTGGTCCGTAGCCAGACGCTCTATCCAGCTGAGCTATGGGTGCATATATGGTGGCGGAGATGGAGGGAT
>JBLHNG010000117.1:0-14446 GCA_047621685.1 Myxococcota bacterium | reverse complement strand
GACATCGGTGAGTCCTCCCCGAGCATTTCCCGGAGCATGTCAGCACCACCCATCACCCCCACCAGCAGGTTGTTGAAGTCGTGAGCGATGCCTCCGGCCAGCACCCCGAGCTGCTCCAGTCGCTGAGATGCCTGCTGTTGCTTCTCTGCTTCCTTCTGCTCAGTGATGTCTCGGACTGTGCCGTGCAGCTGGTGTACCTGCCCATGCTCGTCAGCAAAGGTCCGCCCCACCCCCTGGACCCATCGGACCTCCCCATCAGTTTGACGCCAGACCCGGTGCTCAGTGAAGAATTCACCGGGCTCAAGGCGCGCGATCTTGAGCGCTTCCTGCAGCCCGGGGAGATCTTCAGGGTGAACCATCTGGGTGTATTCGTCGAAAGAGACGACCTTTTTTTTCTGACTCACCCCGTAGATATCAAAGACCTTCATGGACCACTTGACCACTTCCGTGATGAAGTGAAACTCCCAGACCCCCATCCCCGAAGCCGTGAGGGCGAGCTTCAGGCGCTCCTCACTCCGCTGCAGTGCAAGCTCTGCCTCGACCCGCTGGGTGATGTCCTGGGTGAGCCCCATCAGCGAGGAGACGTTCCCTTCGGGATCGAAGATCGGAACAAAAGTGGAGAGAAAGCGCTGGCCGTTGGAGGCGGTGAATTCAAACTCCGACTCGCGCCCGGCGAGCGCCTCCTTGAGGAACCCGGCGACCCGATCCTGATCGGAGTCGCTGACCACATTGAGGTATGGAAGCCCCCGGATCTCAGCTTCCTCCTGCACTCCCATCATCCGAAGCCCGGCGGGGTTCATCTGCGTCAACCGGCCGCAGGTGTCGATGCTGTGGATACAGTACGGCGAGTGCTCGATGAGCAGCTCGTGTGACCCCTCAGGCAATTCAGGAGGGAAGCTCATCCTGATTCTTCTTTTTGTGTTGGGGCTTAGAGAGGGGCGGGAGTGAGCGAGGTCGCAGGAATCTATCCCGCGTATTGACTTCCCTTGATGTCGAACAGGAAGATCGGAACTACACGTTAGAACCAAGGTTCTAATAAAGCAAACCATCTATCTGTGTCGTTCTTTCGATCGATGACGAGCCATCGTATGGTAGAGACCGTGCCAGTCCGCACCCGTGCGCTCTCACACGTCAACATCAACATCAACGACTCTGCCACTGTTTAACTTACCGGCAGCAGCAGCATCGGCGAGCGTGAGTGCCCTGAGCCTGTGCTCATGACCTCAGCGGGATGGCGTGTCCCGCTTGTGGGGTCGGGCCCAGGCGTTGGTGGTCCAGAAGGTGCCGAGAACATAGTCCCACAGCGGACTGGACAGGCCGAACTGGCTGTCGGCGGTCTTGAAGTGGTGCTCAAGGTGAAACCGGCGCATGAACTTGCCAATCCGGTTCTTTGGCACCGCATGGTGGGTGTAGTAGTGCATCCAGTCATACGCCACATAGCCAGCGACCGTGCCGCCATACAGCGCCGGTGCATAGGCACCAAATGCCGCCCAATAGAGGACCGCGAGCACGACGGCGAGGGGCCAGGACAACGCCGGCGGTGCCACCAGGCGACCAGGGTCGTCGGGGAATTCGTGGTGGTAGCCGTGGAGCATGTATTGAAGCTCGCGCAGCGCCAGGTTTGTCGTCGGAGGCAGGTGAAACAACCACCGATGCAGCAGGTACTCCACCAGCGTCCACGCCAGCACGCCGGCCACAAAGAGCCCCGCCGTCCACGCGGAGGCAAGACCGCTGGAGCTGCTCTGGTACACACAGAGCGTGCTGACCGGGATGAACCACACGCCAGGCATCACCCAGTGAGACGTGCCAAACCACTTCTCCAGGAAGGCGTTTCTTAAGATGGGAAAGCCCCTGGATCGCTTTCGATACTCTGGGGGTGGCTTGTCCTGAATCCCAGGCCAGGCCGCGACGGCGTCTTTCCATTCTTGCGTGGTTTCGAGCAAGCCAGCCATGCACGGCTCCTGTCAGGGCACCTCTTGTACTGTGTTTTCGGGCACGAGTCATGCGACCCCGTTCAGGCGGACAGTCTTCTCAGCCGAATGCTTGCGCGGAGAGAAGCCAAGAAGCCACCCTCACACCGCTGCAAGGGCACGCCGCCAGCGCACTGACGGTCTCCCTCTCCATCAACGAGCCTGAGCGTCTGCAGAAGGCGCTTCTCTGCTACCGTCGCAGCGGCGACACCGTCTTCTCCGGCGAGGTCCCCGCAGAGGTCTCTGTGGAGCCGGGTGTGAGGGAGAGGGCGGTCATGACTGGTAACAACCGGTAATGGTCAGCAGCAGGAGAGAAGCGTATCTATTGAGTGTGAGACGGGAACGCTGAGACACACACTCCCCTCTCAACACGCACGTTCCACAAGCTGCCGATTGGCATGCTGTTCGCTGCGTTTTTAACCACACAGACCACACTCAATGGAGCCCATCATGACGCGCCTCTCCCTCATCGCTCTCATCGCTCTCTCCTCCACCGGCTGCGAGCTGATCGACGATAGCGAATTCGAGAACACCGAAGAGACCTGCGACGACGTGTCGAAGGTGACCTTCTACGCAGATGCAGACGGCGACGGCTACGGCTCAGACCTCGCACAGAAGGAAGCCTGCGAGGCTCCCGCTGGCTACATCGCTGACGGCGGCGACTGCGACGACGAAGACAGCGAGATCAGCCCCGACGCCGACGAGGTCTGCGACGGCGTGGACAACAACTGCGACGACATCACCGACGAAGACGCTACCGACACCGCGATCTTCTACGCTGACAGCGACAGCGACGGCTACGGCGACGAGGCCCTCATCGAGGAGTCCTGCGAGGCATCCAGCGGCTACATCGCCGAGGCGGGCGACTGCGACGACACCGACGCCTCCGTCGCTGAGATCTGCACGGTGGGGCTGCGCTTCGCCAACATCCGCAGCGACAACCCAGATGCACTCTTCTCGGTCGAAGATGCCGACGGCAACCAGGTCTTCTCTGAGAGCGTCTCCCAGCTCGACAGCACCGGGTACATCGAGGTGGACCGGGGCACCTACGACATCGTGATGTCGATGGAGGGCACAGAGCTGTGGCGTGCTTCAGACTTCCCCTTCAACACCGCCGGTGACAGCTACACCACCGCCGCCATCAGCAACTACGCCATCATCAAGCGGGACATCTACGAAGATCTCTCCGCCGGAGAATTCCGCCTGAACCTGACCAACACCGACGAGACCGCAGTGGAGTATGCAGCGGGTCTCCAAGAACTCGACAGCGGCGACTTCCAGGTGGTGTTCAACCAGTCTCTCAACATCAACGAGGAGCTGATCGAGGTCCTCTCTACCCCTGAGCTCCCCCTGCTCATCGAAGTGGTCTGGCCCCTGACCGAGGGCGGATACGATGTCCGCATGGACTGGGTGGTCACCGATGGTGCGGTGGACGCAGACGGCTCCCTGCTGTTTGGCTGGTTCCACTACACCGGCGTCTGCCTGCTCACCGACTCCTCCACATGCGCTGCTGAGATGGTCACACTCGACGAGAACGGCACCGTCATGAGCTTCCCGATCAACAGCATGGGCTGGACCCCGCAGTAGCGCTCCCGGGCAGCCCCGTCGGAGAGCAGCAGAGGGCTCGGTAATGCTCGTCTATGAGCGGTAATTCTCCGCGAGTACAGCACAGTGTAGAATGGTTCTGGTTGGATAATCTCGGAGGCTCTGATGTCTATCGTTGGCGAGTGGCACTTTACATCTGTGGATGGAATCCACGAACAAACCGGCAATTTTGGCCCCCTGAAGCTTGAAGGCTTCGCCGGACTCACCAGCCGCGGTCTGGCGCTGGGAGACGGCAGCTGGGCCCGTGCACCGTACCTCAGCGGGGACTCGCTTCGTGAGAAGACCCTGGTGGTCTGGGTGCGCATGATCGAGACCGCGCCGCGGCAGGGGGGCTCGGTCATCTCGCTGGCCAGCACCGACGAGCGACTCTGCTATGAGCCTTTCGACGGTCTGGCCTTCGGCGACACCGGGGACTACGCCTGGCTCGTCGCCTCCAACCACAACCAGCGCGGGCATCCAGTCCTCCAAGCCCCCCACGGAGACTGGAGGCAGGCCAGCACGACTGCGGAGAAGGACCGCTGGGGGCGGCTGGTCAAGATCGCGGTGACCTGGCGGGATCTGGGTGATCACACCGAGGTCTCGGTCTACCGTCAGTCCATCCAGGAGCACCAGGAGCCCGGAGAGCTGATCTGCCTGCAGCAGTACCAGACCCGTCCCCTGGTGGACCACCACCCCGGTCAGGCGCAGGTGATCTTCGGGCCGCGCTTCTTCGCCCGCTCACCGGAGGGCCTGCAGCCAGTCGGCCATGTCACCTGCATCGTCGCCGCCGCACAGCTCCACAACGCCGCCCTCGACGAGGCGGAGCTGGCCGCGCTGGCCCCGCCGCTGGTTCGGGAGCCGGCTGCGCCCGCCGAGACGTTTGCGCTGATCATCGGGGTGCAGGACTACCTGTTCCTCGACGACTCCACGGGCACGGCGCTGGGCCACTCCAACCTCCAGGGCACCCTCAACGATGTGCGTTCCTACGCGATGCTCACCCGCCTGATGGGGGTGCCTGCGGGCAACATCCGGGTGCTGACGGGACCAAAGCTCGGACCCAACGACTTCGCCAGCATCGTCATGGGGCGGCAGCGGCCAGTCGACATGAACATGGTCGAGGCCAGCTTCGGCTACGCCACCGGCAACGGGATCCGCGAGGGCCTGGGCTGGCTGGGCGCACAGCTCCGGGCACACCCCGACGCGCAGGGGCTGGTGTTCTACGCGGGACACAGCATCACCACCACCGCCGGCCACCCGGCATTCGCCCCGCTGGACACACGGGTGGGTGCCCCGACGGCGGCCCCGGAGATGTCCGCGACGGCGTGGTGTCGGATGTCCGGCATGGTCAGGCGGCTGAGCGCGCTCATCGGCTCCCAAAGCCCCGCAGCGATCCTCTCGGCCTTCCATGGCTGCTTTGCGTCGGATGGGCAGGCCTCCGTGGCCAGCATCGCGGCATCGATCACCCACCACGGCGCTGATCTCGGCTCGGAGCAGACCCGGGCGCTGCTGCGCGACCTCATCGAGGTCGCCGGTACCGCTGGAGCCGGTCAGGAGGGCCAGGACGCCGGGTGGGTGCTCTGTGACACCTTCAACAGGGTCCGGGACACCGATCGCCTCGACGAGGACCGGATCTCAACGGCCCTGTCGGGAGATCCCCTGTCCTCAGACGGGGAGTACACCGGCCTCGTCTCGATGGTCTATGCGATGAACACCGCCTTGTACCCGCTGCCCCGGGATCGCGCGGTGACCTTTGTGCTGGAGACCTGCCTCCCCGAGCAGTCCGATCGGGACATCCAGGCCTGCTATGAGGGACAGACCCTGCCGGTGGCTCACAGCAACGTCAGCGTGATCGCCTCCTGCAGCATGGGCCAGAGCAGCTACGCCGGGGTGTTCGACAACCGCTGGCACGGGGCGTTCTCCTGGGCGATGACCAGCGCGCTGAGTCAGTGGGACGTCGTGGTCTCCAACGCCGGTCGCTACTTCCAGCAGGACTACCAGCAGCTCCTCAAGACCGTCGGCCTGCTGCTGCAGACCCTCGGCTTCTCCGAGCAGACCCCGACCATGTGGAGCGAGGACTGGCAGCGGCAGTGGCCGGTGTTCGGACGCGGAGAGTGGAAGGAGCAGACCGAGGCCACCGGGATGCTGCGGCGGGTGAAGGTGAAGGAGGAGATCGACCCGGGCACGATCGGCAACATCTATAAGATCGAGACCCTCGGCGGCGGCACTGATCTGGGCTTCCTCATCGTGACCCCCATTCTGTCGCAGCCACTGAGCACCAACCGTGGTAGCTACGGCAGTAAGAGCGATACCTGGACCGAGGGCATCCCGACCGGTCAGTTCCAGTTGGTGCAACCGGACACGGTCCCATCGACCGGCATCGGTTTGGTGGACTGGATCAACGCGAACCTGCCGGTCGCTCCTGGACCGTCGTGTAAGGTCTTCACATCCGCCGACTTCGAGCCACCGCTGGGTAGCGGACTGATCGGAGCACACATGGCTGTACGCCGGGCAGGACAGTCCGGACCGCCGCTGGCGCTCGTGAAGATCGATGGAGCTTCAGAGCTGAAGTGGTACAAGACCGAGCAGAACGTCAACAAGCTGAAGTTCATCACCAACCCCAAAAAGTGTGTCCTCAACCTCGGAGAGGTGATCCAGTTTACAACTGGGATCGCAAACCCAGACATCTCGAATCTGTACTGGGTTGTCGATAACACCTGAGCAAGTGGGGTCGGGCTCAGATGGAGTGGACCAGGCGGAATCCAAGGGCGTCAGCCCGGTTCTTTGTCGGTGCACCGAATCGTGTGCAGGGGCGGACGAGCGAGAGGCCGTTCCAGGCCGCCCCACCCCGCGCCTCTCGCCAGTCGTCGAGGGTCCCAGAGTCAAGACGAAGATCGACCCGGCTTTCGGTAAGCAGGACACCGTTTCGTCGGTAGGGATTGCAGCACCAGTCCCGGGCATTGCCGACCATCCCACGAACGCTGTAGGGACTCTCATCAGTCGGATACCGGTGCACCGATACAAGGCGCGGTCGGTGGTTGATCGCCTGGAGGACGCAGGCCCACGTGGGCTCCTGGTGGTTGCCCCAGGGCAGGAAGCGGCGGTCCACGCCCCGAGCGGCCTTCTCCCACTCCAAGGCATGCGGCAGCCGCCAAGGGCGGCTGCTCCGCGTCGCGAGCCAGGAAGCAAAGGCGAATGCCCCCTCCCAGTCGACAAGCACCACCGGCGCATCCGCTAACCAGCAGTCGGTCGAGCCACTCAATTCCAGCACGAACCGCCTCTCCATGGTCCGGCCGAACTGACGCTGTCGCTCTTCGTTGGAGTCTGCCCCCGGCGCCCACCGCTCGGCCTCTTCGACTCGCCCCTGCGCGACGAGGTCGTTGAGGAACGACAGATACTCGGCGTTGGTCACCGGGTGCCGCCGGATCACAAACCCCTCCACCCACACCCGCCGCGCAGGCAGGCCATCAGCGGCCTCCGGATCGCCGCCGCTCCAGAACGGGCCGGCGGGCACGTAGCAGTCCTCCGGCCCCAGGCTCTCGGCAGGCAGCAGGGGCACCGGGGGCTCGTCCCAGCGTCCGCCGCGCTCCAGCAGCACCGGGTAGCGCATCGGCGCATGGCCCTCGGCGGTCACCGTCAGCAGGTAGCTGCCCGAAGGCAGGCTCCGCTCGGACACCGGCGTCGGGCTGAGATCGGTGACGAGCACCGGCTCAAGGCGTCGATCCTTGAGCACAAACCGGCTCAGCGTCACCGCAGCCCCCGGAGGCTCGCTCCGGAAGCAGAGCGTGGCGGTGCCAGCGAGGTAGTCGGCGTGCTCGCCTCGGTCGTGGGTGCGAAGCAGCTCAGCGTAGCGGGTGGCCGAGCCGCGATCCCGGTGCTGCTCGGCGGACTCATGGAGCCCCCGATACCACCACGACAGTCGGGCATGGGCCTCGGGCAGATCCGGCTCGATCTGCAGCGCGCCGTGGAGCCGGCTGACGAACCGGGCGCCCTCCAGCTCGGCCCGGGTGGCCTCGTCGGCAGCAGCGTCTTCCTTCGCCCAGCCCGGCTTCTTGCGCGCAGCGTCGTCGTAGGACTTCAGCAGATCCAGGATGGCATTGGCCTCTTCGCGAAGCGCCTCTGCCCGGGCAAGGGCGGTGCGGTGCGATTCGTGGTGCCCGTCGGCCTCGGCCACCGCCTCCAGCGCGCGCTCCCGTCGGCGGGCTCCGGCCAGCCAGTCCCCCAGGGCTCTCGCCATGCCCGCAGCGTCAGAGAACCGCTTCGCTGGCGTGGACTGCATCGCCACGGTGCAGATCCGGGCCAGCTCCAGATCCACGCCCGGTGGCACCGTCGGTACGGCTCCGCTGAGGACCACGGCGATGCGCTCTGCACCGGAGCCGACAAACGCCGGGGTGCCGGTGAGCGCTTCATACAGCACCGCGCCGAGGCTGAAGACGTCGCTGGCAGCTCCAATGGCGGCGAGATCGCCCCGAGCCTGCTCTGGCGGGAGGTAGCCCGGGGTGCCCAGGATCCGGCCGGCTCGGGTCAGCCCATGTTCCCCGGAGAGCAGACCTCCCAGGACATCCTCAGCACCCTCCAGTGCGCGGGCGATGCCCCAGTCCAGCACCAGCACCGCGCCGAACTCGCCGAGCATGATGTTGTCCGGCTTCAGATCCCGGTGGATGATGCCCCGGCTGTGGGCATAGGCGACCGTTTCGCAGGTTCGATGAACCGCGTCGAGGAGCTGACGCAGGCTCCAGTCTCCCGGGGCACCGTGGTGTGCCGCCGCGATCGCCTCGGCCAGGGTGACCCCTCGGACCTCGCGCATGGTGTAGAACGGCCGGCCGTCAGGCAGCTCGCCGAGGTCGTGGACCGGCACGATGCCGGGGTGAGCGAGCTGGGCGGTGATCCGGGCCTCGGTGAGGAACCGCTGGCGCAGGCCCGGCGAGATCGGAAGATCGGCGCGGATTTCCTTGCGAACGAGCTGCCGGCCGAGGTGATGGTCTTCGAGCAGCCGGACCTCACCCATGCCCCCGCGGCCCAGCAGCCCTTCATCGGAGAATCGTGGCCCTTCCCAGGTATCCGGGAGGTCGGTGCGGACCGGATCGTCGACGGTGCCCTGAGTCGCGGCGGTGCCGGCGGTTCCCCAGGTGAGTCCGGAGCGCTGGTCCCCGCTGCTCATGGCGCCCTCTGTGGCATCTCAGAGCGCCTCGACCGCCAGATTGGAGACCCCCAGGCGGATCTGGCCGGAGCCTCTTCGACGCTCGATGAGCTGGTCCGCACCGATCACCCCGGCGCGCTTGAGCTGACGGCGGGCCCGGAACAGGACCACGTTGAACTGCACCGTCGGGATGCCGTGCTGGCGCATCATGTCGTCCTGGTAGCACCAGCCCTGCTCGGAGTCGTTCAGCTCGGGATCCGCGGCGTCGCTGAGCCGGGCCCGGGCGAGAGTGAGCACGAGGTAGAGGTGGGCGCGGTGGGGGAAGTCGATGGCATCCTCGCCATCGACGAGTCGCAGCTCGACGTGCTCCTCGTCCTGACTCACCTGGAGGGTCATGCTGGCCCGGTTGAGGTCGAGCACCCCGCTGCCACCCTCTCGGGTGCCGTCGACCTGACGGGGCAGGAACAGGGTGTAGCGCTGTCCCTCGATCTCGACCTCGTCGCCATCTTCAATGCGGTGGGGGCCGTCAGGCAGCTCAGCGACCCAGAAGCCGTCCTCCTCGCCAACGGACGATGCGGCGGTCTCTGGATCGGGCAGGATGAGCAGGCCGTCGTCGCCGGAGACCCAGGTGCCATCTGCGGTACGGGCCATCGGCTCCGGTGAGGTGACATCCTCCACCCGCCACTGGCTGCTCTCTTCGCCGAAGCTCAGGGTGTCGCCGGCCTCCAGCATGCGCTTCTGACCGGGCTCGATGCGCCGTCCGGAGATCCAGGTCCCGTTGCGGCTGCCCAGATCTCGGACCTCCCAGGTGCTGCCGGTCCATCGAATCACGGCGTGGTGTCCAGACACCCGGGCATTCTTGATGCGCAGTCGGCACGAAGCGGATCGGCCGATGGTGTGCTCGCTGGTCAGGGGGAGACCTGGACCGGGCCAGGGAGGAACGAGAATCGCCATGCCCTGATTGTAGCAGTGCAGCGACAGCCCGCGCAGGAACCGGCGATGTTGCGGATGCTGGTGATACCGCACTCTGTGATGGTGACAACATTGGCAGGCAAGTGGAGGATCTGGGAGGTGGAAGTATCTGTACCCCTTCTCAACGAGGTGCCCCGAGCTTGCCTGCAGCCTGGCGCAGCAGCACACCGCCGCCCGCCGCGACGACGCAGTGCTCATCCTCCGCAGCCTCATCCCTCCCCTCCGCATCCGAGGTGCTGCCCCCCTCCCCTTCGGGCTCAGAGCGGGTCGGGGGTGCCGTGGGCAATCTCGATGAGGCCGACGATGCGGCCGACGGTAAACTCCATCATCAGGAGGTCATCGCGAGTGTGCGCTACGGTGATCGCATCCATCTCTCCGAGGCGCTCGGTGTCGGCCCAGCAGCCGGTCGGCAGCGTCGGGTTGCCGCAGTAAACAATGATCTCTCCCAGGAGGGAGTCGTCCTGCGTGGCGATCTCCGCCTCCTGACGCAATGCCTGGATGTCATTGATGGCCAATGGGGTGAACAGGACGAGGCTGAAGTCGTATTCGCGGTCCTGAGCGGCAGCGATGGGGGCCGCAAGCAGCGCGGCGAAGGATGCCACCAGTCACCGGGCCGGACCGTATCCGGCCCGACTGGTGCTCTTTGTCTGAGACGGGGTTTTCACCCCCAAACCCCCCGCTACGCGCTGACATCCTCTCACACAGACTGTCCACCAGAAGGGGGCGACATGACTGGTGCCGAACCGGTGCCACACGCCGGCTGAGCGGAATCGGCCGAAGCCACAGCCGATACAGGTGGCGCAGCAGAAGCCCTGCGAGAGGTTCCAGTGTTGCGAACCTCGCCTGAACACCAAGCTCCCCTGCTGTTGATCGGGGCTACTCCAGCGTCAGCACCATCGACTCAACCACATCAGCAGCAACATCCTCGGCGGTAAACAGACAAGGGCGGAGCAGACCATCGCGGTAGAGCAGCGTCTGATCATCGAAGTGCGGCGAGTCGGGATCGTCGGACTGGCTGTAGGTCATGATCGCCTCGCAGGTCGGGCTGTCCCCGCCCATGTCGACGGTCATGACGAAGGAATTGCCGTAGTTGATCTGATACCCATCCGCCGTCAGGTCGCTGGTGTCGTTGAGGACCGTCGCCCGCGGCTCCGTCTCCAGGAGGGTGGCGTTTCCACCGCTGTAGGTCGCAATCGCCACGACCCCCTCGTAGTCCTGGCCGCCGAGAATGGGGATGTCACGGCCATCCTTGCGGGTGAACTGGATGTCTTCGAGGCTCACATCCGGGGAGAAGCCCGCGGCATCGAGGTTGACCACCGCCTGGGCCATGGCCTCCAGCAGCGGCCCGTCCGGGCTCAGATCGCGGGGGGTGTCCACCGGATCATTCGGGTCAAACGGAGTCGAGAACAGCAGCCCGGCGTCCTTGAGATCATCGAAGGTGTACTCCCCTGAGCCGAGCAGCTCGCGCCAGACCGCCGCGCCGACCTGATCGGGGCTCACGGTGCCGTCCCAGCTCGCGAGGGCCGCACAGGCAACGGTGATGTCGACCACCGTGTCATCCAGCTCGACGGTCTCCACACCCTCGCAGGCACTGACGACCTCCGCGCGCAGATCATCCGCGAGGATGCCGCGACCACCGAGGGCCGCCGCCTGAAGCTCCGCCAGGGAGAAGCGACCGTCCTCCCCGCCGGAGCCTGGCTCGGAGAGGTAGCGGGCGTTCATCCGGGTGCGCGGGGTGCGCGGGGTGCGCTCGTCGCCGTACAGCAGCGGGTAGCCCTCCAGCGGGGCGTCGGGGTTGCTCAGCCAGTGGTTGTCGTTGGCGTTGAACACGAAGTCGGTGCGCTCCTGGCGAGGCATGTCCGCCCAGGGCACGACATCCGGGCGCCAGGCATCCGCGTCTGGATCGGACTCCCAGACAAACAGCGGATCGCTGCCGTCGATGACCTTCGCCCCGTTGTCGTCAAACAGGGCGGCGAGGGGCTGCTCGACGAGCCAGTCGGGGTAGCGACTCTCGGCCGCATCGCTCCAGCGGGGCACGGTCGAGCTGTCGACATAGAACGCCGTGCCCGCAGTGTCGGTCGCCAGGGTGTGGACCCACGGGATGCCGCCGAGGTCTCGGTGGGCCGCCTGGAAGTCCGCCATGTTCTGCGCGCGGCTCATCGAGAACCACGCATCCAGCATCGCGAGGTTGTTGGCGTTGGCATCGACCAGGGCGAGGGCGTACAGCTCATTCCAGCCCAGCACCGGGGCGTTCATCACCGGCCCCCAGCGCGAGCTGTAGAGCGTGCGCGAGACCGCCTCTGTCGTGCCGTCGGCCTGCGCCACCTCGACGGAGAAGCTGCGGGAGGTCATGTCCTCGTATGCGCCGTCGTAGAGGTATCGGGTCGGTGCGCCTTCTTCCAGCTGGAGGAGGGCGCCGTTGAACCGTGGGGCGTTGGAGACAGTGTGCGTCCAGGCGATGTCTGCGTTGAAGCCGACGTTGATGATCGCGACCCCCATCAGCGAGGCGCCGTAGATGTCCAGCTCGCCGGGGATGGTCAGGTGGGACTCGTGCCACTTCCGCTCACCCTCAGCGGGGAAGTGGGTGTTCGACAGCAGCATGCCGCCCCCGCTCTCTGAGCGCTCCGAGCCGATCGCCCAGCCGTTGCTGCCCAGCTCCTTCTCCACGAGCGGACGCAGCACGTCGAGGCCCGGTGCCGGCGGCTGCTCACCCCCGCGACTGTCGGCGGTGCTGTCTGGTGGGGTGCCGCCGCCTAGCTCCTCGACGAAGACTGCCCCAGAGCCATACAGGCCCAGGGCGAGGTAGTACGACAGCAGGTCGATGTGGTCGATCGGCTTGACCCACTCTCCTCCCGCACAGCGGGCGTCGGGGGTCTCCGTGTCGATGAAGCGGCTGTAGCCGGCGGCATAGCCGATGATCGCCGCCTGGATGTCGGGGTCCAGCGTCGGCCACCCTGCCTCCGCCTGCACCCGGACGTCCAGCGCGAGCCAGCCGAAGTCCATGTCGAGCCACTCCTCGCCGAAGTAGCGGCTGCGCTCGCTGCGAACCATCACGATCTGATCCGCCAGCACGCAGGCGTGGTCGCGGGCGAAGGCGTAGCCCATCCCGTAGCCGAGGCTGCCGTAGCCCTCAGCGGTGATGTGGGGGATGCCATACGAGGTCCACTGGATGTCAGCATCGTAGGGGCCGACGACCACATCGTATGGATCGAAGCCGGGCTCTGGCGTGGTGGTGGTGTCCTTGTCTCCACGACAGGCGAGCAGCGAGAGCAGCAGGGGAACGTATGACACACAGCCTCCAGGTCAGCCTGGATACTCTAGCCTCTCTAAATCGGCTCGCAGATCTTGCTCTCCAAACGGTCAGGACGTTCGATGCACACGGCCTCACCCGACTCCAGGGTGGCCTCATCAGGCGTACCTGTACGACTTCCCCGGCATCGGCAAGCCCACGCTCATCGACCACCACAGCGCAGAAGGACAGCACACCCTGCACCCCGCCGAGATCCGGGCCGGCTGCCAGCACACCGGCCAGACCGGGGGCTTTCGCGATGCACTACTTCTCTCGGCAGGGCAAGTCGGTCTCTCTGGACCTCGATTAGCTCACATTCTTGTGGTGGATGAGTGACAATCTGAGCAGCCACAGACTGATGGAACAAGAGACCCCACCACCCCCGCCCGCCCCTGACCACACCCGCCGAGGCGTCCTCCGCAGGGCCTTGGAGATCGGCACCATTACCACCGCGGCGGTCGGGGTGGGGGCCGGGGTGGGGCATCGGATGCTCAGCCGCCCGCTGCTCGCCCCCCCGATCACCGAGCCAGACACCGCCGAGCCGGAAGCCCGCAGCGACCTCAGCGCCGCGCTCAACGAAGCAAAGCTCTGGCACCCCCAGCAGACCGCCGGGCGGCTCATCGCGCTCGTCGAGTCCCTGGCCACCATCCTCGCCGCGCCGCCCGGCCGGGTGTTCTACCACACCATCGAGGGGCGGCAGATCTCGGTGCCGAGGCTTGAAGATGGGCAGCCCTCTCTGGCCTGGCACAACGCCAACCGCGCCCGATTTGCCGAGCAGCTGGGCGTCTCCCGCCCCGCACTGCCCGACACGCCCGACGCCGACGGCTACCCGCTGGTGGCCTTCTCTCCCGACGAAGAGGACGGCAAGACGCTGCTCGCGAAGCTCGATGCACGCCTCGCCGCCCCCCACACCTCCGTGTACTTCGACGGCACGAGCCGCACCCTGCTGGAGGGCATCACCCACATCGCCCTCGCCCACGGCGCCCCGCCGGGCATCGCGCTGGGGGTGGCGGCGATGGAGACCCACCTGCAAGCCGCGGCAACACCGGGCGGCATCTTCAACCTCAACCCCAACATCGCGGCAGCCCATCTCGCCCGGCTGTCTGCCCCCGGTCCCCACCGGCTGCAGCCCGCCGACCCGACGAGCTGGTCGGATCCGCTCACTCAGACCGAGCTGTTCTCCGCGCACTTCACCACGCTCCAGGCGGCCGTCCAGCCCGCCCTGGACGAGCTGACCCGCCGACTGAGCACCCTGTCCGGCCTGGAGGTGCCCCTGGTCGCGGTGGACCTCAGCCTCCTCGCCACCCTCAGCGCCCTGCACAGCGGGGTCGAGCGGGTTGAGGAGGCCGTCGCCGCGTTCGTCGCGCTGCCAGATGCGATCCTCACACGGCGCCTCCAGGCCGGACCGTATGGGCTGGACGCCTGGCTGGTGGTGCTGGCGAGCGCCGTCGATGCCGAGATCATCCACACCAACGCGATGCTCTACCCGGGCTG
>JBLHNG010000116.1:0-14477 GCA_047621685.1 Myxococcota bacterium | reverse complement strand
CTGCTGGTGCTCGGGCTGCTGGGCTGGACGACGATGGCCCGGGTGGTTCGGGGCAAGGTCCTGGCGGAGCGGGAGAAGGAGTATGTGGAGGCTGCCCGGGCGCTGGGAATGGGCCACATCCGCATCATGTTCCGCCATGTGCTGCCCAACGTCGTCGGCCCGGTGATGGTCCTGGCGACCCTCGGGGTGGCGGGCAGTGTGCTGGCGGAGAGCGTGCTGAGCTACCTCGGACTCGGCGTGCCCCCGCCCACGCCCTCCTGGGGCTCGATGATCTCGGAGGGACAGCCATGGTATCGCCTCTCGCCGCGCCTCATCTTCCTGCCCGGCGGCATGATCCTGCTGACGGTGCTGGGCTTCAACCTGCTCGGGGAGGGACTGCGTGATGTTCTCGATCCCCGCGATTAGCCTCCTCATCGGCTGCACCCCGGATCGGCTCCCTGAGTCCGCCGGGCACACGACTCCGGTCTACGGCGGCACGTTCCAGTACGCCGACGAGGACGACATCCGGACCCTCGATCCGGCCATCGGCTACGACACCTCCTCCTGGACCGCCGGCCACCTCGTGTTCAACACCCTGCTGGACTACGACGACGATGTGAAGCTCATCGGCTCCCTGGCAGAGTCCTGGGAGATCAGCGATGACGGGCTCCTCTGGACCTTCCACCTCCGCTCTGGGGTGCGCTTCCACGACTGGACCGACAGTGCTGGGACGCCTCGCGAGGGCCGGGAGCTGGTCGCCTCCGATGTGATCGCCTCCTGGAGCCGGCTGTTCGACCCAAAGATCGCCAGCCCCGGGGCGGACTTCTTCGGCATCATCGCCGGCAGCCAGGCGGTGCTGGATGGCGAGGCTGCGACCGTCTCCGGCCTGCTCGCACCCGATGCAGACACCCTCCAGGTCACCCTCACGGCCCCCGCCCCCACCTTCGCCAACGCCGTGGCGATGATGTTCGGCGCGGTGGTGCTGCCTGAGGCGGTCGCGGATCGCGGGGATCGCTGGGCGTACTCACCGGTCGGCACCGGGCCGTTCGCGGTGGAGGAGTGGCGCATCGGTGAGCGCACGGTGTTCGCTGCCCACCGCGGCTACTGGGAGGACGGCCTGCCCTACCTCGATCGCATCATCCACCTCGCTGGCTTTCCCCGGGCGGTGCAGTTTCTCAAGCTCGAAGCCGGCGAGCTCCACCAGCTCGATCGGCTGACCAGCCCCGACTACCTCTGGATCAAGCGCAGTGCCGAGTGGAGCCCGCGGCTGACCGAGATCCCCAGCGTGGACACCTACGCCGAGATGATGAACACCGAGGTGCCGCCGTTTGACAACGTCTGGTTCCGCCGGGCGGTGTCCACCGCGATCGACCGCTCCAGGCTCAAGCAGCTGCGCAACAACCGGCAGCGCTCGACGGTCTCCTGGGTCCCACCGGGCATCGCCGGCTTCGTCGCCTGGGAGGATCTCTCCGAGGAGGACCGGGGCTACTTCCAATACCAGCGATACGATCCAAAGCTGTCCGCAGAGTGCCTGGAGAAGGCCGGCTATCCCGACGGCTACCCCGAGCCGATCCCGTACTGGGCGCTCAACGACGAGGCCAGCCTGACCACTGCGCAGTCCGTCCAGCAGGACCTCGCGGTGGTCGGCATCCCCATCGAGATCCGCAACACCACCTTCCCTGCCTACCTCACCGCGACCGGCAAGCGGGGCGAGGTCGCCATGGGATATGGGGCGTGGGTGATGGACTATCCCGATCCGAGTAACTTCCTGGAGACCAAGTTCCACTGCGACAGCCGGGCAGACGAGAACTCGGTCAACGACAGCTTCTACTGCAACCGAGAGGTCGATGCCTTCCTCGATGCCGCTGCGGTGGAGGGAGACGCCGAGAAGCGCACCGCGCTGTACCACCAGGCCCACCGCATCATCGCCTCAGAGGCTCCCTATGCCTTTGAGTACCACTCCACCGCCGTCAGCGTGGTGCAGCCGTGGGTGCGCAACTTCCGGGTCCATCCGGTGTGGCCCCGCGACATGAGCCGGGCCTGGCTGGACCTGCCGCAAGGACGGGCGACTCCCTGATGGCTTCCTTCCTCTCCCGTCGCATCTTCTGGTTTGTCATCACCCTCTGGCTTGTGGTCTCCGCGAGCTTCTTCCTGGCGTTTGTCGTGCCGGCGGATCCAGTCCGGCTGGCGGTGGGTCCGCATGCAAGCCCGGAGGTCATCGAGCGGGTTCGCATTGAGCTGAAGCTCGATCAGCCCCTCCTGATCCAGTACGGCCACTACCTCTCCGGGGTCCTCCAGGGTGACCTCGGGTTCAGCTACCGGACCCGGGAGCCAGTGACCGCCGCCCTGGCCCGTGCCCTGCCCAACACCGCGATGCTGGCGGTCGGGGCGAGCATCTTCCAGGTCCTCGTCGGGGTGCCCATCGGGCTGTTCGCCGCGATGCGTCGCAAGACCACCGCGGACCTCGGCGCCATGGCGTTTGCCTTGCTCGGGATCTCTGCGCCGACGTTCCTCACCGGGCTCGGCCTGATGTACGTCTTCGGCTTCCAGCTCAACATGTTCCCCCTCGGCGGACAGGGGGAGGGGTTGGTCGACCTGGTGCGAAGCGCGGTGCTGCCCAGCCTCACCCTTGGCATCGCCGGGGCGGCCTACTACTCCCGGCTGACCCGGGGCGAGTACCTCGACATCGCCGGCAAGGACTTCATGCGGACCGCGCGGGCCAAGGGACTGCCGGAGCGCACCATCGTGCTCAAGCACGGCATGCGAAACGCCCTCATCCCGGTGGTCACCTTCTTCGGAATCGACCTGGGCACCCTGCTCGGCGGGGCGGTGGTCACCGAGACGATCTACGCCTGGCCGGGCATCGGCAAGCTGGCGATCGACAGCGTGATGAACCAGGACATCCCGGTGATGCTCGGCACAGTCCTCGTCGCCAGCTTCTGCATCGTCCTGGCAAACCTGCTCGTCGATCTGATCTATGCAACGCTCGATCCCCGGATTCGACTGGGATGACGGTCAAGAGAAGCCAGCTCGATGCGCTGCTCTCTGCCCTTCGCGGTCAGCCGGTGCGCTCGGACGGTCCCATCGGAAATGCGGGCTATCAGGAGTGGAACGTCTTCCCATCCGTCAGCGAGGCGGACTTCGACCCCCGGCTGGCCGGTCAGGCTGGCTCCTGGATCTGGTGGAGTCACTGGGCACAGGCGGCCTTCGATGCGACGGGCGTCCTGACCCGTCCGATGCTCCTCCACTGGCACGGCGCTCGCCCGACGATCCAGCTGGCGGCCATCCGGGTGGGGCTGGTGCCGCGCATCGTTGCGACGGAGCCCCATGAGGTCGGCGGGCTGCTGGTGCTCTGTCCGGAGGGTTGCGACCAGGAGACCGACCTCTCCGCGATCCTGAAGGCGTTTGCCGCCCTTCGCGGCCGGGGGTGTGTGGCGCTGCCGCTGGCGGGGTGGGCGCAGAGCCACGGCTGGGAGGATGTCGCCGGGGTGCAGCGGAGTCCAAAGCAGACCGCGATCTTCTGGCACGGTCAGGGGCACGACGTCTTCGACGCGCTGGCGATGCTGGACGGGGGCTTGAGTCTGTACTGGCGCGGCGACAAGGCGCGTCTCGCCGCGGGGCTCCAGGCGCATGGCTTCACCGTTCGCATTCCCGAGGACGAGCACCGCGCCTTTGAGGTCTCCTCCACCCGGGCCCCACCCCGCGACATCGCCACCACAGCAGACGCCGAGGCCTTCGAGCGCCCCCTCTCTTCGCCGAAGGTCAGCACCGTGGCTGGTCCGCTGTCCATCGAGGCTCGGGCTGGTGCGGACTACCCACTCGGCAACCCGATCAGCCACCTCTTGTTCTCCCCAGACGGGACCGCGCTGTGGGTCGCGTATGGCTGGAGCACCGGGCGCGAGCGCTCTCCCTTCCCGCTGCTCATCGCCGATGCTGCCACCCTCACCCCGCGCCATCGGTTCGAGGGTGTTGCCTATGGCGCAGGCTGTCGGGGGCTGCGCTGGCTGCCGGATGGGCGGCTGCTGGTTGGCTGGACGGTCTACGAGGGCGGCACGCAGCTGCGGCTCGATGAGATCGCCGATGGTGAGACTCTGCACACCATCCTCCAGTACCCCCTCCGCCACATCGGCCACGACGACATCCTCGACACCGCCGCTGGACGGCTCGCCCTGCCCACCCCGTCCGGCGCGAGCATCCGCACCATCGGCCCGCCAGGGAAGACCGCCCGCATCGCAAACCCCACCGTCCGGGTGCGCCGTCGAAAGCCCCTCGCGCCGCGCCCCTGGGATGAGCAGACGGTGATCCGGGATCCACAGCGGTACGCCTACGTCTCGGTGGCGCTGTCCCCCGATGGCACGCGGCTGGCCCGCAGTGGGGACGACCATCGGGTGGTGATCACCTACGACACCACCACCGGGGCGGAGGTCTGGAGCGCGCCGACCTGTGACGACAACCCGAAAGCCCACGGACTGCGCAGCTTTCGGTACACCCCTGACGGTGAGCGGATTGTGGTTCGGCGTCGCGGGGTCGAGCAGGTCGACGGAGACTACATTGGCTACACCGAGCTGATCTTCCTCGACGCGGAGAGCGGGGAGCGCCGGTGGACTGGACTGGAGGCGGCGCTGGGGCGGACGACGGCTCATGCGTACTGCCGGGACAGCACGTCGATCCTCACTGGAGACGCTGAGGGTGTCGTGACCGCCCGATCCGCCGACGGTACACCGCAGGCCACGCTCGCGGTCTTCCGGCATGGTGGGGTGAGCGCGCTGGCGATGGCCCCGGGGGGATGGATCGCGGCGGGCAGCGATCGGGGTGAGGTGTGTCTGCTGCGGTGGATTCGCTGAGCGCTACTTCGTCTCCAGCGGAGTCGCTGCACCCTCCGGCGGAAGATTCAACTCCGGCCGCGCCGCCCCCCGCTCAGTCGCCCCAGCCCTCTGATACGGCTGTCCCATCACCCGATTCACCAGGTTCCGAGTCCGCCACGAGAGATAAGCCGAGGTAAACGGGATCGCCTGGCTGGGATCGAAGTAGGGATTCGGCAGCTTACCGATCTGAACGAGCGTGAGCAGCTGCTCAGCCACACTCACCGGACAGCCCGCGACCCGGACCACCCCTCCGCGCTTGCCGGCAGTCTTGACCATCACCTTGGCCATCTTGGCGAAGATGTCGTCGTGCTTTGCGGTGTGGGGATCTTTCGTCGAGCGGTCCTCGTAGATGCTCTCGATGTTGACCTGATTGCCGTGGATGGTGCCCTTCCACTGCGCGCAGTCACCGATGAACACCACCGTCTCGCCCGGCGCGGCCTCGATGGGGCCTTCGTAGTTGCCAAACACCACATGCACCCGCTCCGCCATGCGATCATCGGCGTCGGGCACGAAGACCCGCAGCAGCTCGATGGCCTCCTCCATTGCACCGGGACAGCCCCCCCAGCAGTAGTCGATCTGCCCGTCTGGCGGCGGACCGGCGTAGGCGGTGATCGGGGTGCCCTTGAAGTAGTCCTCCACCCGAATGAGCCCGACCTTGAACCCGGTGGCCTTCTTCTTTGCCTCTGCCATGGTGACCCCGCCGACGATGTCGATCTGGTCGAGGTCGATCGGGCCGAAGCCGCGCTGGTGGGCGAGCATGATGTGGGGGACGGTGCGTGGGTCGAGGCCGATGATGTGACAGCAGACCGCATCAAACGCGACCTGGTTGTCGCCCATGATCACCATGCCGAGATCGAAGGGCAGGGGAGTGAGCATGCGGCCCTCCCCGGCGATGATCGCGTCGATCGCGATGAACTGCGGCTGGATGGCGTACTGGAGGTCGGCGATCTTCTCGTCGAGCTTGTGGTCGTGGTCGATGAGCCGGTGACGGTCGTCCTGGATGCCGATGTAGTTCTTCATCGAGAAGGTCACCGTGGTCCAGGGGTGAGCCTTGAACTTGGGACAATTGACGAAGAAGTCGGCCTTTGCGATGGGCTCGGGGAAGAACATCGAGTCCCGGAGCCGATGCTCGTGGTACATCGGCACCTCGACCTGAGGGGTCTCGTCGAAGTGGTAGGGCTTCACCCCCAGTGCCTCCAGCATCGGGTAGTAGCCGGCCTCCTTGAAGGCGTGGCGGGTCGGGATCGTGATCCCGCAGCGCTCCCCCAGCGCGATCTCCTCGATGTCATCGACCGCCCGCTCCTTCAGCGCACGCAGCACCCCGGTGAGGAACTCGGGGCGAGTAAAGGCGTTGGGGAACTGCGGACCCGACATCACGCAGTTGGGCTTGACCAGGGTGCGTCCGTGGGGATGGAGGTCGAGGCGGACCAGCGCGGCGAGGACGAGCTGGTAGATGCGCTCGGAGTCGTAGTCCGCACAGGCTTCGAGGATGACAGTGGGTCGCTTCATGCTCTCAACATATCCGGGATTGTCCCCACGGTGCCCGAGTCTGTCGGGAACCGGTCATAGTGAGGCCATGTTGATCTTCCTACTCGCCTGTACGGAGCCGACCGACGGGGTAATCGCGGTAGATGGCGGTCAGTATTGGATGGTCATCCCAGAGGGCGCGGAGCTGTCGGGCCCAGTGCTGCTGCACCTCCACCACAGCGGCGACGGGGAGGGGATGGCGGCGGAGTCGGCGGTGGTCGAGGGCCTCACGGCGGCGGGGCTGGTCGGGATCTTCCCCGACGGCGGCGGAGAGCCGGGAGACGACTGGAACGTCGGCATCAACAAGGACGACATCCCCCGAGACGACACCACGTTCCTCGCCGCAGTGGCTGACGACCTTCGAGCGCGCGGGGCGGGCACCCTGTGGCTGGGCGGGGGCTCGAAGGGCGGGGCGATGAGCTGGGAGATGGCCTGCCTCGGCGAGCCGGCGTTTGATGGCTACCTCCCGATGATGGGTGCCATCGAGGCCCCGCTGCCCCACGACTGCACCAACGACCCCGCCCCCATCCGCCACCTCCAGGGCACCACCGACGACCGCTGGCCGCTCAACACCGCCGACGACCCCGACAGCAGCCACATGGGCATCATCGACTCCTTTAAGGAACTGACCACCGCTGCGGACGGCTGCATGGACGCCGAGCCGGTGATCGAGGGGGACTGCCAGGTCTGGACCGGCTGCCCAGAGACGGCGCAGCTGTGCTTCTGCGACGGCGGCCACAGCCTGCCAGACGACTGGGTCGCGCTCCAGGCCGAGGGGATCACCGCGCTGGGGGGCTGAGCCGGTTATCACACCGCCAGCGCAGACCGGTGCCCGCAAGGGCATGGGAAGTCGGTGAGAACCCGACGCGGCCCCCGCCACTGTGACCGGGGATGCCCATCGCACAAAGCCACTGGAGTCATCCGGGAAGGCGCGACGGGGCAGACGATCCGGGAGCCAGGAGACCGACCGGAAAGCGACACGGAGCCCACCTCGGGGAGGAGGGGGGCGTCATGTCGATTGTTCACCTCCCCACAAAGGAGTGTGCTCATGTCTTCGATTCTCCGCCTCCTCGGCGGTACCTTCCTCATCGGCTGCACCGGCGAGAGCGCCCCGCCGCCCGTCGTCGGTGAGCTGATCTTTGTGCGAGATGGCGTCATCGCCCCGACCGGCGAGGGCACGGCCACCCCGGTCGGCGTGATCGTCGAGCATCCCTGGAAGCCAGGAGAGACCGTCGAGGTCGCCGGGCTGTCCGCGATTGCACCAGCACGCGCGGAGTGCTCCCGGCTGTTCAGCGTCGACCTCGGGGACGTCTCCCGGCTGGTCGCGATGGGCGGGGCCGCGCCAAACACCACCCTGGCGTTCTCCCCGGACGGCTCGAAGCTCGCGGTGGGCAGCTACCGGGGCGAGCTGCTGGTGCTCGACGGGTACACCGGAGCCATCCTCGCCCGGAAGTCGCTGGCGGAGACGATGGTCAAGGAGGTGGACTGGTCGGCAGACGGGGCCACCCTCTACGCCGCCGAGCAGTCCCCCGACGCGATGGTCTACGCCATGGACCCAGCCACGCTGGCCCCCCGCTGGACCGTGCGACTGGCCGACTTCGTGGGCAGCTCCGCGCCCCCCGCCGCCGAGGATCTCTACGGCGTCTACAGCCTGCCCGGCGCCTACGCCCAGGTCGTCCTGCCCGACGGCGATCTCCTGGTCAGCGCGCTGCACTCCTGGGACCTCGACGGGGTGAAGACGAACCGCTCCCTGCTCCTGCGCATCGGGCCGGACGGCGCGGTGAAGGACCGCTGGCCCGACGAGCCGGCAGACGCCACCTTCCAGCACGTCGCCGTCGACCGGGAGGGCGGGCTCATCGCGGTGACCATCAACCGCTCCGCAGACGGGGAGCCGCCCACGAACATCCCGGTGGGCGGGGTGATGGTGCTCGACCTCGACGGTCTGGAGCCGATCCTCCCCATCATCACCCCGCCGCTGGCGCCGTGGTTCTCCTACACCTTCATCTGGAACGGCCTCGCGGTCTCCCGGGCGGACGACGCGGTGTTCATGGGCTTCGGGGATGGCCGGGCGCGGCTGCTGTCGCTGACCGGTGACTCCCGGCTGGAGCTGACCACTGGCACCCCGATCCTGGCCGGTGATGTGCCGATCCACGCCAGCGTCGGCTGGGGCGGCATCTCGGCGGGGCGGCTGATCTACTCGACCTCCACCACCCTCATCCCCTACGGCGCAGCCTCTGCTTCGCTGCGTCCACCCACCGCGCACCCTGGCGAGAACACGCTGTGGGCAGTCGGTCTGGATGGTGAGCCGCAGTGGAGCTGGACGGGTCCGCAGCGCATCGAGGGGCTGTCGTTTGCCGCCGACGGTGAGCACCTCGTGGTCGGGGCCGGGGATCGCAAGACTGACGACCGTCGAGACCTGTACGGCGCGCTCATCTTCGACCTGACGGATGCAGACCGAAGCGGAGAGGAGCGCCTGGAGGCGTTCTGCCAGACGCAGGGACCGGTGTTCTTCCGGCACACCCTGAGTGCGGACGGCCGTCTCGCCATCGCCGAGCATCCCTACACCGACACCGACGGGAGCGTGAAGGGCCACTACCAGGTCACCGTGCTGCGGTGATCCCCCTCTTTCTCGCGTTGGGCTGCGCAGACCCGGCCCCGCCCTCGGTCACCCGGACCGATGAGGGCATCGCAGTGGACTCCGAGGCCGAGATCGTTCGGGTGGAGGTCCGCGATCCGTCAGGCATCCCGCTGCTTCGCCAGCGTCCGGCAGTGCCGATGGTCAGGCTCGGCCTCCAGATCCCACTGACTGACGCTGGGGACTACACCGTCATCGTTGTGACCACCGATGCCGAGCACACCCTGATCCTGCCGGTGGACGCAGTGCTGCCGATGGCGGTGAGCATCGAGGCGCCGGTGGGGCAGGGGCGCGCTGCGGTGTCTGATGGTGAGGTGGTCTCCCTGGCCCTCATCGACGGGCAGGCCGCTCAGATCGGGGTGACACTGACCGCAAAGACGGCCGGAGAGGCGACCGTGACCATCGGGGAGACCACCGAGCGGCGGTCGCTGCGGTCGGGGGAGCGGCTGGTGGTGGTCGCCACGGTGGATGGTCCGGTCACGGTGTCCGCGTCGCTGTCAGATGCGGCGCTGTCTGTGGAGGTCATCCCCGAGCACCTCACGCTCAAGCAAGCCCAGGAGGCGCTGTCGATCTCCGAGGTGCGCTTCCCGGCAGACCCCGGCGGCACACCCGACCCCACCCGACCCGCCGGGCGCATCACCCTGCCGTCGGGGTGGTGGGCGAGCATTCTGAAGACCTTTGGGCTCGGCTTCCGTCCGCAGGCCAGCGACGGGCCGTGGGCGTGGCAGGGAGTGGCGCTGGAGAACCACAGCGACCGGGCGATCAACGTCGTGGTGCGCAGCCGGATCCTCGATCAGGACGGCGAGCCTGCCCCCGCCTTCCGTCCCCGAATGCGGGACGGCGACGACGGCAGCGGCGCGGTCTCGGTGCTGCTGCGGGTGCCGCCGGGCCAGGAAGCGGTTGCTGGGATGCCGGTGTATGTCGACGAGACGCTGCTGAACTCTGAGGTTGCCTCCGAGCAGTCCTGGCGGCGAGTGGTGGAGATCATCCCGCTGGGGGCCTCCGCGCCGCTGCTGACCGACACCGCCCCCCTCTACGTCTCCCGGGGGAGCACCGCGGCGAGTGCAGGGCTGCTGGCCGCGATGCTGGCGGCGATTGGTGGGGCGATCCTCTTGGCCCGTCGGGGGCGATCCTGGCTGACCGAGGCGCGGACCAGCGAGCTGATGACCATCGCCCTGTTCGCCGCGATGGGCTTCCTGGTGAGCGTGGCGGGTCGGCTCATCGGCGTCGGGGTCGCGGCGGCGCTGGGGCCGTTCTCGGTGATGCTGACGGGCCTCATCGACGACGTGCTGCGCTACGCCCTGCTGGCGACCCTGCTCACCCTGCTGCCCCGTCCCGGCACCGCCTCCCTGGTCGCACTGACCCAGTGGCTGCTCTCGGGCATCGCGCTGGGCAGCTTCGGACCCACGGACCTGCTGTTCATCACCGGGCGGGTGTTCTGGCTGGAGAGCGGGCTGTGGATGGCGGGCATCACCCGGAGCCGCTCCTGGCTCGACGAGCATCCCGTCAAGCGCTGGCTGCGGCTGGCGGCAGCACTCGGCGGGGCCTCTGCGGCGGCGAATGCCACCGGGCTCATTCTCCACGTCACGCTCTACCGGCTGTTTCTCGCCGACTGGTACGTCGCCATGGTCATCGCCGGTCCCGGGTTCCTCTACGTCGCCATCGCATGCGCCGTCGCGGTGCCGTTCGCTGACTCCCTGCGGCGGATTCAGCGTTAGTCTCTCATCTCCATGGCCCGCACAGTCCCGACACCCGATCTCTCTGGAAACGAGCAGCGCACCCGGCTCGTGGTGGTCATCACTGCGGTGATGATGGTGGTGGAGCTGATCGTCGGCACCTACACCAACTCCATGGCCCTCACCGCTGACGGCTGGCACATGGCGACCCACGCCGGCGCCCTGGGGCTCACCCTCGTCGGCTACTGGTACGCCCGCTCCCGAGACGGCGACCCCCGGTTCAACTTCGGCACCGGCAAGGTCTTCTCCCTGACCGCCTTCGCCAGCGCCATGGTCCTGGGCATCGTGGCACTGGAGATGATCGTCGAGTCCGGCATGCGGCTGATGACGCCGCTTGAGATCGACTTCACCCAGGCGCTGCCGGTCGCGATCATCGGCCTGCTGGTCAACCTCGTCTGTGCGGTCATCCTCCAGGGCGGCGAGGGCAGCCAGGGCCACGGACACAGCCACGGACACAGCCACGGCGGCGGCCAGGACGAGAACCTCCGCGCGGCCTACCTCCACGTCCTCGCTGACGCCCTGACCAGCGTGCTCGCCATCTTCGCCCTGATCGCTGGTCGGCAGCTGGGGTGGGCGTTCCTCGATCCGCTGATGGGCGTGGTCGGCGGGCTGGTGATCACCCGCTGGGCCTGGGGGCTGTCCCGGGATGCCAGCCGCCAGCTCCTCGACATGGTGCCCGATGTTGATCACGCTGCTGCACTGCGCGCCGAGGTGGAGGCCGAGGATGTCGAGGTGTCCGACCTGTTCCTCTGGACCGTCGGCCCCGGACAGCTCGCCGCCGCGGTGACCGTGGTCGACCGCCAGGAACGCGACCCGATCGCACTGAGGCAGCGCATCACCGACCGGCTCCCGGAGCAGGACCAGATCGGCCTCGTGCTGGTGCTCATCGAGATCACTCGGGGCTCCGCGATGGTCTCCGAGGATGAGGTGCGCCATGATGCTCACCATGACCACGGTCACGGCCACCATCACTGAGTCGCTTTGAGCCGCCTGGAGCGCACCGACGCCAACCTCGCCGCGGTCCTGGTGGTCGGGGCGCTGGTGGTGCGCGGCATGGCCGGGACGCCGAGCCGGGAGCTGGCGGAGCTGCTGGCCCTGTCGGCGGCGTCGGGACCGCTGCGTGAGGCCATCGGGACCGCCCCGCTGTGGGATGTCCTGCTGTGGGGATGGGTGCAGCTGCTGGAGGGCGGGGCGGCCCGGCTGATGTCGGGGGTGCTCGCCGCGCTCCAGGTCGGGGTGGTCTTCCTCACCGCCCGGCTGCTGATGCCCACGATGCTGTCGGTGGTGGTTGCCCTGCTGGTGCTGCTCACCCCGCTGACCCTCGGCATGTCCCAGGACATCCGTCCCGACGCCCTGCTCAGTCTCCTGGTGGCGGCATCCTGGGGCGGCTGGCTGGCCGGCTGGCGGGGGTGGGCGCACAGCGCGGTGCTGCTCGGAGCCATCGTGGTGAGTCCGTGGGGGGCGCTCGCGGTGCTGCCCCAGGCGATCCTGAGACCCCAGCAGCGGTGGATCCCCCTCAGCGTGGCCTGCCTGGTGGCGCTCATCTTCGCGCAGACCGGTCCCGTCGAGCATCCCCGGGTATTGCTCGCCCTGCTGAGCGCGTTTGCCCTCGACGAGCCACTGAGCCTGATCATTGTCGGGCTGCTGGGGGTGGGCGTCTCTGGGACCCTGCAGCGAAGCAGCATCGCCCTGGCGGTCTGGCTGGTGGTCCCCATCCTGGCAGGCATGATCCTCGGACTGGACCTCCGCCATGCCGCGGTCTGTCTGCCGGCGCTGTGGCTGCTGGCCGGGCAGGGGCTGGCGGGGCTGGCGGTGGGGCAGCGCTGGTCGGTGGCGGGGCTGCTGCTGATCCTCGGCGGGCTCTCCATGACCCACCATGTGGCGAACCGCCCGGCGCGACCGGACTGGGACGCCATGGCCGCCGCGCTCCCCGACCTCACCGACGACGATGTGATCGCTGCGGTCCATCCGGAGGCCTGGGCGCTGGTGCTGTCGAGGCCTGCGGACGCCGAGATCACCGACGCCGCCTCTGCCCACCAGATCGCAGACGACCACCGCGGTCAGCGCCTCCTGTGGCTGCTCGGTGAGGATCCGCTGCGCCATGAGCCGGCCACCATCGCCTTGCTGAGAGACGCGGTGATCCTCCATCGCATTGCAGCCGGCGGGGGAGAGGCCCTCCAGGTCTGCCCCGGATGCCGAGCCGCAGACCCGTCCGTTGCGGTGTTCGATCCGACCGGGGTGCGAGAAGGGCAGACCCTCGCGCTCTACTCCACCGCCGCCGTCGTCCTCCCCGACCTCACCTCCGACGGACCCGGTCGCTACGCCGTCGACGTGGTCGCCCGGGGGACGCCAGCTGGCGGAGTACCGGCGAAGCTGGAGATCACCCTGGAGGGTGCACAGCCCGACGGGGACTCAGTGTGGTCGCTGTCGCCGGAGGTTGCCGCGCACCGGGTGGAGTTCGACGCGACAACCTCAGGGGCGGTCGTCCTGCGCTTCCTCAACGACGGCACCAGCGGCGACGAGGATCGCAACGTCTTCATCGAGACGGTCGCCCTGTCCCGTCAGACCGTGCCCGAGCAGCGCCCCGCCGACGAGGATCGCTGAGGCCACCATCGCCCGACGGGAGATCCGCCAGCATCGCCGGACGTCCTCGCCCCGGATCGGTCGGGTGTCATCGCCCAGCGTGTACTGGTCGCGCTTGGTCAGCTGCACCCCGAGGATTCCCGCCATCGCCGCCATCGGCCAGCCGGCGTTGGGGCTGTCGGTCTTTGAGGCATCTCGGAGCATGCAGCGCGCCCCCCGGCCCCGGTCGCCGTCTGCCAGCAGCAGCATGAGCACTGCAGTGAGCCGGGCGGGGATGAGGTTGAGGGCATCGTCGAGCCGGGCGGAGGCCTTGCCGAGCCAGAAGTACCGGTCCCGGTAGCCGATCATCGCGTCGAGGGTGTTCATGCAGCGGTAGAGCACCGCCCCGGGCACCCCGCCGATGAGAAACCACAGCAGCGGTGCGACGGCGCTGTCGCTGGCATTCTCCGCCACCGACTCGGTCGCTGCCCCGGCCAGCTCCACCCCGGTCAGCCCCTCGGGGCTCCGGCTGCACAGCCACGACAGCCCCTCCCGGGCATCCTCAATGCGACCCTCCGCGACCGCGTCTCCCACCCGAACGCCGGCCTCGCCCAGCACCCGGATCGACAAGCTGCTGGTCAGCAGCCACACCGCGATCACCGGCCCAATCCACGGAATCATCACCAGCCCTGCTCCAGCCAGCGCGCAGCCCGTCGGCAGGATGATCGCCATCGCGAGTCCCCACACAAAGCGCGCAGCAGGTCCCGACGGTGCAGCGTCTCGTCCGGCCTTGATGAGCCGACCCATCCAGATCACCGGGTGGATCCGGGCCGGAGGCTCGCCGAAGCGCAGGTCGATGGCCACCGCGACCAGCAACACGAGCGCATGCAGCAGCGGATCCTGCCATGGCAGGGGGCTCACGGCAGCAGCCCAGAGAGGTCGACGTGCGCTTCGAGCAGGTCCGCGGCGGCGTCGTACTGCCGGTCCCGGAAGCTGGCGAGGTCCTCGGCGACGTCGGGCAGCGGCGGCAGGGCTTTGCGGGCGCGAAGGGCGCCGACCAGGGCTGAGCGAACGGGACCGCTGTCGAGGAAGCCGTGCAGGTAGGTCCCGGCGACCAGCCCGCAGACCGCGCCATCGGCGGCATCCAGGGAGAGCATCGGGGCGGCTCCAGCG
>JBLHNG010000115.1:0-14477 GCA_047621685.1 Myxococcota bacterium | reverse complement strand
CTCCGTCCTTGGGCTCTCATCGCTACGGGTCCCCTCCGCGGTCCGCGCTGCACTCCCTGTCGGCGTCCATTCTCACAGGCACTGCTGACGTCCTCAGCCTCGGGTCGCTTGCTGCCTCCGGGGCCGCCAGAGAATCTGGCGTGCGGCCCCTGCAGCACGGCCCTCTCCGGTGTCCCCTTGCGCGCGCCCGGGCGAACTGAGACTCCTGATCAGGCGATCCAAAACAATACAATCAACAAAATTAGGGGGGAAGGCAGCCACCTGACCGGCTTCGTCGGACTCACCCCGTCCCCGTGCCTCTCCCCGAATCGGCAGTTTACCCCGCCTAAAGGCCGGCTACTGCCGTCACTCAGCGGGCAGTCCACCGCTAGGCAGCCACCCGACCGGCTCCGTATGAACTCCGCCCGTCTGCGACCGGCACTTGCCGAACTTCATGGTCAATGCAGCCCCCCCTCTGAGCCTCACCCCAGCCCCAGCTCCCGACACACCGCCGCCGCCAGCACCGCATCGTCCTGCCCGACCGCATCCCCTGGCAGCGGCGGCAGCGCCCCCGCGAGGTCGAGCACCCGCTGCCGATGCGATGCCACCGACCGCTCCGGGTGCAGCAGCATCGTGAAGTGGGCGGTGTTGCGCACGACCTGATGCCGCAGCCGATGTGGACTCCTCCGCGCGTACTCCAGCCGACTCTGCGCCTCACTCACCGCCGCCGCGAAGCCCTCAAACGGCGGCCCATGACCCGGAATCACCGTCTCGACATCCAGCCCCGCGAGGTTGTCCAGCGCCACCGCCGCCCGGTCATAGACCCCCGGCCCATCGATCCACGGATTGAGCAGCCCAAAGCCCTTCTGCCACAGGGCATCCCCCGAGACCAGCAGCCGCCGCGCCGCGCAGTAGTAACTAACCCCGCCCATCGCATGCCCCGGCGTCTCCACCACCCGCCACACCATCCCCCCGACCGCCACCTCGTCCCCGGCCACCACCACCCGATCCACGCCAAACCGCGGCATCTCCTGACCAATCGGCTCCTCCAGCCACAGCGCCCGGGGCGACCACGCCCGGGTCAGCCGATCCGCCTCGCCGTGCGCCACCACCGCCGCCCCGCTGCCCGCCACCAGCGCCGCCACCCCACCAGCGTGGTCGCTGTGGATGTGCGTCAGCAGCACGACCGACAGCTCCGAGAGCGCCCGCCCAGCCCCCTGCCACCGCGCCACCAGCGCCTCAGCCCCGGTGTGGTACCCGGTGTCAATCACCCCCGGCGCCTCCCCACCCGGCAGCAGCACACAGTTGCCATGCAGCCAGCCCCGAACCACAACCTCAACGCCAGTCTGCACAGCACTCGTCACACCGACCACCACACCAACGCATCCACCAGCGCCCAGATCCACCAGCTCCGCCGCTCCACAGCCCGCTTCCTCCGATGCGCCTCCGCATCCCCAGCCACACCCGCCTCCGCCAGCAGAACCGTCGCCGCCCGCTCCGCCGCCGCCCGCTCCACCGTCACCGGAGCCCCAACCACCACAGCCCCAACCACCGGAGCGACCCCAAGCTTCTCCTGCTCCCCCGCATCCAACCACAGCATCTGGCACCCAACACACACATCAACCTCAACCCCGGCCTTCCCTGCCACAATCACCCGCATCCCCTTCCCACACACCGGACACCCCGGCCCACACGCCTCCGCCGCCCTCGCCGCCTGCCACATCGCCTGAAAGCTCCCCTCCGGCAGCCGCGAGCGAATCTGCGAGACGTTGATCGCGTGCCCCTCACAGGCATGGCAGCGGTACAGACGAAGACCATCGAGGCGCTCCTCGTCGAGGAGGGTCGAGCAGCGTGGGCAGGTGAAGCGAGACATGCTCGACAGCATAGCCCCGGTTGGTGATACCATTGGCTGACGTTTGTCAGTCAATCGCCATCCAAGGAAACCCATGTCCGTCGTCGTCACTGGAGCGGGAGGCCACGTCGGCGCCACGCTGATCCGCTCGCTCCTCAAGGATGGCCACACCGTCCGCGCCCTGGACCTCGATCCAGGCATCGCGCTGGAGGGCCTGTCCATCGAGATCCGCTCCGGCGACATCCGGGACCCCGAATTCCTCCGGGCGTCCTTTGAGGAGGGCGACACCCTCTTCCACCTCGCCTCGGTGATCTCCACCTCCGGGGACAAGGGCGGCCTCGTGCCCTCTGTCAACGTCGACGGTGCCCGAAACGTCGCTGAGATCGCTGCAGAGCGCGGCATCACGCGCATGGTGCACTTCAGCTCCATCCACGCCTTCGACATCGACACCCACGGTGCTCCGGTCACCGAGAAGACCCGCCTCGCCACCGCCAACAGCCACTCCGCCTACAACCTCTCCAAGGCCCGGGGCCAGCTGGAGGTGCTCAAGGTGGTCGAAAAGCAGGGCCTCGACGCCGTGATCGTGCACCCCTGCGGGGTCATCGGGCCATACGACTACAAGCCCTCCCGGATGGGGAAGTTCTTCCGCAGCGTGGTCAAGGGGCACAACGCCCGGGTCGGTCCGGCGGGCTTTAACTGGGTCGATGTGCGCGACGTGATCTCCGGTGCCCGGGCAGCGATGGAAAAGGGCCGCACCGGCGAGGGCTACATCCTCGGCGGGCACTGGGTGTCCAACCTCGACCTCAGCCTGATGTCCAGCGAGATCACCGGCCAGCCGGTGCCTGACAAGGCGGTCCCGATGTGGGTGCTGAGGGGGCTCAACGTCGTCGGCCCCCTCATCAAGATGCTCGGCCAGCCCGCCCCGATCAACCAGGAGATCCTCGACGCCCTGGCCGCCAACCCCGACATGTCCTCTGCCAAGGCCGGCACCGAGCTGGGCTACTCCCCCCGCCCCATCCGCCAGACCGTCGAGGACATCTTCGCCTGGTACGCCGACGAGGACATCATCGCGAAGGAGCGAGCACGGAGAAAGAAGGCACCGGTCAGCAGCCGCTGATGCAGACGCTTGCGCTGTCCCACGGCGACACCCGGCTGGTGGTGGATGGTGTCGACGGCGCGGTGGTGCTGTTTGTGCACGGCATGACCTACCCCCTGGAGGTGTTCGGCCCGCTGGCGGCAGCGGTCGCGGCCTCTGGGCGGTCTGCGATCCGGTTTGACCTCTATGGACGGGGCCGCTCCGGCTGGGACGGCACCGGGCTGACCGCGACCGTGCTCGCGCAGCAGGCCCGGGAGGTGCTCGATGCGGTCCGCCCGAGAGCCGCCGTCCACCTCGTCGGGCTCTCCAACGCCGACCTCGTCCTCAATGCCTTCGCCGCCGCCTGGCCCGACCGCACCCGCAGCCTCACCTGGATCGCCCCCAGCGGCATCGATCCCCGCACCATGCGCGCCTCGATCCGCACCCTCGGACGGATCCCGCTGGTCGCCCGGCTTCTGGGCGGACGGCTCCGTCGACAGTGCGCAGCCCGAATGGCCAGCCACCGCGCCCACCTGCCCGCCGACGCCCCTCCCGAGGCCGCCGCAGCCTACGAAGCCGCCCTCCACACCGTGCAGACCAGCCCCCACTTCGCCGGGGCCGTCGCCAGCCACCTCACTTGCCTGCCCCTGCCCGCTCAGGTGCAACGCGACGCCGAGGCCGTCGCCGGGCTGCCGGTGCTGATGCTGACGTTTGCCGATGAGTCCGATGCAACCGAGGCTGGCATCGCCCCGCTGCGGGCCGCCGTCCCCGGTCTGCACACCGTCGAGGTTCCCCGAGGCACCCACATGGCCCTCATCGAGCGCCCCGACGACCTCATCCCCCACCTGCTGCAGTTCCTCGACGCGTCGGAGTAGACCAGGCAGCCGTACCGCTCAGTGGCTGTTCTTGCGCTCCAGGTTGAGCTTCTTCTGGTAGCGACCCTGGGCGATGTCGACGAAGACCAGGACGATGAGGGTGAAGTAGAAGGTCGACTTCGCCATCGGCTCGACAGGGTGGTCGAGCAGGTGGATGTGGGCGAGGTGGCCGCCCTCAGAGACCAACATGATGCCGACGATGAACAGGACGAACAGGCCGAGGACCTCGTACATCCGGTTCTTCTTGAGGAAGTCGGCCACCGTGTCTGCCAGCACGATCATCATCACCCCGGAGACCACGATCGCGATCGCCATCACGGCGAAGACGTCGGTCAGCGCGAGCGCGGAGAGGATGGAGTCGAAGGAGAACACGAGGTTCATCACCACGATCCAGGCGATCGCAGTGCCCGGTGAGCGGGTGGTCGCTTCGCTGCCTTCGCCCTCGATGTGCTCGATCGACAGCATGTGGGAGATCTCTTTGACCGCCGTGTAGATGATAAAGATGCCTCCCACAAGGACAATCAGGGAGTGGCCGGTAAACGCCGCGGAGAAGAGCCCGGTGTGGATGCCAAACAGCTCGGTCTGGAACGCCGAGATCGCACTGACGACCACAAACAGCAGGACGAGCCGCAGGCCAATCGCGAGGCCGATGCCGATCCGGCGGACCATCTGCTGCTTGTCTGCGGCGACCCGCTTGGACTCCAGCGAGATGTACAGGAGGTTGTCAAAGCCCAGCACTGCCTGCAGGAAGATCAGCATCAGCAGCGTCAGGAAGTTGTCTACAGTCAGCAAGTCGCCCATCGAGCCCTCTCGGTTTGATGAGCAGTGTACTATTGCGCGTCCGCCGCGGCATCTGCTGTGCCGATCAAGGTCACGGTCAGCTGCATCTCGTCCTGGTTCTTCATTGCGCCCATCATCGCAGTGAACGGCTCGAATCCGTAGTCTGTCGCCCGGATGTCAGCGCGACCGGTCAGCGAGAAGCCACCGGAGGTCGCGGAGATGCGTGCGGGCATCGCAATGTGCTGGGTGACCCCGTGGATGGTGAGGTCGCCCTCAATGCTCGACGCGGTGCAGTGCGTGGAGGTGAATCTCATGGTCGGGTGGGCTTTGGCGTCGAGCTGGTCGGAGCCGAGCATGTTCTTACGGACTGAGTCCCGCACCGTGTCAGACAGCTCGCCCTCCAGTCCGGCGACCCGACGCATCCACCGCTCATCGACGACGAGGCTGGCGACCGGCAGGCTCACCGAGATGGCGCAGCTTGAGAGGTCCATCAAATCCACCGCCGCCTCTCCCGACCACCCTGCCGATCGGATGGCGTGGTCATGAGACATGCCCGCTGCCAGGGTGGTGGTGTCCTTGAAGACGGTCAGGTACAGCAGGCTGTCCTGGGCGTCGAGGCTGTAGCTGATCGGCCCGGCTGTCGCGGCACCGCTCATTCCCACTGCTGCCATGATCACACTGAAGAAACACCGCATCTCATCCCCCTGTCGTGCACAACAGAGAGGTCACCGACGCCAGCCCACCCGACCATGCGGCTGCCGACTCCTGCCATGGTCCATGCGACGAATGTCCACCGAATACCACTGACAAAAGCAGGGAATGCTGGACTACTCTCCAGCGACCGCCTGAAGTTCCTCAAAGCCGGGGAGCTGGGAGAGATCGGGCACCACCACGATCTCGATCCGGCGGTTGGCGGTCCGGCCGGTCTTGGAGTCATTGGCCGCGACGGGGCGGGTGTCCGCGAAGCTGGAGGCGCTCACGCGATCCCCGCTCAGCCCGGCGGTGAGCATCGCCTTGAGCACCACGATCGACCGCGCGCTCGCCAGCTCCCAGTTCGACGGGTACTGCGCGGTGGCGATCGGCACGTTGTCGGTGTGGCCTTCGATCTGGTAGCGGCGGTCGGGGATGCTGGCGAGGATGCCAGCGACCTCAGTGAGTGCGACAGCGCCATCCTTGGACAGCTCCGCGCTGCCAGAGCCGAACAGGATGTCGGTCGCCAGCTGCACCACCATGCGCCCGTCGACAATGCTCACCGAGAGCTTGCCGGCGTCGATGAGGCTCTGGAACCGCCCGAGGAGATCCTGGTACTGGGTGACCCGCTCCTCGGCAATGCGCTTGCGGAGCGACAGATCGTTGAGGGCGGACTCCATCTCCTCCACGCTGGACTTCAGTCGGCTGCGATCTTTGAGCAGACTCGCCTGCTCGGCGTTGAGGCGCTCCAGCTCTCCCTGGCGAGCGGTGAGCTCCCCCTCCAGCGCAGCGGAGCGGGCCAGCGCCTCGGCCAGTGCAGCATCCAGGTCGATGATCCGCCCCTGGCTGTGGGTGCGCTGGGCAGTCAGCTCCTCGCGGGCGCTGACCGCCTCTGCAGAGAGGGCCTCGAAGTCCTTCTTGGGAACACAGGCAAGGGCGAGTAGCAACAGCATGGGGGTCTCCTCCGGAGGGGTGGGCTCTATATCCCGGGCGGAAGTCGATCGGCCCAGGGACGAGCGGCCTCAAGCTGACCGGCAACCCGGAAAAGGGTGGCCTCGTCGCCGTAGGCTGCGGCGAGCTGGATCCCCACCGGCAGGCCGTCGTCCGTCCAGTGCAGCGGCACGCTCATCGCGGGCTGGCCGGTGATGTTGAACAGCTGGGTGTTGGGGGTGGCGGCCATGGCGTTGGTGCCCAGCTCCTTGAGGGCGACGTCGAACAGCGCCCGCAGCGGGAGCGCCCGCATGACCGCGAGCTGGAGGCGCTCGGCGGTGGAGAGGTCGAAGGTGCCGATGGGGATGGGGGGGCTGGCGAGGGTGGCGGTGAGGAACAGGTCGTGCGTCTCGTGGAAGGTCCCCATGATGCGACCGGCGTCCTGGGCGATGCGGCGGGCTCCGGCGAGCTGGACACCGGACATGCTGCGGCCGATCTGGGCGAGCATCCAGGTCGGCGCCTCCCAGTCTGCAGCCCTCGGACGCACCCCACGCACCTTGCTGGTGATCTCGACTGCCTCCGCCACCCCGGCAGCGACGGTGAGGAAGTACGCCATGCGCAGCTCGGGGATGGGCAGGACAGGGGTGACCTCGACGAGGGTGTGGCCGAGGTCACTCAGCAGCGCCACGGCGTCGGCGATCGCGGTCCGACAGGCTGGATCGGACTCCCCGGCGAACAGCGTCTCGGGGGTGAATGCGATGGTCAGCGTGCCCGGATCTGCCCCGACCTCTTCGCGGTAGGGCCGCGCGGCGGGCGGTGCAATGTAGGGCTCGCCGGGGGTGGTGCCAGAGGTGAGGTCGAGCAGCAGGGCGCTGTCCCGGACGGAGCGGGTGAGCACATGCTCCTGAGTGAAGCCGCCCCACCCCTCCCCCTGCATCGGGGCCTGACTGACCCGTCCACGGCTGGGCTTGAGGCCGAACAGCCCGCAGGCCGACGCGGGGATGCGGATCGAGCCGCCGCCGTCTCCGCCGTGGGCGAGGGGCACCATGCGCGAGGACACTGCCGCACCGGAGCCCCCCGAGGAGCCGCCGGGGGTCCGGGAGGTGTCCCACGGGTTGCGGGTCGGGCCGCGGGTCTCCGGCTCGGTGATGCCCATGATCCCCAGCTCAGGCGTGTTGGTCTTCCCGCAGATGACCAACCCGGCGGCCTCATAGCGCTGCGCGAGCACACTGGAGAACGTCGAGGGGGTGCCGTTGGCGAGCAGCTTCGTCGAGCCGGTGGTGACGGTGCCCTCCAGCTGGAGGACGAGGTCCTTGACCAGAAACGGCACGCCCCGCAGCGGCCCGTCGGGCAGGTCCGCCAGCCGACTCCGAGCGCGGTCGAACAGCGGCGTGACCACAGCGTTGAGCGGCGGGTTGCGCGCCTCGATGCGGGCGATGGCGGCATCAAGGGCCTCTGCCGGGGAGATGTCCCCCCCGGCGATGAGAGCTGCGAGAGCGGTGGCGTCGAGGGCGTCGTATTCCGGGAGGATCATCCCCTGAGTGTAGGGGATCCGGCGCCTTCATGCTCAGCGACGACGGCGCATCCCGACCAGCCCGAGGAGCCCCATCATCACCAGGGTCAACCCGGCGGTGCGGTTCCACGGCTTGACCACCGCGCAGCCGCCCTCCTGCTCCCGGATCCGCTTGCGGTACTCCCGCCCCTCGTCCGCACAGCTTCCCGGGTCGTCCTCCACCCAGCCCTCGGTGCAGATCGGGAACAGCGACTCCATGTACGACTCGTACTGGACGTAGCGCTGCTGGGTGTTCTCGGTGAGCCCGGAGATGTAGAGGGTGAGATCCTCGGTGGCCTTCTGAGGCGTGTAGCGCATGCGCAGCCGGGTGAAGTAGTACTCCACCTGTGGATTTTCAGGATCGGCGCTGACAAAGCCCAGGGCGGTGAGGTCGTTGATGTCCATCGGCTCAGCGATCTCGGTGGGCGGACAGGGATCGCAGGCGGACACCCACGGGGTGACATACCAGCCGTACTCGGTCACCCACTCGGGCTCGTCGCCAACGGCCTCGGAGAACCGCTCCTCGTAGAAGTCGCCGAAGTCCGACTCACCTCGGAACAGGCACTCGTCCTCCGCCACCGCCTCGTCGTAGTTGCTGATCGCGACCCGTCCGGCGTCGGCATCGGTGAGCGCGTAGATGACGAGGTCCTGGACCCCGGGCGAGTTGACCGTGCCCAGCCGGATCGGCAGGGAGAAGACGTCGGACTCATAGGAGAAGCTCAGGGGCGAGAGCATGTCCTGGTCAGCGGGGATGAGGTCGGTGTCGACCTTCGCGGCGAAGAAGTAGCTGCCGGCGTCGAGGTACTCCTGCATGATCGCTTCGGCGTTGGCGCTGACGGCATAGCCGCTGTCGTTGAGCCACCCGATCAGCGACTCGGACTCCTCCGCCGACAGCACGACGATCTCGTACTCCCCGACGATGAACCGGGCCTCGACTGCGACGTCGGAGTAGGGGTCGTCGGCAGAGCCCGCCATGTCATCCGTGGCCTGCACGGCCAGGTCGTAGTCCGCGCAGCCCAGCCCGCCGCCACCGCTGGAGGTCTCCGGGTACAGCTCGTCGCAGGAGTAGGCCACCAGCCGGGGGCCGGAGTACTGGTCGAGGGTGTGAAACAGGCTCGGATCCACCACCCTCACGTCTTCCTCGGTGAGGATCACGGGCACCGGGATGATCACTGCGAACTCAGAGACGTCGGCCTCGAAGTCACTCGCCATGGTGATGGTGGTGTGGTTCTGTTGGCGGACAATGGCGACTTCGCTGGCGGTGTTCACCAGCTCAGCGCCAGCCTCGCCGACGTAGTTGCCACAGAAAGCAGATGCGGATTGGGTAAACAGGAGAAACATGACCACACTCCTCCGTCCCTTGACCTGACCCCAGCATACCGTCAGATGGGGTCAGGTGTGACAGCTCAAGCGCTCTACCAGGCGAACAGGACCGCGGAGGGAGCCACGCCGCCCCGATCAACCACGAGCTGCTGGTAGCCGAGGTAGCGACCGGCCATGACGATGTCGTCGTAGGCACCGCCGCCCTTCATGCCGGGGTCGGACTTCACATCGCTGCGGTAGCGCTCGTAGACGTACTGCGACAGCTCCAGGGCGGTCAGCGAGCCGTCGTTGTCGTCGTCTGCCAGACGCTCTCCCACTGCCTCGACCATGAACCGGGAGAGGTAGCCGCCGGCCCGGAACTTGCGGGCCACTGCGGAGGTGACGTCTTCCTGGGAGGAGAACAGCCCCATGCGACCGGGCTGGCTGATGACGTCCTTGGAGAAGCCGCCGGAGAAGCAGGAGTCCAGCACGAACAGCACCCGGCCGTGCTCGATGCCATCAAACGCCGCGTCGACCTCATCGTCGGTGATCTGGCCGTCGTAGAGCGCGAGGGTCTCGTCGAAGCCGTCGGGGTCCGCGGCCTGGAAGCTGGTGCTCTCCACGCGCCCGCCGTGGCCGGAGTAGAACACCATCAGCAGGTCGTTGTCGTTCATCGCCGCCCCGGCCTCCGCGATGGCGGAGAGCACATTGGCGCGGGTGGCGTCGCTGTCGGTGAGCAGGTAGCCGTTGCTCGGATCCATGCCGACCCGCTGCATGCCATCGTAGAGCTGGCTGGCGTCCTGGGCGGTGAAGTCGAGGTCGCCGGGGCCGCCGTCGGGGTAGTCGGAGATGCCGACAAACACGCCGTAGATCTCACCACCGGTGGCGCTGGCGACCGCCTCGATGGTGGGCGAATCGACCGGCGCACCGACGGTGGCATCGAGCTGATAGCTGCCGGTCTCATCGGCCCGGTACGAGGTGGCAATCACCCGATAGCGGCCGGTCTCCGGAGCGATGACCTCGATGCGAGAGAGGTCGTGGTTGCCGTCCCAGTCGTCGTTCTCGAGCCCGGTGCCGTCGGGGTACTGGAGGCCGATGTAGGGATCGAAGTCAGTGGCGGTCATGGAGACGACGATGGACTGACCGGCCTGGGCATCGAAGACGTAGCGGTCCTGGAACTCGCCGGTCTCCAGGGTGGCGTCGCCGGACTCCAGGGTGCCGGTGGCGTGGATGCCGTCGGTGCCCAGGGCGGTGACGTTGCGCTGCTCGGACTGCATCGCCTCGCGCTCCTCGTCCATGGCGATGTTCAGGGTGTAGCTGCCGCCCTGGTTGGCCTCATACGAGGTCACGATGACGGTGTACTCGCCGGCCTCTGAGAGCACGCCCTCGACGAGGCTGTGGCCGCTGGTCTCGTAGTCGTCGTTCTCCTGCTTGAAGCCTCCGGGGCCGATCACGCCGACGTAGGTGTCGAACTCACCCTGGAGGTCAACGCGCACGGTCTGGCCGGGCAGGCCCTGGAAGTTGTAGCTGTCGTACCACTCGTCGTTGGAGAGCTGATCGTCTCCGTCAGCCAGGGTGCCGGTGTGCCGCAGGGAATCCGCGCTGGCCACATCCTCCGCACCGACCCGTCGGAGGGTGAGGTCGTAGCTGCCCATCTCCCCGGCCTGGTAGGTGGTCACCGCGAGACCGTACTCGCCGGTCTGATCGAGGGTGATGTCGAGCAGGGAGCGGTCCCGGGCACCCTCCCAGTCGTCGTTCTCTTCCTGGCTCTGATCCGGGGCGCGCACGATGAGGAACGGGTCGAACTCCGTGGAGCGCAGGTCCACCACCCAGCGCTCTCCGGCGGTGCCCTGGACGACGTAGCCGTCGATGAACTCGCCCGATGAGATGGTGATGTCTCCGTCAGCCAGGGTGCCGCTCCACCGCTCCGCGCCGCCACCTGCGGCTTGCTCCGTTTCCTCAACGGTGTCGACGGAGAGGGTGTAGGAGCCATCGTCAGCGGCCCCGTAGGAGGTGGCGTAGATGAGCCACTCGCCGCTCTCCTGGGCGACGAGGTCGAGGCAGGACCGGTTCTGATCCCCGTCACAGTCGTCGTTGCCTTCGGTGCTGCCAGAGGGGGCCTGGGCGACAATGTAGGTGTCGATGTCGCTGGAGGCCATGGACATCGACAGGTGCTCTCCCGCCTGGAGGACGACGGTGTAGCGGTCGGCCCACTCGGCGTTGGGCAGGAGGAAGTCGCCGGATGCGAGGGTGCCAGAGACCGGCGTTCCCACCGCCATGCTGCCGATCGGGGCCTCGTCGGAGTCGCTGACCGCCCCGCCGGTGCCGGAGCGATCGGTCTGGATCCGGATGCTGTACTTGCCCTTGTCTGCGGCGGCGAAGCTGGTGGCGTAGACCAGCCAGGTCCCCGGGGTCTCGACGAACACATCAAGTGCGCTGCGCTTCTTCCCGCCGTCGTCGTCGTTCTCATAGACCGTGTCGTCTGGTCCACGAAGCACGAGGTAGGTGTCGACCTTCTTGGACTCCATCTCGACGAGCACCCGGTCGCCTGCTTGCAGGTCGAGGGTGTAGATGTCAGCCCACTCACCGTTGGCGAGGGCCTGATCCTTTTTATCGAGCTTACCTTCGGTGTCGATGACGGTCTCCAGCTGACCGGCCTGGGCAGCGGGGGCAGTCAGCAGGGCGAGTAGGATCGCGGGCATCAGTCTCTGGGTCATCATCGCCTCGTGTTTTTCATCGATAGGGGGGGGACATACACGTCAGTTGTCACGGATGGATGAATGGTTCCATTTCAATCCATATATCCACCAGACTACACCACTCTCCGCGACCCGCCAGATGGCGATAGTCTTCCAACTGGAGGATCCTTGATATGTCTGCGATTTCCGCCCTCACTGCGCTGCCGACCACTGGTCTCACCGTCTCCGCCCTCAACACCCTCGACACGTTCGTGCCCGGGGAGTGGTCCAACGTGACCCGGTTCGAGGACATCGTCGCCGAGATCTGTGGCCCGGATGCGCCCCCGAAGCTGCTCGCCCAGGTCGGGCTCGTCGCAAAACGCATCGAGGTCACCGACGGCGCCCGGTTCGATCGGGCGATCCAGATCTACACCCTGGTTGACACCGCCGATCAGGTCGCCGCAGGTGCTGCGGTCGCGGGCAAGATCGGCGCAATGTTCGGTGGGCTGAGCTTCCTCCAGAAGCTGACCCCCAAGCCGGACACCACCCAGGCGCTCGATGCCGGGGTCAAGCTGATCGCCGAGCTGCTGGCGTTTGGAACCCTCCACGGCATGCCCTCCACCGATCCCGATGGCCTCGCCCGGTTCACCGCCGCCCTGGCTGACTACGCCCGCTACGACCTCATGCGCATCGTCGCCTGGGTGGTGTTTGAGGGCATGATCCCCCTCGGCCCGGACTTCCTCAGCCAGATCCTCACCACCTGGAAGGGCCTCGCCACCTCTGCGCTGTCGAGCAACCCGGTCTTCCGCCAGCTCGGTGACCAGCTCCCCGGCGACACTCTCGACGCCAAGCGCGGCTACATCGTCGACGCACTCGATGCGACCGGCGACTGGGTCGGGCGGTTCGTTGAAGAGAAGGGCATCACCCAGGCGGGTGCAATCGACAAGCTCCAGGGCGTGCTCGGCGGGGCTGCTGGCGGCATGGACTACATCGCCGCTGCCATCGACGCCTCGACCGCGTACTTCTCCCACACCGGCACCCAGACCGTCGCCCGCGCCCTCGCCCGCCAGGCCCACACGCAGCTGCGTGAGGATGTGTGGAAGCAGCACCTCGCCACAATGCGGTAGCCGGTGTTTCATCGCTTCCGGGCAGACTACGACCTCGGGCTGGGTGCGCTCTGCTATCGGCGCGTCCTCCCCGCTCCCGAGGACACCCCCCGTCGGCGCAAGGGCAGCACCCGCAGCGATCCCAGTCTCCGGGTCACGGTGCTGCCCGACGCGGTGCTGCTGGAGATCGAGCACCACTACACCAGCGGGCATGCCTGGATGATCGATGAGGACCGCCTGCCCGTCGATGCGGACCTCGCGACGGTGTGCGACGCGCAGATCGTCTCGGAGGTTGCCGAGATCCAGGCGAACCGTTTTGCCCCCACCGACCTCCTGGCCCTGTTCGAGCCTCGGGCTGGCGCTGGGCCGAATCGAGTGGCCCCTGAGACGGCCGACTTCCTGGAGCTGGGCCGCTCGGTGACCGGGGACGGCAAGGTGCCGATGCTCACGCTGAGGTTGGGGCGACGGCATGACGAGGTGGTGCTCGACCACTCGTTCGTCTGGCCTGGTCCCGATCGGCGGCTGGAGCTGCTGGAGCGCCATGAGCCACCAGCGACTCCAGAGTCACTGGCGGCGATCACCACGCGGTTTGGCGCAGACATGGCACGGGCTGCGGCGCTGCTGCGGGAGGATCCGCGACGGTGGCTGCCGTGACTTAGAGCAGCTCTGCCAGCACCGGAACCCACTCACTCGACGAGCCCTTCAGCCAGAACCCACCCTGATCCTCAGCAAAGACCTGAAACGGGTTCTCGTTCGGGTTGATGTCGATCAGCACCGCCCCGGCCTGACTCGCGGCAATGGCGGCGTGGAGCGGCAGGCTGGTCGCTCCGGAGGTGCCGACGGTGACGAACACCGAGGCGCTCGCCGCAGCAGCCATCGCGGTGGTCGAGCGGTACAGCTCCTCCTCATAGACTTCGTCGAACCACAGCACATGGGGCCGGGAGTGGCTGCCACACTTCGGACAGCGCAGCAGCGCCCGGTCCTGCTCGGTCATCGCATCGTCCACACCCTTGCAGCTCACAGCCTCGGGGATCGGGTAGCGGTCCGTCGTGCAGCCCACCGCACAGCGCATCTCATGACCGCTCCCATGGATCTCATACGTCCGCGCCGGATCCGAGCCCGCCAGGGCGTGAAGTCCGTCGATGTTCTGGGTGATGAGATGGAAGATGCGCTTGTGGCGCTGCTCCAGCGCGACGAGCGCATGGTGGGCGGCGTTGGGGCGGGCGACATCGCAGACGCCCCGGCGGTAGAGATACCACCGCCAGATCTCCCACGGGTTCTTGTCGAAGAACGCCCGGGTCGCGATCTCCTGGGGCTGGTAGACCGTGCTGCCCACCGTCCAGTAGCCTCCCTCGCCTCGAAACGTCGGAATCCCGCTCTCCGCAGAGATGCCTGCACCCGTCAAGAAGACGATAGAGCGCTTCGGGTCGAGATCACGCGTCGCTGCGCGTAAACGCTCGCGCATTGTCTTGCTCCTTGCAGATGTTTCTGCCGTTGTTGACCAGAATATTTACGCAGGCTGTTCGTCAGTGTTGCGTCAATTGCTGGAACATCAACAGCCTAACGCGGTGTTCAGAGGTCGTCTGCTTGCTTCGATCGGCTACCATGGGACCGTTATGAACCGCGCAATTCTATCCGCCCTGCTCCTCCTCGCCGCT
>JBLHNG010000114.1:0-14567 GCA_047621685.1 Myxococcota bacterium | reverse complement strand
CGCGTAGCGGGGGGTTTGGGGGTGAAACCCCCGTCTCAGACAAAAGCGCACCAGTCGGGCCGGATACTGTCCGGCTCGGTGACTGGTGCCGAAAAAGGTGCACGGGGAAGAGCGCACAGACACCGTCCGAAGCTCTGACTGGTGTCCTATGATTCAACTACAAGTCAACATTCCCCACAGACCGTCTCGATCCTGCGCGTTTCGCTTTACCATACCCCCATGATCCCCCTGCTCATCGCCTGCCAGGGCGCCAAAACAGAAGACACGACCGTGCCCTATTCCGACTTCACAAGTCGGTTTGAGCCGGCGGAGGTTGTGGTCGTGGTGTTCGTCGACACCCTCGCCCGGCAGCACATGAGTGGTTGGCAGACACAGGCCCAGACCACCCCGGTCATCGACGACTTCTTCGATACGTCGGTGGTGTTCGAGAACACCTTCACTGTGCGCGGGCTAACCAGTGTGGCGACCGCCTCGGTGCTCACTGGAACCTACCCGAGGACCCACGGGGTACGGAACAACAGCGGCTGGTCGGCGCCCTCGGAGCCCACCCTCATCGAGCGCTTTGAGCAGGCTGGCTACCACACCATCGGGCTCGCCGCGAACGCTTGCCAGTTCATCGACGGGGTCACCGACACTGAGGACTGCGTGTGGTCCCAGAATGTCGAAGGCATCGACTCCGTCGTCGGCATCACCCATGAGGAGCGGGACCGACTGTTGCTGTCGACCCTCAGCGAGCGTCTCGATGAGCGGCCGAAAGGCACACCGCTGTTTGTATGGATCCACCTAATGAATCCCCATGAGCCCTACACCCGGGTCGAGTCGTGGTACAGCGAGTTCCACCCCGAGCCCTACACCGGCACGCTTGATGCCACCGACGGTGACCAACTCGACGACGCCATCCTCGGCGAGCTGCCAATAGAGGGCGCCGACCTTGCCGAGATCCACGCGGTCTACCGCAGCCAGCTCCGCGAGACCGACGCGGTGTTTGAGGGCATCCTGTCCGCTTTCGATGAGCGTGGGCTGAGAGACGAAGCGGTCATCGCATTCGGCGCCGATCACGGCGAGGCGCTTGGGGCACGAAGCAACTACCTCTACCATGGCTGCTCGCTGACAAACGAGGTCAATGTGGTGCCGTTCGCCATCTCCGCGCCGGGACGACTGCCGGTGGCCTGGCACAGCGAGTGGGTCAGCCAGGTCGACTTCGCGCCAACCCTCGCCGACGTCGCTGGCATTGGCTGGACCGGTCAGCGCGACGGGGAAAACCTTGTCGATGGAGTACTGGCTGGCGCCATCGAGGAGCGCCCCCTGTTCGCCGAGGGTGGCGGCAGCACAGCCATCGTGCTCTCCGGTGGCTACAAGTACATCCGCGACGAAAACCAGGGCAATTCCAACTGCCCACCCTACAACCTCGGGCAGCCCTACCCCGGACAGCGCGACGCCCTCTACGACCTGCTCACCGACCCCGGCGAGACCACCGACCTCACCGACACTGAGACGGTGGTGCTCTCCCAGCTTCGCGGCGAGCTGTGTGACTGGGTGCTCGATGGGACCTGGACGACCCCAGAGACCGACCCCAACAACCCTCTCGTTCGAACGTGCAAGAACCTCAGCCGGTAAGGGTCGCACCGACGTTCTCGACTCAGTCCAGCACACTGTGCGCTGTCGTGACTGGTGGAAAAAAACGCCAGCGAGTAACACGAGGCTCAGCCCTCGGTGTCTCAGCCAGTGAACCCGGGAGGAGGCCCATTGGCTGAGGATGTCGAGGCGCTGTATCGCAGCTACGGACCGATGGTCCTTCGGCGCTGCCGTCAGCTTCTTGGTGATGAGGAAAAAGCCGCCGAGGCGATGCAGGACACGTTTGTGAAGCTGCTGACCCGACGCGACATGCAGGTGGAGTACCCAAGCTCCCTGCTCTACCGCATCGCCACGAACACCTGCCTCAACCGCATCCGAAGCAAGAGCCGCCGACCCGAGACCCCCAACGACGATCTGCTGCAGCGAATTGCCGCAGCGCCAGAGCCTGACATCATCGAATTCCGTGACCTCCTGGGGCTGATCTTCAAGCAAGAGAAGCCTTCAACCAGGACCATCGCCGTCCTCCATCTCGTGGACGGTCTGACCCTCCAGGAGGTCGCGGATGCGGTGGGAATGTCGGTCTCTGGGGTGCGAAAGCGCCTCCGTCTCCTCAAACAACACGTCCAGGAACTGGAGGGCACGCTGTGAGCATCCCAGACCTCCTCATCGAGCAGCTCCTCCTCGGAGAGCTTCCCCCAACCAAGGCCACCGAGGTCCGTCGCCGGCTCGAAGATGCCGGCGAGCTTGACCGGCTCGACACCCTCCGTGCCGACAACGCACAGATCCTCACCAACTACCCGCCCCGGGTGATCGCCGCGCAGGTCTCCGTTGCGGCTCGTCCAGCCCCCCGACGTCGGGCCTGGCTGGCGATCCCGGCACTCGCCGCCGCTGCCGCGCTCTTCGTCGCGGTGCAGCCCGGTCCCATCACGACCGAGCCGGGCGAGCGACCTCTCTACGATGGCATCAAGAGCGATCCAGCGGCTCGGTCCGCCCTGCTCATCTACCGCCTCAATCAGGACAAGCCCCTGGCCGACGGTGCTCAGGTCCAACCCGGTGACCAGGTGCAGGTCTCCTACAACCTGTACGCCGAGCACCTCACCTACGGCGGCATCTTCTCCGTCGATGGCAACGGCACGGTCACCCGCCACCACGTCGGCACGATGGATCCCGAGGGCCGCCAGACCCTTCCCCGCAGCTTCGAGCTGGACGACGCGCCAGAGTTTGAGCGCTTCTACCTTATCGCCGATGACCAGCCCATCGACACCGCCGCCATCGAGAACGCCCTGTCTCAGGGCAAGGACGTCCAGCCCCCTGCTGGCGGACTCATTGACACCTTCACGCTAAACAAGGAGTGAGCATGTCCCCGCTACTTCTGATTGCCGCCGCCGCCGCTGGAACCCAGCGCTTTGCCCTGCTCGCCGGAGCCAACGATGGGGGCGACGGCCGCAGCATTCTGCGCTACGCCGTCTCCGATGCCGAGGCAATGGCCAGCGTCCTCAACGATCTCGGCAGCGTCCCGCCAGACGACACCCTCCTGCTCATTGAGCCAGACCGCAACGATCTGGAGATCGGCTTCGAGCAGCTCCACGGACTCATCGAGCAGGCTCAGGCTACTGGCGACCGCACCGAGGTGTTCGTCTACTACTCCGGCCACTCCGACGCCGAAGGGCTCCTGCTGTCGGGCGACCGCTACGGCTACGACGAGCTGCGCGATGCCCTCGACGACCTGCCCGCCGACATGCGGCTCCTCGTGCTCGACTCGTGCAGCTCCGGGGCGGTGGTCCGCAGCAAGGGCGGCACCTTCAAGGCGCCGTTCCTCAGCGACGAGTCCAACACCGTCTCCGGCTACGCCTACCTCACCTCCTCCTCCGCCGACGAGGTCTCCCAGGAGGCCGAGCAGATCGGCGGGTCCTACTTCACCCACGCCCTGATCAGCGGGCTGCGGGGTGGCGCGGACATGAACGAGAACGGCCGCATCACCCTGCGCGAAGCCTACGACTTCGCCCACAGCGAGACCCTCTACCGCACCGAGCGCACCATCGGCGGCGCCCAGCACGCCTACCAGGACTTCCAGTACTCTGGCACCGGCGACCTCGTGGTCACCGACCTCTCCGCCACCTCCGCCCGGCTGCTCATCGCCCCGGGTGTGGCCGGGCGCCTGTCGGTTCGAGATGCCTCGGGTCGGCTGATCGCCGAGGTGCTCAAGCCCGGCGAGCGCCCCCTGGAGCTGGGACTCGATGAGGGAGACTATGTCGTGCTGCTCGATGTCAACGGACAGCTCTCCGAGGCCCGCCTGAGCCTGAGCCACGATCAGACGGTCAAGATCTCCGCAGCGGACTTCGTCTCCGTCGGTGCCACCCTGGCGATGGCCCGAGGCGGCGAGGGCTACCGAAACGTACCGTTTACCGTCGGGATCGTGCCCGGCTCGCTGTTCACAAAGGACGACCGCCCGACCATCCACCACTTCGACCTCTCCCTCGGAGTCACTGCCGCGGACCGACTCAATGGCGCACAGCTTGCCATCGCCGCCAACGTGGTCACCGAGCAGGTCCAGGGCGCACAGTTCGCCGTCGGGGCCAACATCGTCGGTGGTCCGATGCTCGGCACCCAGCTCGCTGCGGGAGGCAACATCGTGAATGGCCCGGTCCGTGGGATCCAGATGGCCGCCGGAATGAACACCACCACCGAGTCCCTGCATGGCCTCCAGGGCGCCGCCGGGCTCAACATCGCTGGCGACGGGGTGGGCCTCCAGATGGCCGCTGGTCCCAACATCGCCCGGGACTTCAGCGGTGCGCAGCTCTCATCGAGCCTCAACTACGCCCGAAGCCTGCGCGGCGCTCAGATCGGCATCATCAACGTCGCGGGCAAAGCCAACGCCCAGATCGGCATCATCAACATCGCCCAGGACGCCGACGTCGCCCTCGGTCTGATCAGCGTCAACAAGTCCGGCTACAACCACCTCTATGTCCTCGGCGCCTCCGCAGACCCGTGGGCCATCGGGGCGACCTACGGCGGCAAGCGCCTCTACAGCCTCGCCGAGTACAGCTACCGGCCCCAGCAGTCCACGATGAGCCTCGGCATCGGCTGGCACCAGCCGATCATCCCGCTGGTCTACATGGACGTCGATGTCGCGGCGGGCAGCTATGGCGCGGTGCCGTTCGTCTTCGACAACCCCGGCTCCATCCTCCGTGGCCGCATGGTGTTTGGTGTCGGCTTCAAGCGGCTGGCCTTCTTCGGCGGACCGACCCTGCACTGGACGATGTTTGAGGGAGACAGCGGCTCATACCAGACCGCTATCGGTGATCTCCGTCAGGGCGCGCTGGCAGTTGGTGGTCAAGCCGGCATTCGGCTGTAGCTACCAGGGCAGTCCGCCAGGGTAGAACTCCGCCTGCTCGACGGTGACCCCTTCAGCTTCCGCCAGCGCACCGACGAACACCGACAGGTCGCTGCCGGCGTAGTGGTAGGGAATCACCCGGGCCGGCTTAAACGCCGCCACACACCCCGCGGCCTCCTCTGGCGGCATCGTGTAGGGCAGGTTCATCGGCAGGAAGGCGAGGTCGACCCCCGACAGCGCCTTCATCTCGTCGGTGCACTCGGTGTCTCCGGCGAAGTAGACCGTGGACTCTCCGGCGGTGAGCAGGTAGCCGTTGCCACGCCCCTTGTCGTGGAACAGTCCACCGGACTCCGGACCACGCACGAGGTTGTACATCGGCACGGCGGTGATGGTCAGCCCGTCGAGGTCCAGTGAGGCACCGTTCTCCAGCACATGCGCCACCGCTGGGCCACCGACCTCCGCCAGGGCATCCCGGACCGCAGCTGGTGCCACGATCACCGCATCGGGCTTTGAGACGACCTTGAGGGCCTCGGGATCCATGTGATCGCTGTGGACATCGGTGATCAGGATGATGTCACCCTTCGCATGATCGACCAGCGCACCCTTCGACCATGGGTCCAGCCAGAGGACTCGCTCGCCGTGACGGATGAGCGCGGTGCCGTGGTAGACCGGCGTGATCGACAGGTCTCCCTCCGTGATGACGCCAGGGGTCGCAGCAGGGGGAACCTCAGCGGGTGGGGCCTCGACGACCTCAGCAGGCGTCGGCTCAACGGGAGGTGCCTCGGGGGGCGTGTCACAGGCAAAGAGTAAGGTCAGGAGCATGGGAAGCCTCGGTTCTGCGGGATCGTACTGCGCGGGCGGCTGCGCGCACTGCGCGCGCATGCCTGACAGGATCTCATTGTATGTAATTTCAGCATCTTATAGGTGCGGCAGTCCTGGCACGCCGCTTGCTGTATGTAAAAGCGAGCACCGGGACAAACAGCCCGGACAGCTTCTGAGCGTCGGCATCATCCATCCTGGGGGGGACCCGGATGAACGCTGGCACCCGGTCGGCCCACCTGGGGGGGTAAGGGTCGACCGGGGCTCCGGAGCTGTTGCTCGAATTGCAGCGGGGCGCACTCTCAGGAGAGCGTCCCGCTCTTTTGTTTGTTCAACGAACGCCCAAGAGCTCGATCTCAAAGACCAGCGTAGCCCCTCCGGGGATCGGACCGGTGCCACGGCGACCGTAGCCAAGAGAGGACGGGATGGTCAGCTTGCGCTTTCCGCCGACCTTCATCCCAGCGACGCCCTGCTCCCAGCCAGCAATGACCTGCCCACCACCGATGCGAAACGAGAACGGCTGTCCCCGGTCGAGGGAGGAGTCGAACTTGCGTCCGCTGGTCAGCCAGCCGGTGTAGTGGACGCTGACGGTGCTGCCCTTGACAGCCTCGTCGCCCTCCCCGACGACCTGATCCTCGCGGATCAGCTCGCCCTCTTCCTCCGGCTCGCCGCCGCCACCACCCATCAGTCGCTTGATCACATCACGCAGGCCCATGGTCACCTCCAGTCCAGTCAGAACGTGGGTTAGGCATATCAGGCAGGAGCAGGTGTGTACGGAATGAGGGGCAGCTATGGAGGGTTCTCTATCTTCTGGGTGATCGTGGTGGTTGCGGCGCCTGTTGTTGGCGTCATCCTCAACGGTGGGCTGCCGGATGGCAGCAACAGCACCCGGGGGATTCCACCGATCTTCATCGTCGGCGGTGGCCTGGGCATCGCGATGCTGGTGGGCTCCAAGCTGCTCCAGGAGCGGGTGCGAAAGCAGGACGCCGAGGGGCCGAAGCCCACAAAAATCGATGAATTCGCCAAGAGCATCGGTCTGCTGCTCGAGGTCGACGCCGCCACGAAGCGGCCAAAGCTCACTGGCCGTCGCGGTCAGGTCTGGCTGGCGGTCCACCTGGAGAAGAAGAAGACCCGCATCCTCGCTCGCCACAACCTCAGCCTGCCTGCCGGCTTCTCGATCACCAACACCGGCAAGAAGATCAGCAAGAAGATTGGTGCCTCACAGGGCGGCGTGATCCTTGGTCGCAGTCTGCAATTCGCTGGCACCGAGGGCATGCCGGTGGTCTGGGAGCACCCCGAGATCGCGGGCGCCCTGATGGCCGTCCTCCATCCCTTCCCCGGCTCCAGCATCGACAGCCAGCGCATCATCATCGAGGGCGTGGGCCTCAAGCAGGACGAGATTCAGGGATACATTGACGAGATCGTCCGACTGGTCGAGGTGCTCAAGGCACCACCGGCCCAGGACATCAAGGCGCCCCGGTTTCCTGGGACTTAGGCTCGGCCTATGGGCGACGAACCGCGAAGTTGGACTTTGGGATCCCCGTAGACGCACAGGACGGTCCTTTGAGTCTGCGGACGGTGGCGAGTGAGCGGGTGTCATGCTGGGGGCCACAAGGTGGGTAGCTCAATGACACCGATTCTCGAATCGTCAGAGTCTAGAGATGATGCCAAGGACGGAGACAGCGCTGGCACTCCAGCGACTCTCCAATCGCAGTTTTCGATGTTGCCTTCCCTGTTCTGCTCGCCCTTCGGGCTTCTCAGCGTCGTGGCGATGGGATGACGGCGGGTGCTCCCTCACCGGATGGTTGAGGTTCGCCATCGTCAACGCCATGCTTTCCGCCCCCGGCGGACCCTTCAGATCTCCGCCAAAAACGCCTCCAGATCCTCCTCCAGCCCCGCAGCCGCGAGATCCCAGGTCTCCGTGCGGGTCAGATCAAGCCCGAGACACTCCGCAGCGAGGGGCTCAGCGTCATCCCAACCCGTGCGACGGAGCAGGGCCACATAGGCGGCGTGATCGCCGTCAGCGCGCACCTTGCGGTAGACGAGCTGGGCGAACAGGTAGCCGAAGGTGTACGGGTAGTTGTAGAACGCCCGTCCTGAGATGAAGAAGTGCAGCTTGCTGGCCCAGAAGTGCGGATACCAGCTCTCCAGGTGGCCCTGGTAGGCCGTCTTCTGGCAGTCCAGCATGGTCTGAGTCAGGACGTCTGGATCCAGCAACCCCTCTCGACGCAGCGGGTAGAGGGCGCGCTCGAAGGCGTAGCGGGCGGGGATGTTCATCAGGAAGCTCACCCCGGCCATCAGGCGGGCATCGAGCATCGCGAGGCGGCTCTCCCGGGAGTCGGCGGCCTTGAGGGCTGCGTCTCTGACCAGGCTCTCCGCGAACACTGAGGCGGTCTCTGCGAGGGTCGAGGTGATCTGACGCTGAGAGGGGGACAGGTCCCGACACACCCAGTTGTGGTAGGCGTGGCCCAGCTCATGGGCGAGGGTGACGGTGCCCCGGAAGGTGTTGCCGAACGTCATGAAGATGCGACTCTCACCGCTCAGCGGCACGCTCGCACACCAGCCGCCCTGGCGCTTTCCGGGGCGATCCTCACCCTCGATCCAGCGTCTATCGAAGGCGTTGGCAGCGAAGTCTGCGAGGTCGCTGTGGTAGCTGGCGAAGTGATCGAGGATGAACGCCTGGGACTGCTCCCAGCTCTGGGCACTGTTGGGGTTGGCGAGGGGGGCGGACAGATCCTCCCAGCCCAGCTTCTCCTGCCCCAGCAGACCTGCCTTGGCGGTCATGTAGCGCTTGAGCAGTGGCGCCTGGCGTGCGGCAGAGGCCATCATGGCCTCCAGGGTCTCCCGGCTCATCCGGTTGGCAGCGAGGGTGTCGGCCAGCTCGTCGACCCCTCGGCGATCGTTGAGCACCTGCCGCCAGCCGGTGATGTGCGACAGCGCCTGCGCGCAGTGCTCCTCCTGTGCCTTCCAGGACTCCCCCAGCGCTGCGAGGGCCGCGGTGCGCTCGGGACGGTCGGTGCTGCCGAGCCGGTTGTTGGCCTGTCCCGCAGCGATGCGCTCGCCGTCGATCTCGACCTCCAGCTGGCCAGAGAGGCGGTCATACAGGTTTCCCCAGCCCTGCAGGCCGTCCTCGGACAGCTCCCGGGCAAGCTGCTGCTGAGACAGGGGCAGCAGCAGGCGCCGGTTGCGGCGGATCTTCTCCAGCATCGGCCGCATGTGGGCGATCTCTGGGCGACTGAGCAGGGCCTCAACGCCATCCTCCGAGCCGCTGGCGATGAGGTTCTCCGGCCCAACCCAGGCCCGCCTCAGCCGAGCAAACGCCGCACGGGCGCGAGCCTCTGCGCGGGCTGCACCCCGATCGTTGGTGTCGGCACAGGTCAGGCAGTGACTGAAGGTGCTGCACTGCCACAGGCGCTGGGTGGCATCGTCAGCCGCGAGCAGCCACTCCACCCATACCGACAGCTGCTCCGGAAGGGCCGGCAGGGAATCTCCGCTGGCGAGCAGGTCGCGGGCCTCGGCCTCAGCAGCGGACAGCGCACTGGAGAAGGCATCCCCCTGGAGCCCGTCGGGGAAGATCATCTCAAGGTTCCAGGTTGGAGCGGTCATGTGTACCTCAATGCCAGTGAATTTTAACGCAACTGTGGAATGTGTAGCGGCTCTTCGAAGACGCCACAAGTGAAGCACCAATCCGATACAATCTCTCCATGATTCCCTTACTTCTCGCCTGCCACTCCTCTAACAATGAGGATCCCCAGGCACGGATCGTGGTCGTGGTCATGGACGGCGTCCGGGCAGAGGAGTCGCTGGGAGATCGCACCTCCTCAGCAACCGGTCTTGCCCCCTGGGAGATGATGCCCCTGACCTGGGAGAAGCTGGTTCCCCAGGGTGCTCGGGCAAAGTCCGCGCTCAACACCGGCATCACCATCACCGCACCGGCACACTGTGCGCTGACCAGCGGCCTCAAGCAGCCCCTGGCGAATTACGCCGTCGAAGAAGAGCCGGGCATCTACCGCCCAGAGCTGCCCTCCGTCATGGAGCAGCTGCGCACAGACTGGCAGATCCCGCGCGAGAAGCTCGTGGTCACCGGCAACACCATCCTCATCAAGCCCATCGCCCACAGCCTGTGGCCTGAGGGTGGCTACGAGAGCGGCGCGGACTTCGTGATGGTCGGCCGAGACGGCAGCGAGATCATCCCCGCCCAGAGCGACGCGGAGGTGTTCGACGCCATCCACGACCAGCTCATCTCCACCCAGCCCAACTTCCTCATCGCCAACCTCCACTCCGTCGACCGCGCCGGTCACTACGGCGAGGGCATGGACTACCCCGACCACGTCGAGGCCATCGACGGCCAGCTCGTCCGGCTGTGGGAGACGATGCAGTCCCTCCCGGCGTATGAAGACGCCTGGCTCATCATCCTCAGCGATCACGGTCGGCACCGGGAGTCTGAGACCGACCCACCCTGGCGAGAGCATGGCGATGCCTGCATGGGCTGTCGTCACCTCCCGTTTCTCATCCTCGGCCCAGACGTCAACGCCGGGGTGAGCACCGACGAGCCGGTCATCCTCGCAGACGTCGGGGTGACCGTGGCCTCTCTGCTGGACACCCAGATGCCGATGAGCACCGGGCGCTTCCTCAGCGAGATGTTCCTCACCACCGACGATCCGGCCCCGCTGGGGGTGATCTCGGTGGCGGCGGCTGGAGGTGTTGAGGCGGTGGAGGTTCAGCAGGACGACGCCTTCCACCGCAGCCGGATCGAGGTAGACGGGGTGGTCTTCTCTTCTCCCGATGCCTTGCTCGCCGAGGCCCCGGTCATGGCCGCCCGAGACGACGAGCGCTGGCTGTGTTTCCGAGAGCTGACCGTGGATCTGGAGGCCGACGCCGCGCCCTGGATTCCCCGCTGCTTCTGGCAGTCCGCAGGACTCTGGAGCGAGATCGCAGCCCCCGAAGAGACCGTCAGCCCCCTGTGGCGGCCCGCACTGCTGGCCAGCGGACCGGGTCAGCTGACGGCAGCCTGGAGCAACAACGTCAACGAGCACGCCTCTCCCAGCGGCAGCCTCGGCCCCATCGGCATGGTGGTCGGCACCTTCGGCGGAGGGAGCTGGCAGAGCAGCCTCGCGCTCCAGGACATCACCTTCCCCCAGCACCCCACCCTGCTCAAGAGCGACGGCGAGATCATCGCCGCCATCGCCGCCGCGCCCGGGATCCCCACCGCCCGGGACAGCCGCCAGTTCTACATCGCCTCCGACACACGGGCCGGACTCACACAGTCCGCGGTGCTCGCCCTCAACGATCTGGCCCCGGATCTGGCTGGCTGGCGTCTGGAGCGCCCGGCCCTCACCTCCGCCGAAGACGGCACCCTCTGGCTCGCCGGGCTGGGCTACAGCGACCAACACACCGCCGTCGTGCTGGTGTCCAAGTCACCCAGTGGGAACTGGCTGCCGATCGCTTCCGTCAGCGAGCCCGGCGCGGTGCTGCCCCACATCGCGCCCCGCTGGCACGACGACACCGTGATCTATGGCGCCTCCCAAGACGACAGCGCGGCGCTGTGTCGGGCCTCCCGGTCTGGCGCAGTAGACTGCCTCAGCCTCGCGACCCCGCACCTCCGAGAGCTGAACATCGACGGAGACACCGCGCGGGTGGTGGTCCAGGTCGACGGCACCTGGCAGGTCAACACCATCTCCCTCCCCTGGTAGACCATGCTGCTCCTGCTGTCCCTGACCGCACACGCCGACCTCGCTCCACCCAACATGCGCGGCCTCCGCTACACCCTCACCATCGACAACCTCGCGGAGTACCCCGAGCACGTCCTGCTCATCTACCCGACCAGCAACAACGGCTACGCCTATGTCGTCGAGCCAGACAAGGGGCTGACCGGGTTGATGCACAGCGAGGGCTCCCGACATGGTCCCACCGCGCTGTATGCGATGACCCGAGCGGACTTCGAGGCCCGCTACCCGGAGCCGTTCGTCTACGATCATGGCGACGACGGCGCGATGGTGATGGTCGTCCCCCTGCCCCAGCCCAACGACCTGCGCGCCGAGCTGAACATCGCGCCCCCCGACCTCGTGCCCACCCACGATCCGCGGATCGGGTTGGTGCGCACGGTCCACATCGCGACCCTCGACGAGAGCTACTTTGAGCTTGCCCTGGTCAGCGAGGAGCCGATCTACGCCGATCAGGAGCCAGTCTCCGCCGAGCAGGAGCCGATCTCCACCGAGCCGATACCGGGCGTGGTCCCGCCGAAGCAGACCCGGTGCGGGACCGTCGCTGGAGCCGGAGGGCTCATCGCGCTGTCGATGGCGTTGCTCGGCATCACCCGTCGGCGCTACCCGACGTCTTCGTCGTCCCAGTAGCCCAGGTTCTCGTTCGCCCGAGCGATGATGCGCACCTTCGGCGGCGAGCCCCCCGCAGAAGCCATCACCTTGTTGGAGTCGGGGTAGACCACGACTTCTGGATCCGCACCCGACGAGATGCAGAGGTAGCGCAGGGTGGTGGTGCCGGTGTTGATGAGCTGGTGGGCAGTGCCCGGACCGGGCGGAAAGGCGGCGTAGGAGCCAGCGCGCACCGGGATCCTGGACTTGCCCAGCCGCAACGTGCCCTTGCCTGAGAGCACGAACAGCGCCTCTTCGATGCCGTAGTGGGCATGGAATGGAAACGCCCGCTTCCCCGGGGCCACCTCATAGAGGGTGCAGCCCAGCTTCTCGGCAGAGGTCGCTGCGCTGAGGTGCTGGGAGCGGCTGGAGAATTTCGAGCCGCGTGACATCGTCTCATACTTTACATCACCGATATGAACGACACGTGGGTCGGTCTGTGTGACCGGCCTGGGAGCGGGCACGGGCCGACCGGCGACCGCGCGCAGCTTCTCCGCGAGCCCGGCAGCCTCTCGGGTGGACTCTCCCGTCCAGACTGCTGCGGCCTGGACCGCGTCCTCCATGCTCTCTGCGGCAACGATCCGGCGCAGCCACACCAGGGCGTCCGCGAGCCAGTCTTCGGTGGGGTTGTGGAGGGGACCGAGGGCAGCCTCATAGAAGCCGATCAGCTCATCGTCGGTAAAGGAATGCATGGAACCTCCGGGAGAATGAGCCCCCGTAACCCATCACCCCCTGGCCGCGTGGCGGTCTCCATCCTTGTCCGATCCATCCGCTGATGGTTCCGAAATAAACGGCTGTAACGCCTCTCTCAGCTCGCTCATGCTCCCGAATCGCTCATCTCGATTCCGGGCCAGTGCCCGCTCGACCAGGGCGATGAGGCCCTCAGGATCAGGCAGGGTCTCAGAGACACGGAAGGGGGGCAGGGGCTTCTTGAGGTGGCCGTTCATGATCTCATGGGCGGTGCGGCCGTTGTAGGGGTAGCGACCGGCGAGACAGCAGTACAGGATCACCCCGACGGCGTAGATGTCGACCCGGGCATCCAGGGGCTCCCCGCGGATCAGCTCTGGCGCCATGAACCGGGGAGAGCCCAGCACCACGCCCTCTGACGTCAGGCCGGGATCGCCCTCCATGAGCCGGGCGATGCCGAAGTCGACCACCCGGGCCTGCTCGCTGACGCCAGAGGGGCGGTGGATGAGGATGTTGGAGAGCTTGATGTCCCGGTGGATCACCCCGAGCTGGTGGGCAGCCTCCAGACCAGCGCAGACCTGATCGCAGAGCCGAAGCAGTGCGGCCGGGGTGTGCTTGCGCTCTCGAAGCACCGCCTTCATCCGACGCCCCTCGATGAACTCCATCGCCAGGTAGCATGAGCCCCCGGGCAATTCGCCGCAGTCGATGAGCCGAACGATGTTGGGGTGGTTCAGCCCCGCGAGCACCTGTGCCTCTCGATACAGGCGCTCTATGCCCAGCTCTCCACACCGTGGAATCAAGATTTTGAGGGCGACCCGCTGCTCGAACGGAGCCTGCCGGGCTTCCCAGACCTCAGCCTGTCCCCCCTTGGCGATTTGTTCGATGAGCCGGTAACGGCCCCCGATCACGTCTCCGACGCACACCGGCATAGCTCCCCCCAGAGGTTTACCAGAACATAGCAGTAACCACGGATCTGGCGATTTGATCCGCAGAAGATGTCAGGATGGCGATCTTGATTATACGGGTGGAGGTCGTGGACAGGTCACTTAGATAAGATCCACATAAGAACCGTCCGGTGGAGAGAGAAAATGAACCGTGAGATCGTGGACTTCTATCTCGACGATGAGGGCGACCACGCGGCGCGTCTGTCCTGTGGGCATGGCCGGCACGTTCGCCACCGTCCCCCGATGGTCAGCCGCCCGTGGGTGCTCACTGAGGCGGGGCGGAGGGGTCAGCTTGGCACGGTGCTGGACTGCCTGAAGTGCGATCGGCTGGAGCTTCCCGATGACGCTCTGCCCTACCGTCACACCCGTGACTTCACCGAGCAGACCCTGCCTGCCGGATTGCGCGCCGAGCACAGCACGAAGGTGGGTGTGTGGGGGCGCATCGAGGTGAGCGCGGGCACGCTGCGCTATCGGATCGCTGTGCTGGACCACGACGTGATCCTGGTCTCAGGGGATGTCGGCATCATCCCGCCGGAGATGCCTCACTCGGTCACGCCGGAGGGCCTGGTGGTGTTTCGGGTGGTGTTCTGCCGTCCATCGAGTCTGATGTTGACTGCCGAAGGCTGAGTAAGACTGAAGGGTGGGCAGGACAGGTCGGCACTATCGAAAGCAGAGATGGGCGAATCCTCGAAGTACGGCGGTACTGCGAACCCCGTCTCCGTCCTTGGGCGCTGATCGCCACGGGTCCCCTCCGCGGTCGCAGCTCCGTTGCACTCCGCCTCCGCTTCGCTTCGCCTCTCACTCCCTGTCGGCGGACCATCTTGTGCGACTGCCCGC
>JBLHNG010000113.1:0-14579 GCA_047621685.1 Myxococcota bacterium | reverse complement strand
CCACCTGCCGGACATCACCGTCATCCGACCGATCTTCATCGGCGACCGGCGTCTCGGCTTCGTCGCTGCCCGGGGCCACCACGTCGACGTCGGTGGGATCCAGCCCGGCTCGATGCCGCCCCACGCCACCCACATCGGTGAGGAGGGCCTCATCCTGTCCCAGGTCCTCATCTCCGACGGCGCTCGGTTTCTGCCGCCGCCCCTGCCCGGCTGCCGGCAGCCCGACGAGGTCCGCGCTGATCTCATCGCCCAGATCGCCGCCTGTGAGGCCGGGGCATCGCTGCTGGTCGCCCTCGCCGTCGAACAGTCCGCTGCGGTGGTCACTGCTCAGCTCGGCCACCTGATGGCCCGGGCCGGCGCAGTGGTCGCCGACCACCTCCCCCGCCTCGCTGGCACCCACACCGCCACCGAGATCCTCGACGACGGCACCCCGATCACAGTCACCCTCACCGTCACCGGTCGCCGCGGGCACCTCACCATCGACGCCCCGGCCCACCCCGGCAACCTCAACGCCCCCCGAGCCGTCGCCATCGCGGCGCTGCTGTACGTCTTCCGCTGCCTCGTCGACAGCGACCTGCCTCTGAGCGAGGGCGCCCTGCGTCCGCTGACCCTCACCGTCACCCCCGGCGGGCTGCTCGATCCGTCCTTCCCCGCCGCAGTCGCTGGGGGCAACGTCGAGACCAGCCAGCGCCTCGTCGATGCCCTCCTCCGTGCCCTCGGTGCCCAGGCTGGCTCTCAGGGCACGATGAACAACCTCACCGTCGGGACCCCGACCGGGGCGTTCTACGAGACCATCGGCGGCGGCAGCGGTGCCGGGCCGGGCTTTGATGGCGCCCATGCCGTGCAGGTCCACATGACCAACACCGCGGCTACCGATGTCGAGGAGCTGGAGGCCCGGTTTCCAGTGCGACTGGAGGAGTGGGCGCGTCGGACGGGCAGCGGTGGGGATGGGCGATGGCGGGGTGGGGATGGCTGTGTGCGGGTTTGGCGGTTTCTTGCGCCGGCTGAGGTCGCGCTGCTGGCTGGACGGCGGGATCGGGGAGCACCAGGGCTTGTGGGGGGTGGTGACGGCGCACCTGGGTGCGACGAGCGCGACGTCGGCAATGGCTGGGAGCCCGCGCCGCCGACCTGGACAGCGAAGGCTGGCGACCGGCTGCGGATCGCGACTCCGGGTGGTGGTGGGGCTGGGCGATGAGGCACAGGACGATCCTCTGAGCCTGCCCCCGGCGCTGATCCCCACAGCCCTGACGGTGACAACCGTCGACTACCGTCACCGCCAAGACCCCCTCCTGAAATCTCAATAACTTAGTCCTGGAACGCCCCCTGCACCGTCCACCCGCAATGCGAGGTGTGCGATGCGGCGACCGCTGGCGTGGGGTGGGCTGATGATGTGGCTGGGAGTGCTGGCCGGGCAGGCGTGCCCGGTCCCAGCAGATGCGCTGATCGTCGGGGTGTGGTTCATGGGCGCGCTGGCCCTGGCCGGTCGACGGTGGCGGGCGGCGATGCTGGCCTGGCCAGTCGGGGCGTTTCTCGCCGGGGCGGCTGTGATGGCGACTCAGCCGCCGACGCCCGAGCTTCCCGACAGCGCGGTGGTGCAGGGCGTGGCGGTGAGCACCTCGGGGCTGACCGTGACCGCACGCACCGACGCTGGCACCCTGCGGCTGCAATTCTCCGGTGAGGCCCCCAGTGTCGGCGATCAGTTCGCCGCCTGGACCCAGCCGGGGCGCCCCTACCCTCAGCTCCCTGGATCGTTCGTCTCTCCGACCGCAGATCGAAAGGTCCGCCGATGGGTCCCCCTCAATGCCGCGCCACCCGACCCCCGTCTCGACCGGTTCGACCTCGTGGAGCACGGCGGGCTGCTGCGTGCCCTGGCGACCGGTCAGCGGGATGGGGTGGACGAGGACACCGCCGACCTCCTCCGCCGGACCGGCACCGCGCACCTCCTGGCGATCAGCGGACTGCACATCGGACTGGTCGCCGGGATGGGCTGGGGTTTGGGGTGGCTGCTGAGCCGTCCGCTGGTCTTCCTGCGCACCCCCTGGCCCGCCAGGATTGCCCCTGCGGTCTGCGCCCTGAGCGTGGCGTGTGCCTATGGCGGGCTGGTCGGCTGGCCGGTCTCCGCGCGGCGGGCGGCGGTGATGGTGGGATTGGCGTGTGCCGGGCGGCTGCTCGCACGGAAGGTCGAGCCCTGGAGCCTGCTGGGTGGAGCGGCGGTGGTTGTGCTGATGCTCGCTCCGGAGCAGGCGGTGCAGCCCGGGGCGCTGATGTCGTTCGGCGCGGTGGCTGGGATCCTGTGGTGGTCGCCGGCCATCACCCGGCTCATCCCGCCAGACACCCCGCGCTGGCTGTCCCGGATCGCGACCTCGCTGGGCGCCTCCCTCGGGGCAACCCTGGGCACCCTCCCGGTGACCGCCTGGATCTTCCAGCAGCTCTCCCCGCTCACCCCGCTGACCAACCTCTTCGCCAGCCCCCTGCTAGCAGGGGTGGCTGTGCCCGGCGCCCTGCTCGCCGCCCGGCTTCCGGAGCCCCCTGCGCTGCTCGCGCTCGCCTTCGCTGACGCCGCCGCACAGCTCGGCATCTCCATCCTCACCGCCCTCGATGTCACCCCCTTCGCCCCGGCAGTCGGCCTCTCTGGTGCCCTGGCGCTGACCGCCCTGCTGCCGCTGAGACGTCACCCCGCTGCGGCAGCCCTGCTGGCGGTCCTCGCGCTGTGCGTCCGCCCGGTGCCAGTCGGTCGGCTGGTCGTGACCTTCCTCTCCATCGGTCAGGGAGACGCCGCCCTCATCGAGCACGCCGACGGGCGTCGCTGGCTGGTCGACGGCGGGCCGCCCTCCACCCGCACCCTGCGCTACCTCCGCCGACGGGGCATCCGCTCCCTCGACGCCATCTTCCTCTCCCATCCCCACCCCGACCACTCCGGCGGGCTGCATGCAGTGATGGAGGGCATTGAGGTCGGTGAGTTCTGGACCCCGCGCCCACCAGAGCACGACGAGACGGACTACCGAAGGCTGTGGCTGTCTGTGTTCACCGCAGGTGCGACGGTCCGCTATCCTGGTGATCCCGGTGCGGACATCCTCCACCCGCTGTTGGACTGGAGCCCGCGAAAGCACCGCCGCCGGGTCAACGAGCAGAGCCTCGTGCTCAGCGTTACCCAGGGGGATCACCGCTTCCTGTTTACCGGTGACATCGAGGAAGAGGCCGAGGCGGAGCTGGCCGGGCGCATCGGAGAAGCGACCGTCATCAAGGTCGCCCACCACGGCTCCGCAAGCTCCTCTTCTTCAGACCTCATCGCGGCAGTAGACCCCGACTGGGCAGTGATCTCCTGCGGCCTGGACAACCACTTCCGCCACCCCCGCGACGAGGTCCTCGGCCGGTGGCACGACGCCGCCATCGCCCGGACTGACCTCGACGGCACCGTCGAATTCGCCACCGATGGTCAGACGATGACCGTGCGAGCATGGCGGCCGGCAGATGGCTGGCGGAGCCTGAATGGCCGACGATACGCCTCCGACAGCGAGGAGTCCGCACATGGTGAAGCAGAAGCGAGGGCGAACCCACCCACCCTGGGTTTTTGATCTGCGGTGATGTTGCGGTTGAACTCAGCAGGGTCTCATCAGAAGACGCCCGACTCTCCCAACTCTGACGTTAACGTTAAGGTTTGACACTCCGAACATCGGCGGGTAGATCCAAACCCTGACGTGTACGTCAAAGTCAACCTGGAGTACTGTGTCCGCCACCCTCAATACCCGACTGCTTCGCGTCGGAGAGCTTGCCCGCCGGGTCAACAAGACCACCCGTGCGCTGCGGTTCTATGAGGAGATGGACCTGCTCGCCCCGGTCCAGCGCACTGCGGGCGGCTTTCGGCTCTACCACCCCGACACCCTCACCCGGCTCCACTGGATCGACCGGCTCCAAGAGCTCGGTTTCTCCCTCCACGACATCCGTGGCTTCCTGGAGACATTTCGGGGAGAGGCCCACGGCCCCGCTGCTATGGAGCAGCTCCGCAGCTTCTACACCGAGAAGCTCGCCGAGACCCGCGCTGCTGTCGCCCGGCTCAAGAGTCTGGAGTCCGACCTTCAGCACAGCCTGACCTACCTGGAGGGATGCCACGCCTGCGCGCCGGCCACCCTCCGATCTGCCTGCCACTCCTGTAACGAAGAGCACGAGAACGACGCGCCCGCCATGGTGTCCGCCGTCGCTTCTCCGATCTGAGGTTTCAAACAAGCCCATGTCTGTCAAGACCCCCATCTACCTCGACAACCACGCCACCACTCCCTGCGATCCGCGGGTGGTCGAGGCGATGATTCCCTACCTGACCCGCGCCTTCGGCAACGCCGCGAGCCGCAACCACAGCTTCGGCTGGGAGGCCAAGGAGGCCGTCGACATCGCGCGGCAGGAAGTCGCTGACCTCATCGGTGCCAGCGCCAAGGAGATCGTCTTCACCTCCGGCGCCACCGAGTCCGACAACCTCGCCATCAAGGGTGCCGCTCGGTACAACGAGAAGAAGGGCAAGCACATCATCACGCTGCTCACCGAGCACAAGGCGATCCTCGACTCCTGCCATGCACTGGAGCAGGAGGGCTTCGAGATCACCTTCCTGGGTGTCAGCGAAGAGGGCCTCATCAGCCTCGACGAGCTGCGGGAGGCCATCCGCCCAGACACCATCATCGTCTCGGTGATGTTCGGCAACAACGAGATCGGCGTCATCCAGCCCATCGCTGAGATCGGTGCGATCTGCAAGGAAAAGGGCGTCATCTTCCACTGCGACGCGGTCCAGGCCCTCGGCCGGGTGCCCGTCAACGTCAAGGAGATGAACATCGACCTGCTCTCCATCTCCGCGCACAAGATGTACGGTCCCAAGGGCATCGGCGCGCTGTATGTGCGTCGCGGTCGGCCGCGCATCCGGCTCAGCCCGATGATCGACGGCGGCGGCCATGAGCGTGGCATGCGCTCAGGCACCCTCGCCGTCCACCAGATCGTCGGCCTCGGCAAAGCCGCGCTGTATGCGAAGGAAGACGTCGACACTGGCAAGATCAACGAGGTCCGCCGTCTCCGTGACCGCCTCTGGGCTGGCATCCAGGACCAACTCGACGAGCTGATCATCAACGGCTCCTGGGAGCACCGGCTGCCCAACAACCTCAACGTCAGCTTCGCCTACGTCGAGGGAGAAGCCATGATGATGGGCATCAAGGACATCGCCTGCTCGTCTGGATCTGCTTGCACCTCCGCCAGCCTCGAGCCCAGCTACGTGCTGCGCGCCATGGGCGTAGACGTCGAGCTTGCTCACTCCTCCATTCGATTCGGCATCGGCCGGTTCACCACCGAGGAGGAGATCGACTTCGCGATCAAGCGCGTGGTCGAGACGGTCAACAAGCTCCGCGACATGTCCCCGCTCTACGAGATGTTCAAGGAAGGCATCGACCTCAAGAGCGTCAGCTGGGTCGCACACTAGCAGCTCTTTTGCCTACCCCTGCTGGTTCTGGTGTCTCTACCAAACCCGGGTCAGGCAAACTCCGAATCCTCAAAGAATACTGAAAACCATCATTCTCAAGGAGCCACATCATGGGCTACAGCGACAAGGTCATCGACCACTACGAGAACCCCCAGAACGTCGGCAGCATGGACCGCAACGCCTCAGACGTCGGCACCGGCCTCGTCGGCGCGCCGGCCTGCGGCGATGTCATGAAGCTCCAGCTGAAGATCAACGACGACGGCATCATTGAAGATGCCAAGTTCAAGACCTTCGGCTGCGGATCCGCCATCGCATCCAGCTCCCTGGTCACCACCATGGTAAAGGGTCGCTCGATTGACGACGCGGAGCAGATCGTGAATTCTGAAATCGCCCGGGAGCTGTCCCTGCCCCCGGTCAAGATCCACTGCTCAGTCCTCGCCGAAGACGCAATCAAAGCAGCGATCGCGGATTACCGAAAGAAGAAGTCTCAGGAGGCATAGACCATGGCCATCTCCATCACCACAGGCGCATTGGACCGGCTCTCTTCTCTAAAGAAGCGCCGTCAGACGCCCACCGCAGTGCTCCGGGTTGGGGTGCGTGGAGGCGGCTGCTCTGGTCTGTCGTACTTCATGGACCTCGTCGAAGGTCCCGAACCCAAGGACAAGATCTTCTCCTTCGAGGGACACCGCGTCTCCATCGATCGGAAGAGCTACCTGTTCCTCAACGGCACTGAGATCGACTTCGAGAAGTCGATGAAGCGCACCGGGTTCACCTTCAACAACCCGCTCGCCTCGCGCTCCTGCTCCTGCGGAGAGTCGTTCACCCTGTAGCAGGGGTGAGCTGAGAGACGAGCCGAGCATCTTCGATGACAACCTCCAGATGGGGGTTGTCTGGTGTTTTATGACTGAGCTTCGCGCCCAGAAAATCTCGACGCGCTGCTGGAAGTGCCGGGAGCCGGTGAGCGGCCCCATCTGCTCCAGCTGTGCAACCATCCGGCCCCCGCCCGCCGACGCCGACCTGTTCGCCGTCCTTGCCTTTCCCCGGCGCTACTTCTTCGAGAAGTCCGCCCTGGACTCGGTCTATCGTAAGGTGTCCCGCAAGGTTCACCCCGATCGTTACATCGGGAAGTCCGCCGTCGAGCGCCGAATGAGTCTCCAGTGGACCGCCCTGGTCAACGAGGCCCGTCGCATCCTCCGGGATCCGCTCCGCCGCGCCCGCTACCTGGCGACCGGCCTGACCTCGCCCCCCGAGGAAGGCGGAACCGTGCTGGACCCGGTGTTCCTCGAAGACATCTTCGACATGCAGATCGAAGCCTCTTCAGACCCGACCGGCGTGCATGGTCGCGCCGCCGCTCTGCGAGACGCCATCCTCGCTGAGCTGGACACCACATTTACCCGCTGGGAAGCCGACGAAGGGGATCTCTCAGAGGTCGCCGAGCGGCTGGACCGGCTCAAGTACATCACCAACGTCCTCAACCTCACGACGGCCTGAGCCGCGCTGGAGCCACCCATGGCAAACATTGGAATTGATCTGGGCACCACCCACTCGCTGGTCGCAGCGGTGATGAGCGGAAAGTCCCGCTGCATGCTCGACGAAGACGGAAACGTGCTGCTGCCCAGTGCGGTGCACTACGACGACGAGGGCAACCTGGTCAGCGTGGGCTGGCCGGCACTGGAGCGGGTCGGCAAGGCCGGCGGACACACCTTCACCTCCGTCAAGCGGTTCATGGGCCGTGGCCCGGCAGACGTCGCCGAGGAAGCCGCCATGCTGCGCTACCCCCTGGCCGACGACGACCGGGTGGTTCGCTTCGCGGTCGGCAGCAAGCAGATCACCCCCGTCGAGGTCTCCGCGGAGATCCTGCGTGTGCTCGGAGTCATCGCTGAGGAGTGCCTGATGGGCAAGCCGACCGGCGCGGTGATCACGGTGCCGGCGTACTTCGACGATGCCCAGCGTCAGGCCACCCGGGACGCAGCCCGTCTCGCTGGCCTCGACGTCCTCCGCCTGCTCAACGAGCCCACCGCTGCTGCACTGGCCTACGGGCTCCAGAGTGGGCGCGATGGGGGCAAGGTCGCGGTCTATGACCTCGGCGGTGGCACCTTCGACATCTCCATCCTGGAGCTGGACGACGGCGTCTTTCAGGTGCTCTCCACCGCCGGAGACACCCACCTCGGCGGCGACGACTTCGACCAGGCCCTCGCCACGGTGCTGCTGAGCCAGGCCAACCTCTCCGACCCCGACGGGCTCAACTTCCGCCGCGCCATCCGGGCCGCAGAGGCCGCCAAGCGCGAGCTGACCGACGCCGAGAGCGCCACAATCTCCGTGGAGCTGGGTGGGCAGAAGGTCGAAGCCGCCATCGACCGGGGCAGCTTCGAGGACCTCATCCGCCCGATCATCGAGCGCACCGGGGCGGCCTGCCGTCAGGCACTCTCCGACGCCGGGCTGACCGTCGCAGACATCGACGAGGTCGTGCTCGTCGGGGGCTCCACCCGGGTGCCGCTGGTCCGCCAGTACGTCGAGGCGCTGTTTGAGACCACCCCGCACACCGAGCTCGACCCCGATCAGATCGTCGCGGAGGGCGCGGCGATGCAGGCCGACATTCTCTCCGGCACTTCTCAGCTGTCCGACGAGCTGCTGCTGCTGGACGTCATCCCGCTGTCCCTGGGCCTGGAGGTCATGGGCGGCGTCGTCGAGCGCCTCATTCCCCGCTGCTCGACCATCCCCACCACCGCCTCGCAGACCTTCACCACCCACGTCGACGGGCAGACCTCAGTGGACATCCACATCGTCCAGGGCGAGCGCGAGATGGTCAGAGACAACCGCTCGCTGAGCCGCTTCAAGCTCACCGGACTCCCCCGCCTCCCTGCTGGACTCGCCCGAATCAAGGTCGAGTTCACGGTCAACGCCGACGGCATCCTCACGGTCAACGCCAACGAGGAGTTCACTGGCAACACGGCCAGCATCGAGGTGCAGCCCAGCTACGGTCTGGAGGAGGACGAGATCGAGCAGATGCTGGAGGACGCCATCGACAACGCCGAGACCGACGTCAATGAGCGCCTGCTCATCGAAGCGAGGGTCGAGGCAGAGGGTGTGCTGGCGGCGCTGGACAAGGCGCTGCGAGACGACACCGACATGCTCCAGGGCAACGAGAACGAGGTGATCACCTCCGTCGCTGCTGCCCTCCGAGAAGCCATGGCCGTCAACGACCGCAAGCGCATCGGCGACCTCACCCACAAGCTCGACGAGGTCTCCGCGCCGTTCGCCCAGCGCCGCATCGAGCGCGACCTCACCATCGCCCTTGAGGGTCGCAACACCGAAGAGGTCGCTGCCCACCTCGGCATGACCTGAGGGTGCCGCGAGGGCTGGTTCCTGCGCTCGGGGCGATGGCGTCCTGGGCGCTGGCAATCGGCTGGCGGCTTCGGTCGCTGGAGCAGACCAGCATTGGCAGCGACAGCATCGGGCAGCTCCTCCCCGGACTCGCCCCGCTGGCCCTGCACAACCCGCCCAACCCAGAGGCGGGCTACGCGCTGTGGGTGACTGCCGCGCCGCTGGTGTGGCTGGCGGACTCCCTGACGATGCTGTTCACCCTCCGGTTCGTCGTCGGCGCCCTGATCGCCCCGCTGGGCTTCCTGGTGGCGTGGCGGCTGGCCAGGACGAACCGACTCCTCGCCGGGGCCATCGCCGGAGGTCTGCTGGCGATGGACTCTGGGCTGGTGGACACCCTCGTCTCGTCATTTCGGGGCTACGGCGCGCCGGAGCTGCTGGCGGGAGCCTCGCTGGGTCTGCTGGTCGGACACCGGGCGGGGCTCGTCGTCGGCGCAGTCCTCCTGGTCGCCGCCGCCGGGCACCACCCGTTCGCCGCCGGTGCTGCCCTTGGCGCAGCCCTCGTCCTGCCGTGGGGGGATCGTGGGGCGATCGCGCTGGCGGTGGGGGCGGGGATCCTCATCGCGCTGCCCCGGCTGGCGTGGATCGCGGACCTGGCCGACTGCGGAGCGGGCCTCGTCGCTTGCCTGTCCCCGGTGGCGCTGGGCAGCTCGGAGCCACTGAGCCGGGCGGATCTGCTGGTGCGCGCCCTCAGCGACCGGGCCGGTGAGCTGTCGGTGGCGCTGCCGGTGATGCTGCTGGGGCTGGCGCTGTGTCGGGACCGTCGGGCGCTGCTCCTCGCACTGGGGGCAACCGTGGGGGTCGTCACCCTCGCACTGTCGGTTCACTCGCTGCGGCCCTACCACCTGCGCATCGTCGCCGCCCCGCTGGCGGTGGCTGCCGCGCTGGGGCTGTCGCGGTGGCGCGGACTCGGCGCCGTCGGGGGACTCATCGGGGTCATTGCCCTCGCCGCACACCCACCTCCCCTCGGCGATCCCGGCGCGCTCTCCCGCCACGACGCCACCGCCGCCGCCCTCAGCGATCAGCCCGACCCGGTGTGGGTCGAGGGGGCCTGGTATGGCGGCGAGGTCGCCCTGGATCCCGCAGCAACGGTGCTGTCCGCCATCCTCCAGGGTCAGCCAGCAGCGCGGTTCGGCCCTGGCGGTTCGATCGTCCTGCTGGTCAGCCGGGAGGACGGCGCGGAGGTGGTGACACTGCGCGATGCCGCCGCGGCCCGGGAGTGGCTTGGGGACAACCCCAACCCCGAGGTGCTCGGCGGAGCTTCAGACTGGGCGAGCATCCTGCGTCCCGGGGTCGCCTCGGACTGGTGGTGATGCCTGCACGCCCCGCAGCACAGACCAACCCCCGCCACCCCAAGCCCGGAATCAGGCCTGACCGTGTCGAGAACGACGGGATCCTGAATTGTGATCCCGCCCTCAGCGGTCTCACTGTGGTGTGGGTGAGCTACATTCTCTTCAGAGGGAACTGTCAACTTGAGCAGACAGCGTATCGGTCAGTATCCAATCATTCGAGCCATCGCAAAAGGCGGCGCCGCCGAGGTCTTTGAGGTCGAGTGTCCGACCACCAGACAGCGCCTCGCCCTCAAGCGACTCAACCTCAACGGCCGCGCCATTCAACGCTTCGAGCGTGAGTTCCAAGCCCTCCAGAGCTTGAATCACCCCGGCATTGTCCGGGTCTTCGAGCAGGGTGAGGACGACGAGGGGCGGCGGTTCATCACGATGGAATTGCTCGAGGGAAAGGTGGCACACGCCTGGATCCGTGGCGCTGGTGTCCCCGGAAGCCCCAGACGGACCGCCGAGTCCGCTCGCATCGTGGCTGCCATCGCCGAGGCACTCATCGCCCTGCACACCCGGGGCATCATTCACCGCGACATCAAAGCCTCCAACGTCCTCATCCTATCGGACGACTCGGTCCGACTCCTCGACTTCGGATCTGCGATCGCTGAGGGCGTCTGCGGGGGGATCACCAACCCCGGGGAGTTCGTCGGCACGTTTGCCTATGCCGCACCCGAGCAGATCCTCGGCGAGTCGGTCGATGGTCGCATCGACGTGTACGCCCTCGGGGTGATGTTCTATCGGCTCCTGACCGGAAAGATGCCGTTTAGCGCGGACAATCGGTACCGACTGGCTCAGCAGCACCTCCGGGAAGTTCCCCGTTCGCCCCGGGATGTGCGCACCGGGATCCCGGCGTCGCTGTCGGGCCTTGTCATGGCGATGCTCACCAAGGATCCCACCCAGCGCCCCACTGCGGCAGGGGTTCGTGCCTGGCTGGAGCGCGGCAGCCCCGCAGATGAGTCCTGTCCAGAGGTCATCCGACAGCGGTGGGTCGCGCTTCGCCCCCTCGCCCGGCGACTGATGCAGGCCCTGGTGGTCGCTGGCGAGCCAGTCGATGATGAGACGCTGGGGCACATGACTGACATTCCACTTGAGGAAGCACGCCACCTCCTTCAGGACCTGGAATCTGACGCATGGGTAAATCGCGCAAGAAATTATTGGTTCATTGGTAATTTACAGGTGGGAGAGCAGGTCGTTGGTGGGCTGCGGGATGCCCGACGATACCTCCTCCAAACCCGACTTCAAGAGTTTCGAAGAATCCTTACAAACACAGTCTATTAATCTCGGTCATAATCTCTGCCGAAATTGCCTGTCCGATGAACAACTCTCACCCGTATACCAATCTTATCGGGCAATTTGAACAAAACCCATTTCTGCGAAGTGGTGGGTAGTTGTAAAAATACGAAGTGGCATTTCATCATGTAAGAAAGTAGAAAGGCTCGCACGCATGTGCTCCATGCATAACAAATGCCCCTTTGATGGAGAACGTCTCCTCATGCCTCGTCCCCCGAAGCCAACCGACCATCTCGACACCATCCGCCATCTGATGGGCACCATGCCTGATCATGAAGTTGCGAAGGAGTGCGACTCGACACCGTCCATTGTGGGCCGATATCGTCGTAAACACGGTATCCCTGCTTACGAGGGCTACAAATTCGGAAAGGGCCAAAGCCCGCCGTCTAAGTCGACCGACCAGCCCGCCAAGAGCAAACCCCCACGTCGACGTCGATCCAAGATCGATGCCTTCCGAGAGCAGGTGGGTCAGGTTCCCGATCAAGAGATCGCCGCGAAAGCCGGTGTGTCCGTCGAGGGTGTGCGAATGTACCGCCGTCGACACGACATCAAGTTGGAGGCCAGTGCCCGTCGCCGTCGGAGCTCTAACCAGCCCAACGCCGCCGCCGCCAGTGCAGCAGCAGCAGCAGCAGCAGCAGCAGCAGCAGCGACCGCCGCCGGCACCGATCCGTCCGTCCTCGACTCCTTCCGCGATCAGCTCGGCTCCGTCCCTGACAGCGAGATCGCGGTGATGACGGATCTCTCCGAGGCAGCGGTCGCCGCATACCGCATCGCACACGGCATCGCCGCCGCAGCCGAGCCTCCCACGGCCCCGAAGCCCCGCAAACGCGCCGCATCGGCTACCCCAGCGACTTCCAGAGCGGCCTCCGGAGCAGACCTCCAGGGCTACTGCGTGACCATCAGCGGCACCGAGCACATTGTGCTCGCCAGCAACATCGCCGAGGCCGCTGCCAGTGCGGTCCGCGCCCGACTCCCTGGGCAGATCACCGCCATCCGTCACCTCGGCCCAGCGCTGGTTCTGAGCTGAGCGTCTCCTGAATCGCCTGTCGGAGCCTCGATCTTTCGAGGCTCCGTTCACTTCTGGAGCTTCGGAGTATACTCCTCGCCAGAAGAGGTATCCCGATGCTCATGTTGCTGACATCCTTCCTGGCCAGCGCCCAGGACATCCCCGACGCTCGGGTGGTCATCCCCTGGCGAGACTTCCAGACGCTCTATGAGCGCGGACAGGCGCCCCTGGACAAGCCTCCGGCCGCGCCCCGGGACTATGCGATCAGCCGGGTGACCTACACCGGCGAGGTGATCGGAGAGGCTGCGGTCATCAAGGCGACCTTCCAGATCGACGTGCTGAAGACCGAGGGCTGGACCACCATCCCCCTCCTGCCGACCAACGTAGCCCTGCGGCAGGCAACGCTGGGCCGAACAGATGCCCCGATCTACCTCGATGACGGCTTCTACCGACTGATCACCGACAAGCGCGGCCCGCTGACCGTCGAGGTAGAGTTCGCGATCGCGACCTTCTCCAGCTCCGGCCAGCAGGGGTTCTCGTTCCAGATGGCCCGCTCCGGCGCCACCGAGGTCTCCCTGAGCGTGCCCTCGGAGGATCTCCTGGACTTCGAGGTCGCCGGAGCCCAGCGGGTGACCACCTCGGATCGCAGCGGCAGCCGCACCATGCGCGCCCTCCTCCCCTCCACTGGCAACCTCTCCGTCTCCTGGCAGCGCGCCGCCAAGGAAGAGGTCGCCACCCCCGATGCGGACATCGAGCCGCGCATCTACGCCGAGCATCAGGCGCTGGTCGGGGTGTCTGAGGGGCTGCTGCAGTGCAACAGCACCATCTACTACTCCATCCTCCAGTCCGGCATTGAGCAGCTCACGGTCCTGCTGCCCTCCGATGTGACCGTGCTGGAGGTCGAGGGCCAGGGCATCCGGGACTGGTCGGTGATCGACCAGGGCAACCGCGCCCGGCTCACCGTCGACCTCAACTTCGAGGCCAAGGGCGCCTACACCCTCTCCCTGGACTACGAGCGCCCCCTGGCCGAGGACGCCTCCGCAGTCGATGTTCCCACCGTGCAGCTGCTCGGCGTCGAGCGGGTCAAGGGCTGGGTCGGCATTGACGCCCGCAGCAACCTGGAGATCGATGCCGGAGACGTCGCCGATGCCCGGGTGGTCGACGTCCGCGAGCTGCCCGCCGGCATCCTGGGGCAGACGGACTGGCCGGTGTTGCTGGGCTTCAAGTACCGCAAGGCCTCCTACAGCATCCCGCTGAGCGTGCGACAGCATGAAGAGGTCGACATGCTGGTCACCATCGTCGATCGGGCCGAGGCCACCACTGTGGTCACTCCCGATGGCCGCCGGATGACCCAGGTGACCTGGTCGGTGCGCAACAACCGCGCCCAGTTCCTCCGCCTCGACCTGCCCGACGGGGCGATTCCCTGGAGCACCTTCGTCGGTGGCCGGGCGGTCAAGCCAGCACGGGCCGAGGACGGACGGGTGATGGTGCCCCTGGCCCGCAGCCAGTCCACAGGCGGGGAGCTGTCCCGGTTTGCGGTCGAGATGGTCTACATCGAAGACGGCGAGCCCTCCGAGGGCGGACGCACCAACTTCAGCGGCGAGCTGCCCATCGCCGACGTGCCGACCACCGCAGTGGCCTGGACGATCTACGTGCCCGACAGCGCGAAGGTGAAGAAGCGCAGCATCGAAGGCTCGCTGCGGCAGGTCGACTGGTTCACCCCCATCGAGGTGCCCGCCGCAGGCTCCGCCCAGGCGACCTACGAGGTCCAGCAGGCCGCCAACCAGACCTTCTCCAGCGAGGCCATGGCCGCCGGGGTCCAGCCAGTGCGGGTCACCCTGCCCGTCGATGGTCAGGCGATGTACTTCGAGAAGCTCCTGGTCCTCGATGAGCGGCTGAACATCGACTTCACCTACAAGGAGTAGCCCTCCCTCGTCCATCCCTCGTTGCTGGCACTGAACCAGGACGCCTACAACGCCGGACTTGCAGTGGTGCTGGGCTGGGCGCTGGTGACCGGACGGCCCGACACCGCTGCCGCCATGCTCCTGTTCGTGCTCGCCATGTCCATCGTCGGCGCCTTGAGCGTGCGGTGGACCCTGCTCGTCGTCCAGGG
>JBLHNG010000112.1:0-14605 GCA_047621685.1 Myxococcota bacterium | reverse complement strand
AGGACGGAGACGGGGTTGGCAGTACCGCCGAACTTCAAGGCTTCGCCCATCTCTGCTTTTGATAGTGCCGACCTGTCCTGCTCGCCCTTCGGTCTTCTCAGCCAGGGGCGCTCTCAGCCTCGTGGCTCTCGATTCCGAAGGGTCCTCCCTCACCCATGGGCTGAGAACCGCCATCCTCCGAGCCATGCTTTTCCTGGCCACTTCGCGCCAACGCAGGCCTGACGGCCCGCTCATGGCGCTGCGCTCAAGGGGGGCTGCACGAATACTCGCTCAGCGACTCCGTGAGCCGCTCCCCCTGGACTACCCGCCCAGCGGACCCCAGCCGGACGACCACGTCCTTGCGTCGCTCCAAGCTACTCCTCATCACCCCGCCGCCGAAGAATCCCCATCAACCCAAGCCACACCGCACCCATGCCAAACATCCCCGAGATCACCGAGCACGTCGAGCTGTTCTTGTCTCCATCACCCGTGTCACTGCCGCCATCCTCACCCGAGTCCCCGCCGCCAGGCTCGCCGGTGTCGCCGGTGTCGCCAGTCTCAACGATGAGGTCCTCACCATCGCAGTCCTGGTCGATCCCATCATTGGCAACCTCCTTGGCCCCCGGGTAGCTCATGGGGTCGGTGTCGTCGCAGTCGCCACCCTCCACCGAGTAGCCGTTGCCATCACAGCCGATGCTGCTGACGTCGCTGTTGCCGTAAGCGTCGCCGTCGATGTCCTCGAACACCTTCACTGCATCGACGGCGTTGTTGTCCGCCACACCATCGCAGTTCTGGTCGACCCCGTCGCAGGACTCCTGAGCACCGGGGAAGACCGTGTTGTCGTTGTCGTCGCAGTCGCCGTCGCAGTCGGAGACAGAGTCCCCGTCGAGGTCGTCGCAGCCGTCGTCGACGGTGACGGTCATGGTGGTGGTGTTCCAGCCATCCCCGGAGTTGTTTCGGTTGCCGTTGACCGCGTTTCCGGCGGCGTAGAACGTGTAGTCGCCCTCCTGGGAGGGGGCGATCCAGCTGAACTCAAAGGTCGCGCTGCTCGCAGAGAGCGGCTCGGTGGCGCTGTGGGTGATCTCGCCGCTGCTGCTCTGGGTGTTGAACCCGGCCTGGAGGGTGCCGCCGTCGACGGAGACATCGAGGCCCGCGCCCTCGCGGGTGGTGTCGGTGGTCGCCACGACGAGGTCGATGTCGATGGTGTCACCTGGCGCCACGATCATCAGCTTGGTGGAGAGGGTCGCGCTGGTCGCGACATCGGCACTGGTGCCATGGCAGGCGGTGCAGCCAGCGGTCGATGAGCCGGTCTTTCCGCTGCTGTAAGCCTGAGACTGGGGGGTAAGGAGGAGCAATGCGAGAGCGGTCATGGGGTCTCCTGGTTGGGGGCATCCGGGGAGGATTTCGCCTTAGACGGACGCGACGCGATAATCTTCAGCGATCTCCTATCAGGGCCAGGATGAATGCTCGGGATGACTGGGGATGCGCTGATGGGTAATGTGCTGGTAGGCTGCTTGCTGACTGCCTATACCCTCGCTTCCCTGTGTGTGGTGGTTCACGTGATCTCTTGGCTTCACCTCCTCGTGATGCGCCGCCGTGCGCCGGTTCGGGGGGTGGGCGGGGGGGAGCCTGTGGTGACGGTGCAGCTGCCCCTGTACAACGAGGCCCCGAGCGTGGCCGGGCTGCTGGCCGCAGTCGCCGCGCTGGACTGGCCGGCGGATCGGCTGGAGGTCCAGGTCCTCGACGACTCCACCGACCACACCCCCGCAACGGTCGCCGAAGCGGTCGAGCGGCTCCAGGCGGAGGGGCTCGACATCCACCACATCCGGCGGGACAGCCGGGCGGGCTTCAAGGCCGGCGCACTGGCCGCCGGGCTGGTGGTGGCCCGGGGCGAGGTGATTGCCATCTTCGATGCGGACTTCCGACCCGAGCCCGGCTTCCTCAAGGCTGCGATTGGCTGGCTGGACCCGGACATCGGGCTGGTGCAGGCCCGGTGGTGCTTCACCAACCGCACAGCCTCCCTGCTCACCCGCGCCCAGGCGCTGCACCTCGACGCCCACTTCGCCCTGGAGCAGGCCGGACGCAGCGGCGGGAACCTGCTCATGGGCTTCAACGGAACCGCCGGGGTGTGGCGTCGGGCGTGCATTGAGGCGGCGGGGGGCTGGGAGGGCGACACCCTCACCGAGGACCTCGACCTCGCCTACCGCGCCCAGCTCGCTGGCTGGAAGCTGCGCTATGTCGACGACATCGGCGTGGACAGCGAGCTGCCCGAGGACCTCCCGGCAGTCCGCTCCCAGCAGCACCGCTGGATTCGGGGCGGCGCACAGGTGGCCCGAAAGCTGCTGGTTGCCCTCTGGCGCTCCGACCAGCCCCTGCGCAGACGCATCCAGGGCACCGCCCACCTCCTCGCCAGCTCCCTGTTCCTGCCCGTCCTGCTCATCTGCGTGCTGACCCCGCTGCTGCCGGTGGCGCTCGCGGTCGGACCGGACTGGACGGCTGCCGCACTCTCAGTGCCCGGGGAGGTGCTCCGGGTGGTGCTGGTGCTGCTGGTGGTGTCGTATGGGGTGGTCTGCTGGAAGCGGGAGCCGGGCTGGGCCGGGCTGCGTCGGCTGGTGCGGGACTTCCCCGTCTACCTCGCGCTCGCGACCGCCATCTGCCTGCACAACACCCAGGCGGCGCTGCTGGGCTGGACCGGCCCGACCGGCACCTTCGTGCGCACCCCCAAGCGCGGACATGCCCTGGCGGTTGGGCGGCTGGTGCCCGGGGAGGTGGCGCTGCTGGTCTGGTCGTGGGTCGGGGTGGCGGTGGCGGTGGCGCTGGGGCTGCCGAGCATGGCGCTGTTTGTGACCTTCCAGGCCCTCGCATTCACCGCCCTGTGCGCCCTGACCCTGCGCCCGATCCGCTCGGCGTAGCGCGGAGAAACGTCGCGATCTCTCCGGCAAGCCAGTCGGATCCGGCGGGCGTGTAGTGAAGGTTGTCCCCGGCAAACCGCAGCGCATCCGGTCGACCCTCCCGGGGCGGATCGAGCACTGCAAAGCCCGCATCAGCACCAGCCTCGGCCACCGACCGGTGGAGGTCGTCCCACTGATAGCGGTGCCACCAGTACAGCGCCGGGGAGATCACCAGCACCGCCTCTCCACCATCCGCCGCGATCCGCGCCCCGAGGTCGGCCAGCGCCTCCCGAGTCCGCTGCCGGTGGTCGGGGTCGTCGGCAGCGAGCAGGAATTCATCGGTGTAGCCGCCGGGCAGGGTGAACAGCCGCAGCCAGCGGGCGGTGTGGGCCATGGCGGCGAGCACCTGGAGGCCGTCGCTGCTCCGGCTGGCCAGCCACAGCCGGGAGACGCTCTCATTGCGCAGCGGGGCGGTCTCCTGGATCCAGACCCGCTCGTCGATCCAGCGCTGCCGAACCGCTGGGTTGGCGTACAGGTGCATCGGGCCGGACATCATCAGCATGTCGTTGAGGCAGTAGACGACCACCACCACCTCCGGCTGCGTCGGGCGCACTGCTCGGACATACCAGTCCGCTTCCTGGCGGGTGTCGTAGCCGGTGACCCCGAAGTTGCTCACCGGCTCCCCGAGGTGGGCCGCGAGTCGGGCGGGCAGGGTGTCGCCCTCTGCCAGCAGCTCCCCCCAGACCAGGGAGTCCCCAAGCATCGCGACCCGGGCTGAGGTCACAGCCCCCCGTCCTCCGGCGGCGTTGACGGTGACCGTGCCGTAGTCCATCTCCACGGACGCCCCGGGATGGGGGGTGTAGACGAGCAGTGGGTCGGGTCGGTGGAGGCGGGCGTGCAGGGTGCGGGTGGCGATCTGCCAGTCGGCGTCGCGGGTCTCGATGAGGTCTGGTCGCAGCGGGCCCCGCAGCAGCACCTCGGCGAGCAGGAGGGCGATCAGCAGGGAGACCACCGACAACATCGGGCGGCTCATTGCGAGCGGACCACCACCAGCTCCCGGGCTCCCGGCGCCCAGCCGATCAGCTCCGCGCGGCCATCGCCGGTGAGGTCGGCGGCCCAGAGGTTCTCCACCGGTGCGTTGAGGGCGGCGGTGCCCATCACCGCACGCTCCACCGAAGTGCCCTGGCCCCGGTAGCAGGTCAGCAGCCCATCCACCGCGACGGCGAGATCCGGCAGCCCGTCGCCGTCGATGTCCTCAAACAGGCTCCACGCCGCGCCCTTGCCGCCCTCCAGGGGCAGGGAGACGTCGAACAGCGGCACCGCCGGGCCGAGCCGGGCGTCCTGCATCATGTGGGCGACCAGGGTGACGTCGACGGAGCGGGTGAGGATCGCCTGGGCGAGGTTGCCGACCGCCAGGACGACCTGAGGGATGAGCACGTCGAGGTCGCCGTCGCCGTCGAGGTCGATGGGGAAGGCGTCCTGAGAGCCGGCCCCGGTGCGGATGATCTGGGGGGCGCTCAGGCTGCGGCCGGTGTTGGTCAGCAAGGAGAGCTCCGCCTCCGTCCCGGTCAGCCGCCCGTCCGAGGCGATGCGGTGGATCAGCAGGTCCGCCCTCCCGTCGCCGGTGAGGTCCCGCCAGTGGGCGGAGGTCGTGAAGCCATCAGCGGTGCTGCGCTCTGCGGAGGCGGGGGCGAGCAGGGCGGGCAGGGGCCAGCGGGCAGTGCTGGCGGAGAGGCGACCGGTCTGGGTGAAGTGGATCTCCAGCACGTCGTCTCGGATGACCACGAAGTCGTCGATGCCGTCGCCGTCAAAGTCCGCCGTGGTGATGGGTGGGGGGCGGGTGGCGACCTGGAGCACCATCCCCCCGCTCCAGGACTCCACCGACAGCACCCCGGCGGCCTGCAGCCCGATGCGACCCCAGGAGACGCCATCCTCTCCCACCACGCTCACCGCTCCGGTCTCCCACAGCACCAGCTCCACCTGGCCGTCGTGGTCTAGGTTGGTGACCAGCGGGGCGAGGACGGGGGTGGTCGGCCCGATCCCGCCCAGCGGAGACTGCCCGACGGCGATGTGCTGGGCGCCGGGGAGGGTGCGCAGCCCGTCGCTGTCGAGGACCCACAGCCCATGCCCGGCGTCCCACCACGCGGCGACGGCGGGCAGAGTCAGGCTGCTGTGGCGTGGGCGACCGTCGGTGTCGAGGTCGATGATCTTCAGGTCCAGCCCGCCGTCCGACCGCTGAGCGGTGACGATCACCTCGCGGTCGCCGTCGCCGTCGTAGTCCGCGAGTCGGACGTCCTGGATGGGACCGGGGGCGGTGAGCAGGAACGGGATCATGTTGTAGAGGATTGCGTGTCCGGGGGGCGGGCGCTGGTGGTTTCTGTGCCCAATGCGGCGGACGGCGCACTCAGTTCCGCTTGCCGTTGACCTCTTCGCCATGCACGGCATCCTGGATCGCGGTCATCTTGCCGCTCCAGTAGTCGTAGAAGTCCTGCGCAGTGACGTTGCCGAGGGTCTGGACGACGCGTCCGGGGAGGTTGTTGCGCTGGTTGCGGCTGGCGGTCGTGTTGGGATCCTCGGCCAGGGTGCTCATCAGGCTGTTGGTGCCGCCCGCTCCCTGCTGGTGGGCGAGGTACATGTGCAGCGGATCCCGGGGGATCTCCTCGTTGAGCCACTGGTCGTTGAGGTTCCAGTACCGCGCTCCAGCCAGGGCGTTGTTGTCGACGTTGTCTGCCCCTTTCAGGTCCTCAAACGGCATGTCGACGTCCTGGGATGCCCTCCGTCCCATCTGCATCAGCCCGGTGAAGCCGGACCGGTTGGTGCCGACGTCGCGGTTGCCGGTGGACTCGATGATCGCCATGGCCGTGAGGTCGTCCTGGCTCACGCCGCTGGCCTGGGCGGCATCGGAGAGCGCGCTCTGGGTGACCGGGTCAGACTGGATGTTCTCCATCCCACCCTCAGCCTGCATCACCCCGTCGTCGTAGCCCAGCCGCCATGCCTCGCTCTGGGTGTCGTACTCCGACTCCGTCTCCTCCTCATTCTTGCCGTGCATGTTGGCGTTGAGTGCATTCATCTCCGCGATGCGCTCGCTGTTGCTCATCTCGGCGTGGGGCGGATGCTGCATGGTGGGGGCGCGCTTGCGGCGCGAGTTGGGCCTGGGACGGCGTTGCTTTTCCATCTACACCTCTATGAAGGGCCACTGACTCCAGCATCAAGGACCGGAATTATTCGTCGATCATTTCGATGGCATCAGGATCGAGATCATTGGGTCTGACCGGGTTATTGACAGCCCGCCCGGGATCTTACAGATTTCGGATTCCAATCCACGGGCAACCCCAATTCAAGAGGAGGACTACCCATGTCCAGCTACTACAAGGTCATCGACGGCAAGAACTACGATCGCAGCATGCTTGAGATCGCCGACGAGGCTGTCGCCGGCAAGGGTGACGGTCGCATCTCCCTGGCAGACGCCGAGAAGCTTCTCGCCTCCGTCAAGGATGGCAACGCCTACACCGACGTCGAGAAGGCCACCATGCGCCACATCCGCGACAACTACAAGTTCACCCCCGAGGCCGATGCTGAGCTGCGCAAGCAGGTCAACCTCTGGAACCTCCAGGGTCACAAGTAAGCCTTCGCTTTCTGCGATGGAGAGGGTCCCCGGCGGTTCTCCAGGGGCCCTTTCTTTGATCTCCTCACCGGCTGTGAACGGCTGATCAAGAGAACAGGCTTCGATGTAAATCAAAACCAGCCAGACGCAGCCGGCTGTAGCCCATGAAGTCAAAGTCAATTGGCGAATGGTGTGCCTGGATCACCGACCAGAAGCCCCAGAACAGGTGATCGGCCACCACGAAGAACTCGACGACGTCTGAGAATGCCGCCACATCACCGCCGGGGCCAAGGTAGTCGGCGATGAAAGCATCCCGGTTGGCTCGGCTGGGGAAACCCCGGGCGAAGTTGGAGTCGAATCCGGCGTATTCGCAGAAGTGATTGGCGATGTCGAAGGCGGCATACGAGCAGGCACTGTACTCGTAGTCGATGAGCCGAATGGCGTGGTGCTCGGCGCTGTAGAGGAGGTTGCCGGAGAGCAGGTCGTTGTGGGCGAGCACCGGGCGGAGCGCTGTGGCGGCCTCAGGACGGGGCGCGATGAGGCGGTGGAAGCGGTCCTGGAGCACCTGGAGGTGCTCGGCGTAGCGAGGCAGGTCGAGGGCGGCGTGGCGGGCGGCGTCTTCGCCGGAGAACGGCAGCGTCATTGCGGTGGACCTCCAGCGGTCCAGGGTGTCCCACAGGGTCGGGACGGAGGGCAGCCCGACGGCGGAGACGGGGAACTCATGGAGCTGCCGGAGCGCGGCGGCGATCAGCGGACGGAAGCGGGCATCGCCCATCTCATCGGGGGTGAGGGGGCGGTGGCCGGTCAGGTAGCCCTCCACCCGGCCACCAGTGAACCGTCCGTGGAAGGTCGGCGCGAAGCCCTGCTGGCTGAGGTACGCCATGAGGGTGTTCTCCCGATCCCGATCGATGACCACCTCAGTGCCGTCGCCGTACAGCCGCACCAGCATCGGATCGCGGTCGGGCGCGGTGAGGAGGAACAGCAGGTTGGTGATGCCACCGGAGATGCTGGAGACGACGGCGGTCTCTTCGTGGGCCCAGGACGGAGCGATGCGGCGGACGACATCGAGGAGCCGGGCATCACGGTCGGGGGCGTCCCGGTCGATGGGCAGGCAGGAGAGGCAGGCGGCGGGGGTGTCTCGGTAGACCATGGCTGTGGTTGTAGCCGAAGTCCAAAGCCAACCTCATCGGCAGGGCAGAGAAAGAGACGTAATCGCAGGTAATCCCGGGTGACCCGGGGAAGTCGATGGCGCTCCCCGGGCAGGGCTACCGTCTGGACATCGGAGAGCCCGCTGGCTCTCCCACGGAGACTCCCACCATGCTCGCCCGCCTCATCGTCCTGTCCGCCGCACTGCTCGCCACCACCACCGCCGCTGCGGATCCAGCACGGACCCTCGATGGTGTTCGCGTCGAGACCGAGGCGTTCGTCATGGTCTCCTGGTCGATGAACAACCCGGCAGACCTCGCCCGGCTCCGCAGCCTCTCCGGATGCTCAAAGGTGCTGGCGGTCAACACCGACGCCCCCCAGGAGCACAGCCGGCTCCGTCCGCTCCTCCGCGCTCAGGGCATCGAGCTGGCCGTGGTCACCGACCCTGACGGCCAGCATCTCCCCGAGGCGATGCCCACCGCCGCGCTCCTGGCCCGCGATGCGATGCTGGCGTGTGCCTGCGCGCCGACCGACTCAGCCGATCTCCAGGTCTGCGATGCCCAGCCGGATCTGCGCGGTCGATGAGCGGCGCTCGAACAGGCTGGCGCCGTCGATGATGCCGGCTCCAGCGAGCATCACCCGCAGCCGATGGATGTCGACGTTGAGCTTGCGGGCGGCGGTGCGGAGCTGGTGACAGAGCTCCTCGCGGTACAGCCAGCCGCGCTCTCGGGGGGGCAGGGTGCCCTCGGCCTCGTCTACTTGCCGGGCCCGGGCCAGCAGCAGGGCGATGTACCAGTGAACGCTCGGCGGCAGCTTCCTCACCTCGTCGGACCACTGGACCTCAACGTCGACGTTCTCTTCGGTGGTGCTGACGAAGAAGCGCAGGGTGCCCTCGGCGAGGGTCCGGGGGGTGCGCTGGAGGGAGATGGTCCCCGCAGCGTCCGCGAGGTGCAGCCGCCAGGCCGTGCCGCCGGCCATGATCACCTGTCCGTGGGTGGCCGGGTTGATGTCTTCGTCCTGCTCGACCAGCCAGCCGAGGCTGGGGTGCTCGAACACGACGACCGCTGGGTCCTCGGGGTTGGGCAGGGTGATGTAGCCGTCTTGCAGGAAGACGAGGGCGGCGCTGCTGAGGTTGCGGGCGGCGGGAAGCGGCGGGGTGGCATCTTCGATGACCCAGCGCTCCTCGGCAGAGCCAAACGTCAGCACCGCGCCGGTCTGGAGCGGCATCGAGACCCCTGGCGCGAGGGGCTGTCCGTTGACCGTCGTGCCGTTGCTGCTGCCGAGGTCGCGGACCACCCAGCCCCGTCCGGTCCAGTGCAGGGCGGCATGGTTGGAGGAAGCGTGGGGGGTCGAGAGGTGGATGAGCGCGTCTGGACTGCGACCGATGAGGGTGTCCTGGACGAGGTGTCGGGGCGGACTGTGGGGGTGTCTGCGGATTCCAGCCATGGCCGATTATACCGCACCGGCCTGCGCTGACTTTGGGGGGACGTGCGGTATGCTCGGGCATGGCCGGCAGCGACGACACCTGGCAGGCTGCGGATCGGAGCTGGTATCAGGCCGCCCGTCCCGCAGAGCAGGGCACCCTCGCCGGTCCCCCGGCGGCTGCTGCGCCAGTCCCGGTCACAGCGATTCTGCACCTGGAGCGCTACGAAGACCTCGGCAGCATCGGGATGGGCGGAATGGGGGAGGTGCGTCGGGTGCGGGATCGCAAGCTCGATCGCATCCTGGCCATGAAGATCATCAGCCTGCGCGGCATGTCCGAGCCGGGCCTCGTGGCGCGCTTCTTAGAGGAGGCCCGGGCCACCGCAGCCCTTCAGCACCCGGGCATCGTGCCAGTCCACGACAGCGGTGCGCTGCCCGACGGTCGGCTGTGGTTCACCATGAAGGAGGTCCGCGGCCAGACCTTTCGGGAGGTGATGGCCACCGTGCATCGCCTGAGCCGGGGGCGCTGGCAGGAGACGGCGGACGGCTGGAGCCTGCGCAGGCTGATCGATGCGCTGCGGCGGGTCTGTGAGGCGGTCGGCTATGCCCACGCTCGCGGCATCCTCCACCGCGACCTGAAGCCGGACAACATCATGGTCGGCGAGCACGGTGAGGTCCTGGTGCTGGACTGGGGGCTGGTTCGGGACGACACCCACCGGGAGCGCCTCCTGATCCCGGAGGCGCACGAGCCGGTCGGGACCGCCATGGAGACCCGGCACGGCGCGGTGATGGGCACCCCTCACTACATGCCGCCAGAGCAGGCCGCTGGGCGAATCGGCGAGCACGGTCCGCACAGCGACGTGTTCTCCCTCGGCGCGGTGCTGTTTGAGATCCTCACCGGTGCCCCCCCGATGACCGGCACCACGATGCAGGTCTGGCAGGCGGCCGCTGAGGGTGCAGTGCCGCGTGCCGACTCGGTGGTCAGCGCACAGCACCCGCCGCTGCCCGGTGAGCTGGTGGAGATCTGTGCGCAGGCCACCGCCCGAGAGCCGCAGCAGCGCCACCCCGACGCCACCCGACTCGGCGCGGACCTCGCGGCCTGGCTCGACGGTGCTCGGAGGGAGGCGGAGGCCCGGCAGATGCTGGCACGTGCACAGCTGCTGCGCCCCGAGATCGCCGACGCCCGCGATGCCGCCCGACAGCACCGTGCCAGTGCCGCTCGCATCCTCAGCGACCTCGCGCCCTACTCCCCGGTCTCTCAGAAGTCGGTGGCCTGGGCGGAGGAGGACGCCGCAGCCACCCTGGAGGCTCAGGCCATCCTCAAGGAGACGACCTGGCTGCAGGCGGTCCGAGCAGCCCTGGAGGTTGCTTCGCAGCTCCCGGCGCTGCATGAAGCCCTCGCCGAGCACTACGCCGAGCGCCTCCACGATGCGGAGCTGAACCGCCAGCCCGATCAGGCCACCCGGGCCGAGATCTTCCTGCGCAGCCACGACCGCGGTCGGTTCGCCCACGTGCTCTCCGGTCTCGGCGCGGTCACTCTGGTGACGGATCCGTCGGGGGCGACGGTCACGGCGTGGCGGTTTGTCGAGCAGCAGCGTCGGCTGGTGCCGGTTCGGGATCGGGTGCTGGGTCAGACGCCGCTCATTGAGGCACCGCTGCCGTTTGGGAGCTGGCTGCTGACCATCGAGCATCCTGGCTGCGAGACGGTGCGGTATCCAGTCTCGATCACCCGGGGCGAGCACTGGCATGGGGTCGCGCCGGGTGAGTCGGCACCTCACGCCATCCACCTGCCGCCCGTCGGATCGCTGGCGGCGGACGACTGCTATGTGCCAGCGGGGTGGTTCTGGAGTGGCGGGGATCCCGACGCGGCGGATGGGCTGCCGCTGCGGCGGCTGTGGGTGGACGGGCTGGTGGTCAAGCGGGTGCCGGTGACGGTGGGGCAGTACCTGATGTTCTTGAATGACGTGGCAGAGAGGGAGGGAGTTGAGGCGGCGCTCAAGCAGGCACCACAGGCCCGAGCGACTGTCACCGGAGGAGACGGTCTTGCTGGAATTACCTTTATTGATGGTGAGTTTCAGCTTGCGCCGGGTGTGGGGGGAGAGCACTGGACTGCCGAGAACCCGATCACCCTGATAGACTGGCACAACATGATGGCCTACACCCAGTGGTATACCGGGCGGGCCGGTGAGTCCTGGCGGCTACCCAACGAGCTTGAGTGGGAGAAGGGCGCGCGCGGAGTCGATGGCCGCAGGCTGGTATGGGGCGAGACGCTTGAGCCCACCTGGGCCAATGTGCTTGGCCACACCAGGGGCAACCCTGCGATGTCTCTGGTGGGCACCTTTCCCCATGATGAGAGTGTCTACGGGATCCGAGATCTCATGGGGAATGTGCGGGATCGATGCGTCAACCTGTGGCGCTTTGGTGGCCCCTCTCTTGATGGCGCGCGCGTCATTGAGGATCCGGCTCCACCTGATGATTCCACCTGGCGGAGCGTTCGTGGCGGAGGCTTCCTTGCTGTCTCCAACCTCACTCGACCCGCGAGTCGGTTCGCCGATCTGCCCGATAAGCGATTCCGAATCGTAGGCTTCCGGATGATCAGAATGGTGTAGGCTGAGAAACGATGAACTGGGGGCCTGCCAGTGCCTGGAGATTGTCCTCGAACGTAAACGTTTCCTCTTCCGTACCCGGGGGAATCATCCAAGGCGTGAACATCGTCAGGTCCTGTGTGCCCAGAATGGCGACAGTGTTGTTTGGCAGTGTGCCCTTGACCTGACGCAGCAACGCCAGCCCCTGAGACTGTGGGTTGAGTCCGGCAGGTTTGGTCGCGGTGATGAGGCATCCATTGTTTGTCGGGGTGAACCAATTGGTCCAGGCGGACAGACGGCCGGTTGTCGTATCTTTGAAGTAGGCAATCGCGTAGCGTACCTGATTACCGGGAGCGAAGGCACCAGTGAGGGGCGGGGCACCGCTGGTGTTGCTGAAGCTGAGGCTGATGCCATCGGCATCAGGAACATCTCCGTTGATCCGCTGCGAGCAGTGAAGCCACCCTGCAGTCTGCGTAGGCTGTGAGCCGGTATCGGCGGTCAGCTCCACGGAGAGATTCGCGGTGTTTTCAGGAGCCACATTGAGGGGCTTGAAGAAGAGAGTGTTCGGCGTGCTCTGGTTGATGGGTGGTAGTGAAAGCCAGTCAACAAACTTGAGGAACCACTGGCTGCCATCCCAGACCATGCCTAACTGAAGCCCGGCGGGCGCCGAGACAGTACCCGGTGTACCGTTCGAATTTAGCGCTGACATCTGAGTGGCGTTGTTGTAGGTTGGCCGCCAGCCAGCGCTGACCTGCATCCAGGAACCGACCTGGGTGGTTCGTTTTGAGTACTTTGTCATGCGGCTGTTTTCATCGTTACTGAGTGTAATGTCCTGGAGTTCTGTCGCAGCAAGGGCAGAAAAATCATTCCAGGACTCTGACTGTCCAAGCAGGGTCACTTTGATGGTTCCGCCAGTGACGAGTCCCGGTGTGCCATTGTCGTCAGGGATGCCCCACCGCCACCAGGTCTCCGTTCCCGCGCAAAAGATGATGTTCTGATTCTTGACGCTCTGAGCAAAGTTGTCGCTGCTTGCCTGGACAACAACGGCGACACGTGTTGCTTCACCGTCCTTGACCGCCGCGATCTCGAGCATGGTAAACCCCTGCATCGTCCCGCCATCGATCTGCCCCCGCAGCCGCTTCGCGTTGGGCTCGGGGAAGGTCTGATCCTCGGCGATGTCGTTACCCGGCCTCATGAACGCCAGCAGCTCCAGCCGAGGCAGCCCGACGAGCACCGGCTTCTGCGGCACCCCGAGGGCATCGAGCATCGCCTGAGTGCGGTTCATCAGGTCGCCATAGGAGGCACCGATGTACTGCACGCCCAGGTGGGTCTTCGGCTTCCACTGCTGGAGGAGGGTGGTCAGGGCCAGAGTGAAGGCTCCGTGGTAGCTGCTGCCAGCGGGGATCTGGTAGGTGCTTCCCCAGGGCTCACTGCCCAGCATCACCCGGCCATAGACTGCCTGCTGCCACATCTCTAAGAGACTGGATCCTTCGGGGAGTGCCGCCTCCACAGCCGCGATCAGGGACGGCTTCTCGACCTCGATCAGGAGCGGGGCCGGTGTGGCAGCCTTGACGGTGGTGTAGCAGGCGTCGATGGCCCAGGTGACCCCATGGCTCACCCCGATGAGGGGCCAGATCTCCTGCCCCAGGCTCTGGAGGATCAGGTTCATCTGCCCCAGGCTGATGGCGTCTACCGGGCCATCAGCGCTGGAGCGGACGTCCTGAGGTGCAATGAACAGGGTGCTGGCCAGCGGCGCGGTGGAGAGATCCTCCAGGGCAAAACCATGCCCGGAGAACGTGACCAGACCGCTGGCCTTCAGCACTGGTCCGAAAGAATCGCGATCAGTGTCATCACCGCCGACCTCCGCCAGACGCTCACCGAGCCAGAGGATCGCCTCCTGGATGACCTCGGCAGTGGGGCGGCGTACAGCTTCTTTATCGCCTGCTTTCTTTTGGAATTTCTTCGCCCACTTCGGGATCTTGCCGCTCTCATTGACGACCAGCAGCCGGATGTTCTCCGCAGGCATGTCCAGCCCATCGGCATCCAGGGCGAGGTCCAGCCACGCCCTCGCATCATTGACCGAGCCGGGGAGGTCGTCGCTGTGGTCCCCCCGGTAGCTGGAGTAGTCGGACACGCCGATGATCACAGCGAAGGAATTGGTGCTCATGGAGACCTCATCTGGGGGGGAATGAGGGACCTGTCTCGGCCCCCGGGTTGTCGCTGAAAGTGATGGTATCAGAAGCCAATACGCAGAGTCATCGCACCAGCAGCGCCTCGAGCTGCCGGGCGACCGCCCCGATGTGCGGCTCGCTCATCACCGAGAGGTGGTTCGCGCCGACGATCTCCCGGACGCTGAGCCCCGGGTAGTCCGGTGCCAGCCGAAGTCGAGGCTGCGGTACAGGGGTGGGCTCGACAGACATGGACATCTCCAGGGATGCCCTGAAGTCACCCCCTGACCGACCCCCATCGACGACGCCGGACTACCCACGATTACCCGCGATTACCTGAAGCTCATTCCGTAGAATCGACACGCCGCCACCGTTCACATCGGTGATCGGCGTACGCTGCGGTGCCTGCACATGGAGGTCACGATGTTCTCTGTTCCTGCCGAGCTGTCTGTGCTCGCCCTGGTTGGTCTCATCCTGGCAATCATCATCAAGAGCCTCCGCGATCAGGGTGCTGGCTGGGCAGCCTTCGCGGAGTCGAGCGGCCTGACGTACTCCCGCGCGTTTCTGCGGCCTCGGCTCACCGGCACTTTTCAGGGGCACACCGTCGAGGCGAATATCTACCAGCGAACCCATCGGGCCTCCGGAAAGCGACGCTCGAAGGCCTACACCCGCTTCAAGGTCGGGATCCGGATCCCCATGCCCGCCGGGACGCTGATTCGTCACGAGGGCATGATGGAAGCCATGGCCCAGATGATGGGCGAGGAGGAGGTCAAGCTGGGCGATCCGGCGCTGGACAGCGCGCTGTGGATC
>JBLHNG010000111.1:0-14627 GCA_047621685.1 Myxococcota bacterium | reverse complement strand
GGAGGCGATCTTGGAGCCGCTGGCCATCGAGCAGCTCTGGTCGAGCACGAAGATCAGCTCACGGGGCTGGATGGCGGAGGTGGCGAACAGCTCCCCGCCGCGATCAGACAGGGGCATTCCCAGCAACGGAGCGAGGAACAGGTCTCGGGAGAGGACCTCGCTGAGGTCCGTGGAGACCCGGACGGAGTTCTCCTGGCTGCCGGTGCTGGAGAAGGAGTCGCTGTCGAAGTCGTAGGCGCCGATCTCGACGGTTCCCTGAGAGATGCCGTTGAGGGAGAGCATGGCCTCGGCAACAGAGACGGCGTAGTCGGCGTCGCCCTCGCTGCGGGTGAACGCAACCATCCCGGCGTGTGCTGCAGAGTCCACTGCGTTCTGCGCACGCATTCGAGCGGTAATGAGGAAGCTGAAGTCGATTGCAAGTGCTGCAAACATCAAGAGCACCGTGATGCTCAACGCAACAATGATCGCAACGCCACCCATTCTATTGTTCTTACGAACCATCTCGAACCCCTTGGGGACTATATTAAGGAAAAGGGTGCAGTTAGTACGCACATTTTCCCCGACTACCACTGTATCGACTGCGACGGGCTTTCGGCAAGTAGATGTCAGGGCGGCGAGAGAACGTCACACAAGACAGCTACTCGTAGACCATCCACATGTGGCCGGGAAACAGCCACGACAAACCCTCTCGGAGGCGGTCCCGCCAGTTCTCCCAGTTGTGCCCGTCGCGGGCTTCGACATAGCGGACATCCATCCCGGCCTCTCGAAAGAACGGGACCATTGAGCGGTTCTCGTAGATCAGTGACTCGTACTGACCGCAGGAGATGAATGCCTTCTTCGCCACCTTGCCGGGGTTCTCCCGAAAGGCATTGATGAAGGCGACCACCGGATCAAACGCCGGGCCGCGCTGGTGGTTGCCGATGTCGGTGAATGCGAAGCTGCCAGACTGGAGCAGGAGGCGACCGAACATCTCGGGGTTCTTCCAGGCGGTGTGCAGTGAAGCGACCGCCCCGAAGCTCGCGCCCATCAGGCAGCGCTGATCGGGGGTGCCATAGAGCGGGTAGTGCTCTTCGAGCCAGGGCACGACGTGCTCTGCGATGAACGCGGCGTGGTTGTCGTCGTCGGGGTACTCGCTCATCCGGTTGTGCGGGTAGCTCAGGGCGGCGACCAGCGGAGCGACCTCACCACGGTGGATGAGGTTGTCGAGCACCACCTTGAGATCGGCGTACCGCTGGTAGTCCCCGCCGTCGTGGACCACGAGCAGCGGGTAGCGGCGGGAGCGCCGGAACCGGGCCGGGAGGTAGAGGTCGACCCGCCGGTTGTCCCCCCACGGGGTGTCCGAGAAGGTCAGCTGCTCGATGTGCCCCTCCCGGGTCTCAGCATCGGGGTGGGTCCACTCAGGTCGGACGTAGCCAGCGCCGGGGCAGACCGAGTTTGCTCCGAACGGATCCCGGGCGAAGCGGTGGTTGAGCGGATCGCGAATCCAGGTGTGGTTGTCCCCGGAGACCACCTCGATCTTGTACTCCACCCGCGAGCGCTTGGGCAGCTCCATGGTGCAGTACCACAGCCCGCTCTCGCCGAGCTGGGAGAACGGAACCCGGCTCTCCAGCCCATAGATGAAGTGGCGGAGGTAGACCTCGTCGAAGCCACCGCGGAATACGAAGGTCACCTTCCGGCCATGGACGAGCGGGAAGTCATTCTCCGCGATGAAGCGATCGATGGTCTCGTCGTCGAGGTAGGGGCGGCGGATGAGGTCGTCGATGGTGCTCATGACATCTCCAGTGGGGCAACCGATCCGTTGGGGCGAAGCATGCGCAGCCCCGCAGAGCCGGACAGCGTGCTGTCGCTCCACTCCAGTCGCTCCTGCTCATCCATCGGCACGCAGTGCGAAGGGGAGAGCCGCCGAACCATGAGCGCCACCCGTCCGGCGTCCTCCAGCTTCAGCCGGTGGCGGGCGGAGGGCAGGACCACCACGCCAGGGATCAGCCCGAGTCCCAGCTCCAGGACCTCGGGGTTGCCCGCGCCCTGTGGCGGGGAGTCATGGAACAGCACGATGCGCTCAGTCAGGGTCATGGCACCTGCAGACCAGGCAAACACCGTCAGCCGCCGCAGCATGGGCTCGATGTTGAACAGCCGCAGCCGGTTGAGCAGGACCGCGACGTGCCCACCAGCAATGGCGATGGCCTCACAGCCCTGGAGGATCTCCATCAGCTCGGCGCGATGCCGGGCGATCGAGGCACGCTCGCCGGGACGAACCGCCCACTCGAACTCGCCGTTGATCTCCTCCACCCGGCGGAGGTGGTGGGCGTCCAGCATCTTGAGCATGTCGATGGCGTGGATGCGCTCGGGATCCAGCAGCTCGGGACTGCCCTCCATCGCCAGCAGCTTGCTGGCCTGCTTGCGGAGGAGCGCGAGTCGGAGTCGGTAGATCTTGCTGAGCTGACGGAGCTGGTCCTGCCGGCTGCGGTGCAGCTCGCCGAACTCTGGGTCCTCCTGGCGAACCTCCTCCCAGCGGGCGTAGAGCCGGAGATTGACCGCAGGGACTGCGAGAACCTCCCGAAACTCGGAGTCCTCCTCCTCACGCTCCTGCCACCCGGCAGTGATCATCGCCACCGGGCCGGTGATTCCCCGCTGCTTCACCTCAGCGCCGACAGTGGGCGACAGGCGCTGGGGACCAAGCAGTACGATCTGGCTCATATGCACTCCCGAGGCGAGATTGTCACCTTGAATCCAACGGCGATCTTTGAGACAGCGCGATATGCGGCGGCGCCTGACCATGAGGTTTCCATGCACATCATCCTGGTTGCTCCAGAGTTCCCCGCCAATCAGAGAAATTTCGCCCGAGCGCTCAGAGAGGCCGGGGCGTATGTCACAGGCATCGGCGAGCGGCCGGTTGAGTATCTCGATGATGGCCTCCGTGGCTGGCTCAATGCATATGAGCAGGTTCCTTCGGTCTGCGATGAGGCCGCGATGGTCCGCACCGTGCGCGCCATTCAGACCCGCGGACCCTGGGTTCACCGCATCGAGGCCACCATCGAGGCGCACATCCTCCCCGTCGCCCGGGTCCGCACCGAGACGAAGATTCCTGGACAGTCCATCCAGTCCGCGCTGCTGTGCCGCGACAAGCCCGAGATGAAGGAGTTTCTCCGCAAGCACGGCGTCGCCACCGCCGCCAGTGCCGGAGTCACGACCTTCGCCGAGGCAAAGGAGTTCGCCGAGCAGGTCGGCTACCCGCTCATCATCAAGCCCCGGGCCGGAGCTGGAGCTGACGGAACCTCAAAGGTCAGCAACCACACCGAGCTGGCCGAGGCGCTGGCGAAGTTCGGCGGCGGGAGCGTGGCGCTGGAGGAGTTCATCGAGGGACACGAGGGCTTCTACGACACCCTCACGGTCAACGGCGAGGTCTCCACGGAGTTCATCTCGCACTACTACCCTGGCGTCCTTGAGGCGATGCGAAACCGGGACGTCAACCCGGTCATCATCGCCACAAACCGGACGGACATGGACAGCTACAGCGAGCTGAAGGCGATGGGCCGCAAGGTCATCACCGCGATGGGCCTGGACACCACCGCGACCCACATGGAGTGGTTCTTCGGTCCCAAGGGGCTCAAGTTCTCCGAGATCGGCGCCCGCCCGCCGGGGGTGGGTCACTGGGATGTCTACGCCGCCGGCAACGACATCGACATGTACCGGCAGTGGGCCGAGGGGCTGGTCCACGGACGCCTCACCGCGAAGCCATCTCGTCGCTATGCTGCCGCCAAGATCAGCCTTCGTCCGACTGCCGATGGCACCATCCGAGGCTATGAGGGACTCGATGCGGTCGACCGCATGTTCGGCCGTTACATTGTCGGCTCCCACATTCCCTCCGTCGGCAGCCGCACCATGCCCATCGAGGCAGGCTACCACGCCAACGCCTGGATGATCGTCCGCCACACCGACTACGACGAGCTTCGCAAGATCCTCGACGCCATCGGTGAGATGGTCACAGTGCACGCCGGCTGAGCCAAACAGAGAGAGAAGATGCCTGTCTACGCGATGAAGGTCACCAGCAAGTCCGCCCACGAGAAGACCGACAAGCTGTTCATATACACCTTCGAGAGTCCCGCACTGGGTCAGCGCACCATCGTCGCCAACCTCACCAACGTCTATGAGGTCGGCAACATCGTCGCGATTGCACAGCTCGGCACCCGGCTGCCCGGTGTGGTCCTCAAGCCGCGCAAGGTGTTCGGGATCGACTCGGAGGGCATGGCGCTGGGACCAGTCGAGGCTGAGCTGGACGCCGACCTGACCACACAGTTCGAGGCCGACGCCACTCAGCGCCGCTTCAAGGTGACCCTCACCGTCGAGGTCGATGCCCACTACGCTGAGGATGCTCAGGCCATCGCGGCGAAGGTCATCGGCAAGGGCAAGGGCACCCTGGTGAGCGCCGAGCCCGTCTGATCGAGACCGGTCGGATCAAGTGCTCCAGGAGCCTCAGCCCACCGCCCGACGCGGCAGGAAGGTCTTCTGGAGCTGGTCGCTGTAGGAGTGAATGGCCTCTCGGTATTCGCCCAGCTCCTTGAGCAGCAGCGTTGCCTGCTCCTCCCGCCAGGCCTCGTCCTCGGTGCTGACGGTCGAGTGGAGCGTGCGGATCTTCTCGGCGGTCTCGTTGAGGAACAGCCCGAGGCTCTCGGTGGCCTTGTTCATGGACAGGGCGAGGATCTGCCGGATCTCCGGAGAGACGACCTCGCCGGTCTCAGGGAATGGATCGTCGCCAGAGTAGAGGCTCTGTGCGAGCAGTCGGCGCTCCTTCTCCAGCTCGGCAGCCTTGCTCGGATCCAGCTCCAGCTCGGAGATGCGGTCCAGGTGCTGGGCGATGTCCTGACCGAGGTCCCGGCTCGGCTCGGCCGTGGAGAGGAAGCTGGTGAGCTGGTCGTTGAGGTTGCCGAGTCGGGTCTGCTCTCGGACCAGGACCTCGACCGCAGCCTCTTCAGCGGCGCGCTGTGCCAGGGTCATTCCGTCATCGAACAGCTCTGAGAGGTCGATGTCTGAGGTGTCGGCGCTCTCAGTGGTGGCGGTCTCCGGAGCTGACGAGGTGGTCTCATCTCCGGAGCGGAACAGGGCCTTCTTGATGAAGTTGAACCCCTTCTCATCGCCCAGCTTCTTCTTGAAGCCGAGCTTCATGTGGTCCTTGGTGGCGGTGCCAGCACTTGGGGAGAAGTAGAGCTTGCTGCCCTCCGCCAAGACCGTCCCGCGCGCGTACTTGGCACCCTTGAGCTCCTGGCGAAGCTCCTTGCCGCCCGCCACAGCCTTCGCGCCCTTGGGATCGCGCGCCGTGAGCGTGACGACGAGCGCGGCCTCAGAGCCGGTGGTGGTCCCGACGTAGTAGAAGTTGCCCTGCAGGCGCCCCTTGGAGGCGAGGATCTTCCGCAGTGCGGTGCGGGCTTCCTTGAGGGCGTTGTCGGTCTTCTCGCTCATGGACTCTCCCAATGCTGCGGACACTCATATTCTGTTTACTGCGCCCAGGGATCGACCAGATCCGATGCCGGTTCCTCCCAATCGTCAGCAGGCTCACTGCCGCTCCCGGTGGGCACCGCTGGCTCAGCGAGTGGCGCTTCCGTTGGATCTGGCGTGGACTCTGGCTTTGGATCCGGCTTCGGATCGGCAGCGGGCCTTGGATCGGGACGGGGCTGGACGGCAGCGGGCTGCTCGACCAGCTCAGCGGGCTCTGGGACGACGACCAGCTCAGCGGGCTCTGGAACCGGTGGGGGCGCCTCGACCTGGATGGTCGGGGACTGGATGGGCACAAACGCAGGCTCTGCAGTCGGCTGACGCATTAGCACTGCGGCGATGATCACCACCCCGATCGAGCCTCCGAGCAGCAGCACCGCGGCTCCTATCAGCAGCAGAACCCGCCCTTTCCCTTGCTTCTTCGCCTTCTCAGTCGCAGCAACGCGCCGCATCATGGAGACGCTCTGGCTGGAGATGATCGAGCCAAAGGAGGTGATGTCGCTCAGCTCCGGCGGCAGCAAGGTCATGCCGTCTCTCAGCTCGATGGTGAGTGTAGAGAGGGTGGGCTCCTCAAGCGCGATCCGACAGGCCTTCAGCGCCCGCCGCAGCTCGCCCGCCGTGGCGAACCGATCGGCGGCCTCTTTCTCCAGGCAGCGCATGACCGTCCACTCCAGGCACTTCGGCACCACGATGGATGGAGCAGCCTCAGCGAAGGTCCGGGGCGGATGGTTGAGGTGGGCGAACAGCAGTCCCGGGGTGCCCTTCTGGATGAACGGCTTCTCGCAGAGCAGCATCCGGTACAGCACCACCCCGACCGCGTAGAGGTCCGCTCGCTGGTCGATGTTCTCCGACCGGATCTGCTCAGGCGCCATGTACATCGGCGAGCCAAGGATCTGCCCGACTGCGGTCAGCTCGGACTTGTCCTCATCCATGTCCTTGACCAGTCCGAAGTCGATGACCTTCACCAGCAGCCCGCCGTCGTCCTTTTGGATGACCAGGATGTTGGAGAGCTTGAGGTCGCGGTGCACGACCCCGAGCTTGTGGGCCTCGGCCAGGGAGCTGCAGATCTGCATCGCGACGGAGATGGCCAGGGCCGGCGGCAGGGGTTGGCGCCGGACGACGTGGCTGAGCGGCCTCCCGTCGATGAACTCCATCACCAGGTAGGAGCGACCTTCCCAGATGCCGAAGTCGAAGATCCGCACGGTGTTGGGATCGGAGAGGCGGGCGAGGACCGAGGCTTCGAGGAGGAACCGCTCTACGAACCCCTCCCCCTCGACCTGTTCCTCGCGGACATCGAGGATCTTGATGGCCACCGTGCGCCCCAGGGGACGCTGCTCGGCCTCGTAGACCTTGCCCATCGATCCGCGGGCAATCATCGAGCGGAGGACGTACCTTCCGTCGATGATCATGCCGTTGAGTGTGTCGCTCAGCGGGGTCAGCTCGATACCGGAGATATCGTCTGGCACGGAAGGTTCATCCGGGGACAGCGGGAGAGATCGACAATAGCATGAGGATGTCACCAGGCAGGCGTTTGAGAGGATGGTGAGATCCCCGCGGACCACCTGGAGCTGTTCCAGGGGTTGGAGGTCCTCAGCGCTGCTGCCATTGAGGGTGAGCGGACCCTTGCAGATGACATATGGGGCGTTGGTGTCGGGGGACGAGACTTCATTCTGGTGTCTTGCAGGCGATCAGCAGCAGCAGCATGGTTCGAGTCTATTTAGGGAGAGCGGTGATCCGAGACCTGCCTCACCGTCTGGGTGCACCTGTACCGGTACAGGCATCGGGGTGCTATAGGGCTGTATTGGACGGATTCATGCCTGTACCGTCGTGCAGCAATGCCCCGTTCACCGTCATTCAAGGGGATTGAAGCCATGAAAGTCGCATTCATCGCTCCTGCCTACCCACCTGAGCAGCGGGACTTCACCCGAGGACTTGCAGAGGTGGGTGCCACGGTCATCGGCATCGGTGACGGCCCGGAGGCTGGACTGCCCTCGCAGGTCCGCCGCTACCTGTCGCAGTACATCCGCGTCCCCCACCTGTTCAGCGAAGAGCGCGCCGCAGCGACCCTCGCCCCTGCCCTGGCCGCCCTCGGGGTGGATCGGGTGGAGAGCAATTGGGAGCCGACGGTCCTGCTCGCCGCCCGGCTGCGGGACATGCTCGGCCTCGGCGGGATGTCCCGAGACGTCGCGCTCGGCTTTCGGGACAAGCAGGTCATGAAGGAGCGCCTGAAAGCCGCCGGGCTGAGGGTGCCGCACTCCCGCCGGGTGCGCTCCGACGACGAAGCGAGGCAGGCCGCCGATGTGGTCGGCTTTCCCCTCATCCTGAAGCCGATCGCAGGGGCTGGCAGCGCGGACACCTTCCGCTGCGACACCCCGAGTCAGCTCGAGGACGCCATCGCACTCACCCGACACGTCTCAGAGATGAGCATCGAGGAGTTCATCGACGGCGATGAGTTCACCTACGACACCGTCTGCATTGAGGGACGGCCGGTGTTCGAGAGCGTCGCCCGCTACTACCCCCGTCCGCTGACCTTCCGCTCCGAGCAGTGGATCAGCCCCGCCCAGCTCGTCTACCGCAACCCCTACGACCCGACGCTCGACGTCGCCGAGGGCATCAAGCTCGGCCGCGCGGTGCTCGACGCCTTGAACATGGGCACCGGCTTCACCCACATGGAGTGGTACCGAAAGAAGAGCGGCGAGGTGGTGTTCGGGGAGATTGGCTGTCGAAACGGCGGCGGGCACTTCGTGGACATGATGAACTGGTCCAACGACTTCGACATCTACCGGGAGTGGGCACGCGCAATCTGCTGGCACAGCTTCGAGGCCACGGCCAGCCGCCGCTACCACGTCGCGATGGTCTTCAAGCGGGCGCTGGGCGAGGGCCGAATTGCCCAGATCGACGGCATCGACGAGATCCGCCGTCGGTATGGCCGCTGGATCGTCGCCGATGATCTGCTGCCGATCGGTTCCCCCCGTCGCAACTGGAAGCAGACCCTGCTCTCCGACGGCTTCCTCGCAGTCCGTCACCCCGACCACAGCGTCTGCATCGAGATGATGGAGGCCCTCATCGGGCGGCTGCAGCTCTACGCGCGGTAGCTCAATCCGCCGAGAGCGCAAACGGCAGGTAGATCGAGCCATCGGCATCGTCTGAGGCGAGCCGCCCCTCCAGGGTGCGGTCATGCTTGAGGCGCGCCTCGTAGCACGCCTTGACCTCATCGGACTTCAACTTCACCTCGCGCTTCATCGCATCGGCTTCGGAAGGGGCCTCTTCGGGGGTGACCTCAGTGTCCGAGGCAACCGCAGTGTGGGGGTGAGCCAGGGCCGGCATGGACAGTCCGATAAGGGTCGCGATGAGCAATCCGCGGAACATGTGAACTCCAGGCCAATGTGTCTGGAAGAAGTTTAAGGCTGGCCTGGTCCATTGACCATCGCGCCGAGCCGGGCAAAGTCGTCCCACTCCAGAACCTCGACGCCGCGCCCTTCGACCGTGAGGTTGTGGGTCATCGCGCGGCCGAGCGTCTCGACCCTCACACCGCGCAGCTTCCGCATCGGTCCGAGCAGTACCGGCTTCAGCAGCGGCCAGACCGCGAGGGTGATGCCCTGGCTGAGACCATACCGGTTGGTCGGCGTGAGGATCATGGAGGGGTGGAACAGGCTGAGTCGCTCGAAGTCCAGCGCCGCCAGACCGTCCTCCAGCTCTCCCTTGGTGCGCAGGTAGAACGATGTCGATCCTGAGTCGACGCCGACCGAGCTGAGTGCCTGGAAGTGATCGATGCCCACCTGCACGCCGTCGCGAAGTCCAGCACGACCTCTTTGTCGATGCGAACGAGCTGCTCTCTTCGCCCGAGGAGCGTGATGCGATCGACCTCTGGAAGCTCGATGAGTGCCTGAATGGCCTGGGTTCCGACCGCTCCGGTGCCGCCGATCATCACAACGGAGTGTGGTGTCTGCATGGTCAGCATGCCGTGAGGAAGCAGGCAGCGGGAAGCAGGGCAATGCGCATGAGCCTTCACATCCCCTCCCATCGAGTACGATGGCAGTGTGTCCGCCACCCTCCTTGCAAGCCGCTACGAGCTGGTCGAGTGCCTCGGCCAGGGGGGCATGGCGACGGTTCACCGGGCGTTTGATCGACAGGACCAGCGGTGGGTCGCCATCAAGCTGCTCGCCCCGGCCATGGCCCGTCACCTCGTCATCCGCCAGCGGTTCTCCCGAGAGGCAGAGATTGTCGCCGGGCTGAGCCACCCCAACATCGTGCCGGTGTTTGCCATGGAGCAGGATCGCGGCATGGCGTGGCTGGTGATGGAGCTGGTCGAGGGGCAGACGCTGGACCGCTGGAGCCGACTGTTCGGTCCGATGCCGCCGCGTATGGCTGTCGAGACGGTCCTCCAGGTCTGCGACGCGGTCGGCTTCGCACACACCACCGGGGTGATTCACCGGGACATCAAGCCGGGCAATGTGCTGGTGGATCCGACTGGGCGCTGTCGGGTGGCGGACTTCGGGCTGGCGCGCGGTCCAGACAGCGCACGGCTCACCCAGACCGGCGTGACCATGGGGACCTTCGGCTTCATGGCCCCCGAGCAGCAGGACGACGCGGTCTCGGCTGGCATCCCCGCGGACATCTTCTCGTTGGGTGCCACCCTCCTGTCCCTGCTCATCGGTCGCACCCCGATCGACATCCTCAGCGGGCTCGACGACGCCAGCCCCACCCTGCCGCTGTCGCTGTCCCGCACCCTTGTGCGCACCACCCTCCCCCGCCCGGAGCACCGTCCCGAGTCCGTCGACCGGCTTGCTCGCGCGCTGCGTGGCTGCCTGGCAGACCTCCCGCCCACGCCGCCTGCGACCCCCGGTCTGCACATCCCGCTGAGCCCGTCCCATCCCCCCGAGCCCGCTGGTCCCACCCTGGTGCTGCCGGAAGACTGATGAGCTGAAGCGGGCCGGACAGAAACAGACTGGCCCCCAATCCTGGCATGCGTGAGTCTTGCCGAATGATCACCGTCGACAGCCGCCGCAAGAAGCCCGCCACCCTCGCCGCCCGTCACCCTGGCGCGCTCATCCTCGATGTCACCTCCCGGGGACCAGAGCCGTGGGTTCGGTTCTCACCGTTCTACCCCCACGGCGGGATCCCGGTGCCGCTCATGCAGGACCGCCTCGCTCAGAGCGTGGAGGGGATCTGGCAGGGGCTGAAGGTGTTTGAGCAGGAAGGGGTCGATGCCGCCAAGCTCGACAACACCACGATGAAGTCCCTCAAGCGTGGAATGAGCGCCCGGCGGGGCAGTGTACGGGGGCACCGGGCAGGGCTGCTGGGCACGACGCTGCTGTCCTACGCCGATGCCCGGCGGCAGATCTACCTGCCGGCGTATCGCTGGGTGCTGGAGAACCGGCTGTCTGCGGAGCTGGCCCGACTGTCCGCCGAGACCCGGCCAATTGTTCTGCTGGACTACGAGCTGAATTGCGACATCGACGACCTGAGGCGTCCGCTGTCCCACGCTGGGCTCATTGCCTGCTATCTGGCGGGGAACTGGCCGGCCTGAGTGAGAAGCCGCGCACCGCGTCCCGAGCTCGATTCGGCTACTTGAAACCCCAGTCGAACGGTGATGAAGCAGCAAGTCCGGGACACGGTGACTGCAAGGGGTTGGATGCTGAAGTCGCGAAAAGGTTCGTCAAGAAAATGCCAGCAAGATGATACCGAACCGGGGTGTCCAGCATAAGCACCCCCGTCTCCCGGAGGATGATGATGCTCTTGATGTTGCTGACCAACCCTGCGCTTGCCGATGGATTCGGCTCTGCGAAGCTTCTCAACGGTGCCCCCGCGGACCAGGGCTTCGTGGACTGCCTCGACTCCGACAATTGTCGTCAGGCGTTCCTGAAGTTCCTCTCCGAGTCGATGCTGGAGCAGGGATTCACCATGCAGGGGCTCTCCATGAGTGTCTCTCCCCTCGCCCACGATCGGGACGGCTTCACCATCGGCGGCTCTCTAGCGACCTTCCCGTTTGGCGCACCAGCGACCAACCTCTCGGGCAAGGAAGAGAACACCCAGTTCTCGCCGGTGTTTCCACGGCTCAATGCCGGGTTCATCACCCAGACTGACTCTCGACGGGTCGCGGTGGGTGGCTCCTTCCTCCCCCCCATTCCGGTCGGTGGAGCCTCCGCGATGGAGATCGGGGCGGAGGCCGGCATTGTGTTTGCTGGACCGGGGGAGTCTGGATTTGGGGTGGAGTCGGAGATGACCTTCATCAGCGCCAACGCGCCGATCACGGCCACCGAGGAGCAGCTCGCGGACAGCGACAACTTCTCCAACCCCGACAACCTGGAGCAGGATCGCTATGAGGAGGTCTGCGGCACGGAGGGGTGTCTGGACACCTTCACCATGGCCAATGTCGAGCTTCGCGGTGGGTATGGATGGGTGGTTGGTGACTTCCGGCCTTATGCCCGGCTTGGGGTGACTGTGGTCAATGAGTGGTTGTATGTGATGTATGACGGCACGACCTGGGGGCTGTTTGGGATTCAGCCTGCCGCGCATGTTGGTTCTGGGTGGCAGCCGGGGGAGAACCTGCACCTTGGGGTTGGTGGATCGGTGGCGTTGCAGCAGGCGAATCAGAGTGAGGAGAGCAGCGTAGGGGTGTTTTACAAGGTTGAGGGTGCGGCGAGCTGGACGTTCTGAGTCGGCACCTTCTGGGAAGCATGCGGCGCTCTGAGGTCATCAGGACGGGTCAGTGAGTGAGCCGACGTGCGGTGGGTGGCGGGTGTCAGGCTGGGGGTCACAGGGGAGCGGCGACCGTAGTGAGCCGAAGGCGAACGCAGTCGCTGAGCGAGTATTCGTGCAGCCCCCTTGAGCGCAGCGCCATGAGCGGGCCGTCAGGCCAGCGTTGGGGCGGAGTGGCCAGAAAAAGAATGGCGCCGACGATGGTGAACCTCAGCTCATGGGTGAGGGAGGACCCTTCGGTATCGAGAGCCACGAGGCTGAGAGCGCCCCTGGCTGAGAAGACCGAAGGGCGAGCAGGACAGGTCGGCACTATCCAAAGCAGAGATGGGCGAATCCTTGAAGTCCGGCGGTACTGCCAACCCCGTCTCCGTCCTTGGGCTGAGGGCGCCCCCGGCTCTGATCGCTACGGGTCCCCTCCGCGGTCGCAGCTCCGTTGTGCGAGTGCCGGCTCTAGCCGCCTCTGCGAGTGCCCGCTCCAGCGGCTTCGCCTCTCACTCCCTGTCGGCGTCCACTGTTCTGCGACTGCCAACCTCGTCAGCCTCGGGTCGCTTGCTGCCTCCGGGGCCGCCAGAGAATCTGGCGTGGGCTGAGGGGCGCCCCCGGCTGAGGGGCGCCCCCGGCTGAGGGGCGCCCCCGGCTGAGGGGCGCCCCCGGCTGAGGGCGCCCCCCGGCCCTCCGACACGGCCCACTCCAGTGTCCCCTTGCGCGCGCCCGGTCGGACTGAGACTCCAGGCAAGGCGATCCAAAACAATACAATCAACAAAATTAGAGGGAAAGGCAGCCACCTGACCGGCTTCGTAGGACTCACCCCGTCCCCACACCGCTCCCCGAATCGACAATCAGCCCGTCTACGACCGGCACTTGTCGAACTTCAGGCAGGTACATCAGGCAGCCACCTGACCGGCTTCGTCGGACTCACCCCGTCCCCGTCCCGCTCCACGAATCGGCAGTTTACCCCGCCTAAAGGCCGGCTACTGCCGTCACTCACTAGGAAGAGGATTAGGCAGCCACCTGACCGGCTCTGTCAATCTCACTGGACCAAACCAAACTCACCGGAAAGTGAACGAGCTACCGCCCACGCAGCCACGCGGCAGCCCGCATCTCCACGCCCCACCGCACCCGGTCAGGCAGCACAGAGAGCACGCGCTCCGCCGCCGAGAACGCCTGCTCCACCCGAAGCTCAGAGGCCAGCTCCTCCGAAGAGGACTCCCCAGCGGTGATCCAGGCCCGCTCCTGCTCAGTGGCGTGACGAAGCATCGCCTGGGGGGAGTGGATGGTCACCCGATGACGACCGAGGTGCTCCTCAAACAGCCGACGCGCCCGGGGGGCGTGGTAGATGGCAGTGATCACCAGCAGCCGGCTCCAGCCCTGCTCGTCAGCAAGCTTCGCGGCGAGGATGGCCTCCTCCCGGGTCGAGCGGCTGTCCGTCCGCAAGATGATGCGATCCTCCGGCACCCCCAGCTCGTGCAGGTAGCCCGCGACGATCGCGCTGCCAGCCTCTTGCTGGCCGACAAGCGGTGCCTCCAGCGAAGCCACCGCGACCGCTCCCCGACGCAGCGCAGCAGATGCCGCCGCAGCTCGGGCCTTCAGCTCACGGAGGGCGCGGTCACGGTCCCGCTTCAGCTCCTTCCCCAGAATCAATACGCCGTCAAATGCCATGGGCTGAGGACTATCCGCTCAGCGCCGGTCAATCACTACTCTGGCAGCACCTGCGCTCGTATCTGCCCCTCTGAGAGCCGAATCTCCACCACGTCTCCAGCGGAGAGCTGATCGGCGGACAGGATCGCGGTGTCGTTGTGCAGGGTGAGGGAGTAGCCGCGAGCGAGGACCGCGAGGGGGGAGAGGGCGTCGAGCCGACCCGTCGCCATCGCCAGCCGCCGCTTGCGCATGTTGAGGTCCCACATCGCCGCCCGGAGGAGCTGGTCGTTGAGATCGTCGCAGCGGATCCGGGCCTCGGCGATCCGACGCCTGGGGTGTCGGACGATCACCCGATCGAGGTGCTGGCGGCGGCGACTGAGGTCGCGTCGGATGGACCACTGGAGGCGCTGGTGGAGTCCGGAGAGCCGGGCAGCCAGCTCAGCGCGCTCGGGGACAACCAGCTCGGCGGCATGGCTGGGGGTGGCAGCGCGCAGGTCAGCGACCATGTCGCTGATGCTGACGTCGACCTCATGGCCCACCGCGCTGACCACCGGGATCGCCGAGGAGACGATCGCCCGGGCGACCAGCTCGGTGCTGAACGCGGCGAGGTCCTCCCGGCTGCCGCCACCGCGACCGATGATGATGACGTCGCTCTTGCCGTGGCGGTTGAGCAACTCGATGGCCTCGACGATGGACTCTGGCGCTCCAGCACCCTGAACCCGGCAGGGCGCAAGGTAGATGGTGAGGGCCGGGAAGCGGCGGAGCAGGACCTTGCGGATGTCGTGGAACGCCACTCC
>JBLHNG010000110.1:0-14661 GCA_047621685.1 Myxococcota bacterium | reverse complement strand
TTCCCAGATGACCTCGGGAGGGTGCGTGGGGCGGAGCCGGGCGAGGCGGCTGGGGGTGTAATTGACCGAAGTGTCAGAGAGCACGTAGCTGATCAGCCAGGTGCTCTCGCCGTCTTCGAGGATGTGCTCCGTGGAGAAGACCTGGCAGAGGTCGTCCTCCGCTACCGGATCCTTCGGGCAGTCCGTCGGGGCCAGCTCAGACAGGCAGATCTCGCCCTCGTAGGCACCGGTGCGGTTGTCCGCCAGCAGGATCCGACCCGACGAAGTCTCCACGACAGCCACGATGTCGCCGGGTGTGGTGACCGCTGCAGAGTCACCGCGCCCGCCAGTGCAGCTGAGCAGGAGGAGGATCACCCGCGGCGCTTTCGGCGCAGGCCGACCAGGGACAGCCCCGGCAGCAGGAACCAGGCGGCGGAGGATCCACAGCCGCCCAGGAACTCACCGGCGCGGTTGGGGTCTGCGGACCGCACGACCACCTCGACCTCCACCGCATCGATCGCCTGGAAGTCGCAGGCATCGGTGAGCACGACGGTGGCGAGGTACAGACCCGGGGTGTCCGGGAGGATCCAGTCGGCCTCACCGATGTCGGTGTCTGTCAGCTCGCCGTCCTCCACGGAGAACGTGAGGGTCGGAGACAGGGTGAGGTCGTCGAATCCCGGCCACGCTTCCACCACGACCAGCTCTCCCACCCCGCCGGAGAACCGGCTGGCGGACATGACCACGGAGAGCTCGGGATCGCAGCCGTCCGCCGGATCCTCTTCGCAGTCGTCGTCGGCGACCCCGGTGCAGTCGTTGTCGATGCCGTCGCGGCACCAGTCGACGCCCACCGGGCTGCGATCGGGATTATCGTCGTCGCAGTCGCCTTCGATCTCAGAGTAGCCGTCGCCGTCGTCGTCGAACGCCGCGGTGCCCTCGTCGGTGTAGCCGTCGCAGTTGTTGTCGATGCCGTCGTACTCCTCGGTGGCACCGGGGAAGACGTCTGCGTCTGCATCAGAGCAGTCGCCTTCGTCTTCGGTGTAGCCGTCGCCGTCATCGTCGGAGCAGTTGGTGCCCTCGTCGATTTCGCCGTCGCAGTCTTCGTCGACGCCATCGCAGGACTCTGGGGCGCCAGGGTAGACGGTCGCATCGCCGTCGTCGCAGTCGCCGTTCTCCTCTCCGATTCCATCGCCGTCGTCGTCGCCATCATCTGCGGCGAAGCCGGCAGGAATGAGAAGTGCAATCAGGAGGGGTGACATTGTGCTCTCGGGTACTTATCGATCGGAGGACAACATCGCACTCACGCGGTGTTGCTGCGGGGTCAGGATAACCCTGAAGACCCGCCCACCCGCAATCCCCCAATTGCGAACTCCACAGCGCACGCCCTCCCGCCCGGGTCCAGCGCGCCACTTTGGACCGACTGATGCGACACTTCATGCTGTCTTTGGTTTTCCTGGCTGCCTGCAGCGGAGGCCCTCCAGGAGGCCCCGATGGAGGCGACGATCCTTCGGAGGAATCTGAAGAGCCCGACCGACGCCTCCTGGTGGAGGCCGCGGTGGTGGAGTCCGGCTCGGTTGCCGACTACCTGGAGACCACCGGGACCATCGAGAGCGAGGCCCAGGCCGACATCGTCCCGGAAGCGTCGGGCACCGTCACCCGAATTGATGTTGAAGAGGGCGACTCGGTGCGAAAGGGGCAGGTTCTTGCCATCCTTGCCAACCCCTCCCTCGATGCTGGCAACAGCCGCGCACAGATCGAGCTGGAGCGGGCGAGCCATGACCTGGAGAAGGCCCGGCAGCTCCATGCCGATGGCGTGATCAGCGATGTCGAGCTGGCCGGGGCAAAGACCAGCTACCGGACCGCACAGACCAGCGCAGACGAGGCCCGCCGCACCCGGGGCTTCACCCGACTCACCAGCCCGATCGACGGCACCGTCTCCGTGCGGGATCTTCGAATCGGCGAGGTCGCTGGGGGCGGCCGGGCGTTTCAGGTGGTCGATCTCACCCGGCTGCGGGTCATCGTGCAGCTCCCCGAGAAGGACCTCACCCGGGTCAAGCTCGGCCAGTCCGTGCACCTCAGCAGCGCCTACAACCCCGACGCCACCGCCACCGGCAGCATCAACCGCATCAGCCCGGTGGTCGACGCCGCCACCGGCACCGTTCGGGTCACCGTGCAGATCGCCCCGGGCCAGGAGACCCTGCGTCCCGGTCAGTTCGTCAAGACCCGCATCGAGGTCGCCCGCCACGACGACGTCTTGACCATTCCCCGCCGCGCCCTGATCTGGGAAGACGGCGAGCCCATCGCCTGGGCGGTCGAGGATGCCCCGCCACCCGAAGAGGATGAAGAAGGCGACGAAGAGGCCGAGGGTGAGGGAGACGACGAGCCCGGGTTCTTCGCAAAGCTGTTCGGCGGCGACGAGGAAGAAGCGGATCCCGAGGCGGAGGAAGACGCGGAGCCCGGACCGGAGATTCCCCAGCGAGTCGCGGTGCGGAAGGGCCTTGATGTCGGCTTTGTAGATACCGATCGCGTCGAGGTCACGGAGGGACTCGCCGCTGGAGAGCAGGTGGTGACCATCGGAAACACCAACCTCCGGGAGGGCGCCTCGGTGCGGCTGCCGGACGACCCGGTGCCGGAGGTTGCCTCCGAGGAAGACGAAGAAGACGACGACGCCGCCGACGGCGAGGGCTGATCCATGTTCTCCCTGGTGGTTTCCCGACCGGTAGCGACCTGGATGATCGCCATCGCCATCGCGGTCTTCGGCATGGTCAGCTACGGCCGACTTCCGCTGAACCTCATGCCCGACCTCAGCTACCCCTCGGTCACCGTGCGCACCGAGGTGCCTGGCTACGCACCCGAGGAAGTCGAGTCGCAGATCTCGCGGCCCATCGAGGAAGCCATCGCCACCACGCAGGGCCTCGCGGAGCTGGAGAGCCGCAGCCGGGCCGGTGTCAGCGACGTGGTGCTGGAATTCCGATGGGGCACCGACATGAACCGGGCCACCCAGGACATCCGGGAGCGCCTCCAGACGACGTTCCTCCCCCAGGATGCCTCCCGCCCGCTCATCCTCCGCTACGACCCCTCCATGGACCCGATCATGCGCATCGCGCTGTCGATGGAGGGCGACTCGCGGCTGAGTGACGAGGGGCAGCTGTTCCTGCTGCGTGACCTCGCGGTGCAGGAGATCCAGCGGGAGCTGGAGGCAATGGACGGGGTCGCGGCGGTCAGCGTGCGCGGCGGACTGGAGCGGGAGATCCTCGTCGAGCCCCGAGAGGACTGGCTCGCCGCCCGGGGGCTGACCATCGATCAGCTCATCAACACGCTGGGCTCCGAGAACGTCAACATCCCCGGCGGCGCCATCCGGGACGGCGACCACGAGTACCTCGTGCGAACCCTCAACCAGCTCAACAGCCTCGACGAGATCCGCGGCCTCCAGATCACCCGCAGCGACGGGGTTCGAGTGCCGATCTCAGAGGTCGCGACCGTCCGGGAGTCGTTCAAGGAGCGAGAGGTCATCAGCCGCCTCGATGCGGTCGAGGCCGTCGAGATCGAGGTGTTCAAGGCCGCCGACGCCAACATCGTCTCGGTCGCCGCTGAGATCGAGGCCAGCCTGGAGGAAGACATCCGGCCCGACCTGCCCGAGGGGGTGGTGATGACGGTGCTGGAGAACCAGGCCGGCTTCATCGAGGCCAGCATCAACAACCTCCGCTCCACCGCGATACTCGGCGCATTCCTGGCCGTGGTGGTGCTGTTCCTGTTCCTGCGCGACTTCCGCTCCACCGCGATCATCGGCGCAGCCATTCCCCTGAGCATCGTGTGCACCTTCGCGCCGATGTACCTCGGCGGGGTGTCGCTGAACCTGATGAGCCTCGGCGGACTCGCGCTGGGAGTCGGCATGCTGGTCGACAACGCAGTGGTGGTGCTGGAGAACATCCAGGTCCACATCGAGGCTGGCAAGCCCCGGCGTCAGGCCGCTGTCGATGGCACCGCTGAGGTCGCCGCCGCAGTCATTGCCTCGACCCTGACCACCATCTCGGTGTTCGCCCCCATCGCATTCGTCGAGGGCATCGCCGGGCAGATCTTCTCAGACCTGTCCATGGCGGTCGTGTTCTCGCTGCTCGCCAGCCTCGCGGTCGCGCTGTTCTTCGTGCCAATGCTCGCTGCTGCGGAGCTGGCCCCGCCCGCCATGCGAACCCCGCTGCGCCAGATCGCCAACGCCAGCCGGTTCCGCTCCATCGCCATGCTCCGAGATGCCTGGCGAAGCGACGATCCCCGGCGGCTGTTCAAGCTGCCGTGGTGGATCGCACGCTCCCTGCTGCGGCTGTGCTTCGAGGTCGTGGTCACCCTGTTTGTGGTGCCCGCGGCCCTGCTCGGTCGCGGTGCGGTCTGGGTCGGCCAGAAGGTCCTGCCGGTGATCGGTGGGGCGATGATGTGGGCCGCCGGTCGCTTCCAGCGCCGCTACAACCAGCTGGAGGACCGCTACTCCAGCATCATCCAGCCCGCCCTCGCCCGCCCGGGGCTCGTCATGGGCATCGCCGCAGCCTCGGTGCTGCTGGCCATCCCGCTGGGGGCCTCGCTGAGCCAGGCGCTGATCCCAGAGGTCCACCAGGGGCGATTCGCCGTCGAGGTCTCCCTGCCGGTCGGCACCCCCCTGCCCACCACCTCCGCGGTGGTCCGCCGCATGGAGCAGGCTGCCACCGAGCATCCCCAGATAGCCAACGTGCACGCGATCATCGGCTCCGAGCGTCGGGCGGACAGCCGACCCGATGAGGGCGAGCACACCGCGAAGCTGATGGTCGAGCTGACCCCGGGCGGCAACCTCGCCCGCCGGGAAGACGTCGTGATGACGCAGCTGCGCACCCAGCTCCTCGAGCTGACCGAGGGGGATCGTCCGGTCGACCTGCGCCTGAGTCGGCCCAGCCTGTTCTCATTCCGCACCCCCATCGAGGTGGTCTTCTACGGTGCGGACCTCGACCACCTCCGAGACGCCGCCGATGACTCCGTCCGCCGGATCGGCCAGCTTCCCGGGGTCACCGACGTGCGCTCCTCGCTGATGCCCGGCTATCCCGAGGTCCGCATCGTCTACGACCGCGACCTGCTGCGCCGCTACAACCTCAACACCGCCACCGTCGCCAGCCGGATCCGCGAGAAGATCCAGGGCGAGGAAGCCACCTCGATCTCCCGGGGAGATGTCCGGGTCGATCTGGTGGTCCGCCTCGATGAGTCCGAGCGTCGCAGCGTGGAGCAGCTCAAGCGGCTGAACATCAACCCCAACGTCAACCCGCCGATCCCCCTGGAGAGCGTGGCGTCGTTCATCGAGAGCGAGGGGCCCTCCGAGATCCGCCGGGTCGATCAGCGTCGGGCAGCGGTGGTCAGCGCCAACCTCGACGGCTTCGACCTCTCCGCCCAGGCCGAGGCCATCGCCGCGACGCTTGGAGGCTCGGCGCTCTCCGGCATCGAGTGGGAGCTGACCGGCCAGAACGCCGAGATGGAGCGGTCGAGCAGCTCGCTGAAGATGGCGCTGGGGCTGGCGATTTTTCTGGTCTACGTCATCATGGCGAGCACCTTTGAGAGCATCCTCCACCCGTTCGTCATCCTGTTCAGCGTGCCCCTGGCCCTGGTCGGGGTGGTCGGCACGCTGTGGGTGACCGGGGTGCCGGTCAGCGTTGTGGTCTTCATCGGCGCCATCGTGCTGGCGGGGGTGGTGGTCAACAACGCCATCGTCCTGGTCGACACCATCAACCGTCGCCGTGCGGGTGGCATGGCGCGCATCCCGGCCATCGCTGAGGCTGCCCGGCTGCGGCTGCGGCCGATCCTCATCACCACCACCACCACCGTGCTCGGCCTGCTCCCGCTCGCGCTGGGCATCGGAGAGGGTGCGGAGATCCAGATGCCGCTGGCCACCACGGTCATCGCCGGGCTCTCCAGCTCCACCCTGCTGACCCTGGTGGTCATCCCGGTGGTCTACCTGCTGCTGACCAGCTTCTTCGAGGCCGACGAGACCAACGAGACCGCCGAGCTTGTCACCCCGACCACGGTGGAGGAGTAGTCGATGCTTCGCAGGCTGCCCGAGCTGTCCGTCCGCCGACCGGTCACCGTGGTGATGGTGTTCCTCGCACTCTGCGTGCTGGGCGCCATCGCCTGGAGCCGCATCCCGCTGGAGATGATGCCCGGTCGGTTCTCTCCCTCGACGATGTGGGTGTGGGTTCCCTACGTCGACTCCACTCCCCAGGAGAACGAGAACGCTCTGCTTTTGCCCCTCGAAGAGCAGTTCTCCACCCTGCCCGGCCTCAAGGACATGTCCGGTCGCGCCCAGTCCGGCTCGGTCAGCTTCTCGCTGGACTTCCACCGCTCCACCTCGATGGACGAGGCCTACAACGCCGTCGTTGACCGGATGGAGCGGGCGATGCCTGACCTGCCCGACGACGTGGAGCGCTACTACGTCTACCGCTGGAATCCCTCAGACGAGCCGATCATCTGGGCGGGGGTGAGCATCGGCGAGGACGTCGAGTACCCCTACCAGCTCGCCGAGGAGGTCATCAAGGCCCGCCTGGAGCGGGTCGATGGGGTGGGTCAGGTCGAGATCTGGGGCGCGGATCCCCGCCAGGTCTACATCGACTTCTCCCTCGATGCGATCAACGAGCACGGCATCAGCCTGTACCAGGTCATCCAGGACCTCGGCAGCGACAACTTCCAGATGGCGTCGGGTCGGCTCCGTGACCGCGGACAGATCCGCTACGTGCGCAGCCTCGCCCGCTACGGCGATCTCGACGAGCTCAAGCGCGCCCCCATCGGAGACGGCCTCGTCCTCGACGACATCGCCGCCGTCACCTTCCGCACGGTCGCCTCCGCCTCGATCAACCGCATCGACGGTGCTGAGGGCATCGGGGTGGCGATCAGCAAGGAGTCCGACGCCAACACCGTCTCCACCTCCCGGGCGGTCAAGGAAGCGATGGCGGAGCTGGAGGGCGATCCCCGCTCTCAGGGCACCCGGTTCTTCACGTTCTTCAACCAGGGTGGGCTCATCGAGTCCTCCATCGGCGACCTGCTCCAGACCGCTATGTTCGGCGGCGTGTTCGCGATCATCGTGCTCTACGCCTTCCTGCGTCAGTGGAAGATGACCCTGCTCATCGCCGCCACCATCCCGGTCGCCCTGCTGCTGACGGTCACCTGGATGTACTTCAACGGCGGCAGCCTCAACCTGCTGTCCTTGATGGGCCTGATGATCGCGGTGGGCATGGTGGTGGACAACGCCATCGTGGTGGTCGAGGCGATCTACGCCCGAAGGCAGGCCAACGAGCCCCGAGACACCGCCGCGATATCTGGCACCAACGACGTCGCCCTCGCCATCACGCTCTCCACCCTGACCACCATGGTCGTCTTCCTGCCCGTCATCCTGATGAGCGAGGACGCCAACTTCTCGTTCTTCATGGGAGAGCTGGGCTTCCCGGTGGTCTGGGCACTCGGGGCGAGCCTGTTCGTCGCCCTCATCTTCACCCCGCTGACCACCACACTGCTCAAGGGATCGGGCACCGACGCCTTCAAGGAGCCCCGCTGGATCACCGCCCTGTCGGGTCGCTATCGGCGCACGCTGTCCTGGGTGCTGACCAACCGCACCGACGCCCTGCTCGGGGTGGTCGCGGTCAGCTTCCTGACCTTCGCGGTGCCGGTCAAGGCCGTCGGCTGCCAGGACGAAGCCGACGGCAACATCGGCGAATTCGCGATCATCTACCGGTTTCCCGGGGAGTTCACCTACCCCGAGCGCACTGAGATCGTCGACACATACGAGGCCTTCGTCGAGGACAACCGGGCGGACTGGGGAGTCGAGGTCCACCGCAGCCGGCTGCGCTCCAGCGAGTCCTATGGGCGCACCTACGTCCACCTGCTCGAAGACCGCGAGAAGGGCATGATGACCCGCGAGGATGTCATCGAGGCTGCCCGGGAGAAGCTGCCGGAGCTGGCCGGGGTCGAAGCCCAGATCGGCTGGAGCGGACAGGGCAGCGAGGACAAGCAGTTCCGCATCGTCCTGCGCGGCGAAGACACCGCCACGCTCGCGATACTCGGCGAGGAAGTCCGCCGGGTGATCCGCACCGTCCCCGGGGTCTCCGGCGCCCTGCCAGACCTGGAGGAAGAGGGCGGCGAGGAGATGCGGCTGACCGTCGACCGGGAGGCGTCCGCCCGCTACGGCCTGCCCGCCAGCCAGCTCGGCCGCACCGTCAGCTTCGCCCTGCGCGGCACGTCGCTGCCGAAGTACCACGACGGCGAGAACGAGATCGACATGTTCGCCCGGTTCCGACTCGAAGACCGCGCGGACATGGACCGGCTGCTCGACTTCCCGCTGTTCTCCCCCACCGCGATGGCCTCCGTGCCGCTGCGCGCCCTGGTCGATGGCGAGGTCTCCAGCGGAATGGGCACGATCCGACGGGAGAACCGCCGCACCGCCTGGCCGATCACCGTGGACGTCGACCCCGACGCCGACATCATGGCCACCCGCCAGATGGTCGATGGTGCCCTGGAGCAGATCGCCCTGCCTCGGGGCTACACCTGGGACCAGCCCGGCGACTGGGCAGGGGCCGAAGATGACGCCGCGCGCAACATGGCCCTGCTGCTGAGCGTGGTCATGGTCTTCCTGATCATGGGGGTGCTCTTCGAGAGCTTCCTGCTGCCGCTGTCCATCATCACCACCATCCCGATGGCCCTGTTCGGGGTGTACTGGACCCTCTACCTGACCCGCACGCCCCTGGACCTCATGGGTGGCGTGGGACTGGTCGTTCTGGTGGGCGTCGTGGTCAACAACGGCATCGTGCTCATCGATCTTGTCACCCGACTGCGCGCCGACGGCATGCCCCGCACTACTGCCCTCATCGAGGCCGGGGCCCGACGGATGCGCCCCATCCTGATGACCGCGCTGACCACCATCTTCGGCCTGCTGCCGATGGCGACCGGGACCTCCACCTTCATCGGAATTCCCTACGCCCCGATGGGCCGGGTGGTGGCGGGCGGGCTGATCGCGGGTACGGTGCTGACGCTGTTCTTCGTACCCTACCTCTACTCCATCCTCGACGACATGCGGACCAGCGCGGTTCGCTGGCTGGCCTTCATCCTCGGCCGCCCCCTGCCTGATGCCCCGCAGACCGGAAAGTAGATGCTGCTGCTCCTCCTCAACGCTGCCCTCGCAGACGACCTCACTCTCTCCTACGACGAGGCGCTCACCCGAGCCGTCGAGCGAAACCTCGGCCTGCTCGGCGCCGAGGCCGCCTACCGGGCCGCGGAGGGCAGCCTGCTGGTCGCGCAGGGCGTCTTCGAGCCGACCTTCTCGGCGAACTACGGCTACACGAACAACATCAACCAGGACTTCTTCTCGACCCTGGGCCTCTATGTTGACTCCGAGTCGCTGTATGCGAACTGGGGCGGCTCCCTGAGCAGCTACCTGCCCACCGGCACGGCGGTGTCGCTGAACTGGAACAACTTCGATCAGGAGTCCACCTCCCGGTACTACTCCGACCCGGACAACCCCACCGAGGCCATCGAGACGGACGAGCAGACCACGTTCAACTCCACCCTCACGGCCTCCGTCACCCAGTCCCTCCTCCAGGGCTTCAAGACCACCTACAACCTCAACGGGGTGCGGACCGCGCAGCGCAGCCTCACCCAGGTCGAGGCCGACATCCTGGAGACCCACCAGAGGGTCCTCGCAGACACCGCGACGGCATACTGGGCGCTGTACTACCAGAACCGGCTCGTCGAGATCAGCACCGAGACCGTGACACTGACCGAGGAGGAGCGCCGGGTGGTGGCCGCGCGCATCGACCGGGGCGATCTGGCGCCGGTGGAGCGCTCCCGGGTCGAGGCCGCAGTGCTCTCCGCAAAGAGCGACCTGCTCAACGCCCAGAACTCCGCCACCTCCGCCTCCGAGACCCTGCTCCTGCTGCTCGGCGAGAGCGCCGGGGGCACCGTCACCCTCACGACCAGCCCCGAGCCGGTGGTCTCCACCAACTTCGACGCGCCCGCGATTCTCAACCAGGCCATGTCGTCCAACCCCGGGCTCCTCCAGCTGCGGGTCGCCGAAGAGAACGCCGAGGCCAACTTCGAGAATGCCCGTCACGCCCGGCTCCCGGAGCTGTCTGGAACCGCCAGCTACACCCTGTTCGGCCAGGAGAGCACCCTCGGCACTGCCACCTCCGAGCTGCTCTCCGGAGACCTTCGGCAGTGGTACGTCGGCGCAGACCTGACCGTGCCGCTGGGCAACCGGGTGGATCGTGGCGCCTACGAGCAGCAGCTCTCCGCGCTCGATCAGGCCCGCACCGCGCTGAAGGCCCAGGAGCTTACCGTCGAGCAGCTCGTCCGGGCGCAGCTCCGCGCAGTCAACCTCGCGACGCTCCAGATCGAGCTGGCAGAGGCCAACCTCAGGGCCGCCGAAGACACCCTCAACGCCGACCGCGCCCTGAGAGACGCCGGACGGGCCATCCAGCGGGACGTCCTGGAGAGCATCCGGGACTTCAACAACGCGCGGGTGGCCGTCGAGAAGTCCCGAGCAGACTACAACCTCTCGCTCATCGAGCTGTCCCGACTTCGGGGCGCGCTGTAGCGGCTACACTGCCCCCATGCGACTCCTGCCCCTCCTGCTCATCGGCTGCGGCGACAAAGACCCCGCTGACACCGCGCCATCCACCGCCACCGTCGACTCCGGCGACTCCGCAGTTCCCGCCGTCGACCCGGTGATCACCGGCACAGTCACCCTGCCGGAGGACACCGTGATGCCCGCCGAGGTCACCGTCGGGGTGGTTCACCTGCGGTTCAACTGGGGACCGAGCGTGGAGGGCACCCTGGTCTCGACGGTCGCTGACAAGGACGGCAGCTTCACCCTGGAGCTTCCCAACAAGCCGCTGAGCATCTCGATCTATGGGCTGGAAGACAAGCTGAAGATCGACGGCGCGACCCACTTCCTGATCGCTTTTGAGGACACCAACAAGGACGGCGCCTTCGACGAGGGCGAGCCCCTGCTCGGATCGCCGTTTGAGACCATGGTGGTCTACCTGGAGTCGTCCCCGACCATGCCCAAGGGCTGGACGGAGGGCTGGAGCCTCGTGGACTCCGGAATGTCAGGCCCCTATGAGACCGGCAACTGCCTGCTGGACACCGACAGTCCGCTGACCTGGCGGGACTACGCCGGCTATCCGGTGTTCTCCCTCATCACCGATCCCGTCGAGATCCCCCTGTTCGGTCTGACGGCCTCCCTCACCCTCTCCGGGACCGCAGTCGGGGTCGACCACCTCGGCGTGTTCGCGTATCAGGAGCTGAACGGAGAGGCGGACATCGCCCCGTTTGCCGATGTCGCCAGCAGCAAGGCTTTCTCCGTCACCCTCACCGACGCCCCACCCCAAGAGGCCTGGATCACCGCAGATCCGGACTCGAACTACGCCCTCGGCATTCCCATCGCCTACACCGACGCCGACAAGTCCGGCGACTACACCGAGGGCGACGAGCGCAGCAACCTCACCACCTGTCTCGACGGAGAAGACGCCATCGCCCGCTACACAAAGCCGGTGACCACCTGGCGGGGCTGGCGGCTGATGGAGTGCTACGAGGCCAACGCCGGCTGGCGACTGGTCACCCAGGCCTCAGACACCGGCTGGAAGCTGTTCCGCACCTCTCAAGAGGCCACCACCCTCCACATCGAGGACGGGGCGTGCCGCTGGTGATGCTGGTTTTGGCGGCCTGCACGACGCAGCCCCCCCCCCCGGATGTGGTGCTGGTGACCTGGGACACCGTGCGCGCCGACCGGGTGGCTGGTCTGCCGACCTGGGAGGGACTCGCCGCAGAGGGCGTCACCTTCACCACCGCCCGCAGTCCAGTTCCGATCACCCTGCCCGCCCACGCCACGATGATGACCGGACGCTACCCACCCAGCCACGGTGCGCGGGACAACGGTCGGTTCACCGTCGATGCGGACGTTCCGATGCTCGCTGAGGCGCTGTCAGAGGCCGGCTACCAGACCGCCGGGTTCGTCTCCGCGCCGGTGCTCAGCAGGACCACCGGGATCGGGCGGGGGTTCTCCGTGTTCGACGATGCCGTGCCCGCCCCCTACCGTCCGGCGGATCAGACCATCGACGCCGCCCTGGCATGGCTGGCGGACCGGGACCCAGAGCAGCCGGTCTTCCTGTGGGTCCACCTCTTCGACGCCCACCGCCCCTGGCAGCCGACCCGTGAGGCCTGGGAGGCCGCCGGGCAAGACGCCTACGCCGCAGAGATCGCCGCGGTGGATGCCGCCACCGGACGCCTCACTGCCGCCCTGTCTCAGCGCACCATCCTCGCGCTGACCGCCGATCACGGCGAGGGGCTCGGAGAGCACGGCGAGCTGACCCACGCCTGGTTCGCCTACGACAGCACCCTGGCGATCCCGATGCTGCTGTGGTGGGGCAATGATCTCGACCTCGGCGCCCGAGGCACGACGATCTCCGCACCCGCCACCCTCGCCGACCTCTCCCCCACCCTCCGACGGCTCGCCGGGCTGACCGCGATCCCCACCGACGGCGCGGACCTCTTCGATCTGCCCAATCAGCGCGCGATCCCCATCGAGACCGTCGCCCCGGTCGCCATCATGGACGCCGCTCCGGTGTTTGGCACGATCACCGAAGATCGCACAGCCTGGATCGACCTCCCCTCCCCCGAGCGCTACGACCTCGACGCCGACCCTGGTCAGCAGACCAGCCGCTACCGCTCCGAAGATGCCAGCGCCCTCGCCGCAGCCGTCGGCGCCTTCCCCCGGCGCTGGCCCCAGGAGGCTGGCGAGCTGGATGCTGCCACCGCCGCGCAGCTCTCCGCGCTCGGCTACATCTCCGGTGCTGGAAGCCCTGGCACCGACGCCCCCGATCCCAAGGATCGCCTCGATCTGTTCAACCTCCTGTCCACCCCCCGCACCGACCACTCCCCCGTGGAGGCCCTGCGTCGGGGTGAGGCCATGCGGGCGAAGTACGGGCTGTCCACCGAGCTGGCGCTGTACCTCACCGACTGCCTGGGCGGCGTCGGGCGGATCGCGGAGTCCCTGGCCGTGCTTGAGGAGGCCCTCGCGTTGAGCCCCGATGAGCCACGCCTCCTCGAAGCGGTGGCCCTGCGCCGCGAGCGTCTGGGGGGGATGCAGCAGCAGCTCGTCGCCATCCAGGCCGCGCTGGAGTCTGACCCGGACCACCCGACCGCCCGCTACGACCTCGGCGTCACCCTCACCTACCTGGAGCGTGCCGAAGAGGCCGAGGCCACCCTGCGCGTCGCAGTCGAGCAGGCGCCCGAGGATGCCCAGGCCCGTCGGGCGCTCGCCATGGTGCTGCGCAGCCAGGGGAGGCCCGGGGAAGCCGCCGAGGTCCTCCGTCCGGTCGCCGGGGTCATGCCCATTCCCTGTGACCTCGGCCGAATCCTCGCCCTCTACCTCGACCAGCCTCAGTCCGCCCGGCCGCTCCTGGAGCAGTGCTGGGACGGAGGCGGCCGGATGAGCACCTCAGACTATGCGGTGCTTCGCGGCGACTGACGAATACACCGCCAGCAGCTCCGGGAGCAGCGCCGCTCGGGAGAACCGAGAGAGCACCGCCGCCTGTCCAGCGCGTCCCAGCGCGGCGGCTCGGGCCGGGTCCGCAGACAGCGCGGTGATCGCCTCAGACATCTCCGGCACTGAGCCCACCAACACACAGCCCGCCGCCGACCAGTCCCGAGTCCCACCAGAGGGGAACAGGATGACCGGGGTGCCCACCGAGAGCGCCTGGAGTCCGAGGATGCCAAACGGCTCCTGCCAGCGAGAGGGAAACAGCAGCGCCCGGCTGGCCGCCATCACCTCCAGCAATGCTGCACGGGACAGCCAGGACAGCGCAGTGGATCCGGCGAGGGTCTCAGACAGCGGCCCGGCCCCGGCGACGTGCAGCGGCATCGCGGTGTCCGCCTCCTGCCAGGCCTTCAGCGCCCGCTGGATGCCCTTGTGTGCCACCAGCCGTCCGCCCATCAGGAAGCCATCGCCGGACTGTGGCGGACCCGTGGGCAGATCGACCCAGGGCGGAATCACCGCCGCGCCCGGCAGACCAACCGCCGCAAGCTCCGCAGCCATGTAGTCCGACAGCACCACCAGCCGCGCCCCCAGCAGCGCCGCACGCCTCGCCTCGGTCAGCGCCAGAAGCTGTGCGCGGTAGCCCGGCTCCGGCAGGCAGGTCGCACAGGTGGCCTCAGACATCAACTGCTTGCAGGGGGCGTCGTCGGGCAGGGTCTTGCCTGGACCAGGGCAGAAGACGCGGTGATCCTGAATGGTCACCACCGCCCGACCCGACGCGGTGAGGCGGGAGAGTGCCGTCGGGTTCATGACGTTCTGGACATGCACGACGTCTGCATCCACCAGCAGCGGGGTCAGCCGATCGAGCTGACGGGTGTTCGCCACCATCCGAGCCAGCGCCCGCACCCGATGCACCGCCACACCTTCAGGGATGGCGTCCGGCTCGGTGCGTCCGCAGGCGACGGTCACCGCCACGCCCTGATCTCTCAGGGCGACGATCACGTCGAGGAGGTGCTGGTCTGCACCGCCTCGAAGCGACAGCCGATCCGTCGCGATCAGGACTCGCAACGCCGCCGCAGTCCCAGGACGAGCATGCCCAGCAGGGCCGCGCTCAGCGATCCTCCGCTCACCGTCGCGCAGCCACCCTCTGGTGCTGCTGA
>JBLHNG010000109.1:0-14785 GCA_047621685.1 Myxococcota bacterium | reverse complement strand
ATCGCCGACCCACACCTCAACCCACTCTCCCGGCGGGATGCGCAGCTGGATGCGGTCGCCGGGGCGGATTGCCTCGCCCACCTCAAGCTCACCGTAGTCCTCCACCAGGATCTTGATGTCGCTTGAGCCCTTGGTGCGGATCTCATCGAACAGACCTGGAGAGACCACAAACAGGGCCATCGCGGCGACGAGCAGGGGAGCGATGAGCCACCCCTGAGTCAGCCGCTTCCACAGGCTCGGGGCGCTGGCCTCCAAGATCGCCTCTGGGACGGGCATCAGCTCAAAGGCCGCCCGGTGGTTTTCCTGAGCACTGAGCCGACCAGAGCAGGTCTCACAGTCGCTGAGGTGGGTCTTCAGCTCAGCGTGTTCGTCAGGGCTCAGCTCACCGTAGCGGAGCTTGTGGAGCGTGAGCGTAGAGATGTGGCCCATGGTGACCTCTGGAAACTGCAGGAAAATCGGAATCATGAGGCCATCCAGGAGGGTGCCTTGTGGGCGACCTTTCCCCGGAACTTGAACAGACGCTTTCGGACTGCGGCGCCGCTGATGCCCAGCAGCGCACCAACCTCATTGTGGGTCATGCCGTCCATGTAGTGGTAGATGACGCACTCTCTGGTGCGCTCATCACAGCCCTCTAAGAGCTGATCGACCAGCTGCCGGACCTCGACCCGATTGATCAGCGTGTCCGAGACATGATTCAGCGTGACCTGGCTCATGTCTTCCACTGGATCCTCGGGACGCCGCCGCCGGGAGCGGAGCTGGTTGAGGCAGTGGTTGGTGGTGATCCGGAAGAGGTAGGTCGAGACCGAGGCATCACCACGGTATTTGGACCGGTAGCGGTGGAGCTTGAGGAAGATCTCCTGGCAGGCCTCGGTGGCGTCGGCGTCGTTATACAGCAGCGTCCGGCAGCGCCCGAGGACCATGTCCCCGTACTTCCGGTAGGCAGCTGCGACATCGATATCCGCGGCCATGGTTCTCCCTCGAAGCGGACGCCCCGTCTTGGGGCGCCCGGTTTAGTTATTGCGCGAGCGGCTCAGCCGCAGATGCTGTCGTCTTCGCCGTCGGTTCCGTCGTCGCCGCCGCCGTTGTCTCCGCCACCATCCGAGCCACCGTCGCCGCCGTCACCGGAGCCGTCGTCGCCGTTGGGATCCTCGGAGTCGTCCTCGCCAAAAGTCACCAGGAGAGCGTCTTCGACCTGCTCGGTGGTGCCATCCTCGAAGGTGATGACCATGTCGAGGTAGCCCTCCAGCGCAGTGTCGACGGCACCGATGGTGATCAGCAGCTCGTCTTCCCGGGCGGTGGTGGTGCAAACACGCACCTCGCTGGAGGTGAACTCAACCTCGACGATGGTGTCGTAGTCCAGCGCCATGTCGGAGACGAGGGAGGAGATGATGACCTCGCCAGGGGCGATGGTGTTGGGGCTGAGGTCATAGGCGGCAGCAATGACGTCATCATCGCTGTCGTAGTCGTGGTCGCCGTAGTCGTGGTCGCCGTCGTTGTAGGGACACTCGTTGTCATAGACGATGCAGCCACTGAACAGGCTTGCGGCAGCGAGGGCGGACAGTGTGAGATGTCGTGTGGTGAGATGTCGTGTGGTGAGATGTCGTGTGGTGAGATGTCGCATGGGGGTTCTCCTTTCGGAAGTTGAGGTGACCGCGTGTTCTGACGTTCTGCAGGTCCGCGCATTCACCCTGTGTTGTCTTCTTTCGCTCCTTCTGACACCAGCACCGAAGAAGAACGCTACCCCGAGGCTCATTTTTTTTAGCGGAACCGGATACGGTTCAACGTCAAACGAACAGAAAGGAGAATCGATGCCGAACAACCCAGTCAAGGCATACAAAAACACCGAGTTCCTCGCCTCACCCCAGGCCCGGACCATCCGGATGGTGTGTGAGTATGAGGAGCCTCGGGTCCGCTTCAAGGCGAACCACGTCCATGACACGGTCGTCTTCTTCGGCTCCGCGCGCTCCAAGCCGATGGAGGACGCCCAGCACAACCTCGCCAACGCCGAGCGAGAGCTGGCACGCGCCACCAACGACGCCGAGCAGAAGACCCTCCAGGACCTGGTCGATGTTGCCACCCGCGGTGTGCGACTGGCGCGCTACTACGAAGACTGCCGCGAGCTGTCCCGTCGGATCACCGAGTGGGACATGAACCGCGCCAATGCGCGCCGCTACTACGTCTGCACTGGCGGTGGTCCCGGCATGATGGAGGCCGCCAACCGTGGGGCCTCAGAGGTCGAGGGCGGCAAGAGCATTGGCCTGGGCATCTCCCTGCCGTTCGAGGAGGGAGTAAACCAGTACGTCACCCCAGAGCTGGCGTTTGAGTTCCACTACTTCTTCACTCGGAAGTATTGGTTCACCTACCTCGCCAAGGCCATGGCGGTCTTCCCGGGTGGGTTTGGGACCATGGACGAGCTGTACGAGACTCTCACGCTCCGCCAGACCGGCAAGATCAAGAAGCCGATGCCCACTGTGCTGTTTGGAACGGACTACTGGAACTCGGTCTTCAACATCGAGGCGATGGTCGAGTGGGGTACCATCTCTGCGAAGGATCTCCTGCTCTACCATGTCACCGACTCGGTGGACGACGCCTTCGACTACCTCGTCAGCGCCCTTGAGCAGAACGAGACCGAGTAACCCTCTTCGCGAGCCGAATTCGATGACACCATTCAGCCTCCGTAAGCGAATGAAGAGCCTCCTGGGTCGCAACAACGCCCCACAGATCATCACCTACCCAATCACCTTCGTGCTGCCTGACGGCTCCGAGAAGACCTTAGAGGTCGAGGAGCACTACAGCCTGCTGATGGCCAGCCAGGGGCTGTCTTCACCGATCAGCACCGGGCGTCGGGCCGGCAGCACCTGCCCAGACGGCGGCTGTGACCTGTGTCGGGTGGAGATCATCAACCCTGCCGGACTCAGTGAGCTCACCGATTTCGAGCGGGATGTGATGAACGATCACTCTGAAGGCAAGGTCCACGAAGGCCGACCCCGGGAAAAGGGCGTCCCCCCCGGCCCGAACACCCGCCTGGCCTGCCACACCAAGATCCGTGGACCAGGCGGCAAGGTCAAGGTCCGGGCGCTGGTTGACTTTGACAGCCTTCGAGGCGATGAAGAGGGTTCTTAGGGACCGGCTCTTCAAGGTCGCTCAGACCCAGGGTTCGTACTCACCAGCGCGCGACTGAATGTCGTGCACGGTGTCCTCCAGGGTCCGCTGCGGATCCCGGGGGGTCCAGCCGAGGTCCGTGGTGGCCCGGGTGTGGTCGAGGTACCAGCAGTGGCAGCCAAGCTCCAGCTCTTCCCGGGTCAGATCGACCCCGAACGTGGTGCCGATCTTCTTCCACTTCGGCAGGAAGCGCAGCAGCTTGAGGGTCGCGGCGGGCATGGTGGCCAGCGGGGCGCTCTTGTCGGAGATCCGTGCGAGGCGGCCGTAGAAGTCGGCGAACGACATGTTCGCGCTGCCCAGCAGGTATCGCGCGCCGGGCTCGCCACGGGTCAGGGCGATGGCGACCGCTTCTGCGACGTCGCGGACATCGACAAACGACAGGCCCCCCGGCGGTGAGGCCGGGACATCGCCGTCGAGGAAGTGACGGACTGACGCGGTGGATGGACCATCGGGCACATCGCCGGGACCGAGCAGCAGCGACGGGTTCAGCGAGATGATCGGCAGAGACGCACTGCTGCGGGCGAGGGCAGCCTGCTCGGCGAACAGCTTGGAGCGGTAGTAGGGCCACGTCTTGATGAACGACAGCGGGGGCGGAGCGTCCTCGTTGGGGATGGCCTTGAGGTCATCGGACACCGCGATGGTGCCGGAGGTCGAGATGTAGACCACCCGGCTCACCCCGGCGGCCGCAGCGGCGTCGAGGACGTTCTCGGTTCCAGTGACGTGGAGCTTCCAGAGGTCCGCAGAGTCGGCCGGATCGTGGGAGACCCGCCCCGCACCGTGGATGAGGACGTCCACCCCGGCCATCGCAGCCTTCAGGGACTCTGGATCGAGCACATCGCCCACCACCATCTCCACACTGCTGGCTCCGAGATCGGCGGCGGGGTTTCGGGTCATGGCGACGAGGGTGTGCTCCTCGTTGCCGAGGCGGGCGAGGATGCTGCGCCCCAGGAAGCCGGTGGCGCCGGTCAGCAGGACTCTCACTGGGGAGCCTCCGTGAGATTGAACACCCGGCTGAACTCGATGAGCAGCGGGATCTCATTGGTCTTGATGACGCCGGAGAAGAACTCGGCGGGCTCTGGAGTGTAGGCCTCCTTGATGATCCGGGTGATCATCTCGGGGCTGGTCTTGATCACGCAGTCCGCCGCGCCGTCCGGGCGACCGGGCTTGACCTGGACCTGCTTGCTGTCGACGGAGACGGTCCAGCGGGGACCATCCTTCGCACCAAGCGAGAAGTACCAGGTCAGCGGGCGCTCGACGCGGCTGGCGTCGTAGCGGGTGAGCAGGGTGGAGAACACCCCCTCGATGCCGTCGGTGGGCTTCTGGCGTCGGCCCGTGATCTCATCGACGATCTCTGAGACATCGCAGTGCTTGAGGTCGAGGACTTCACCGGCCTTCAGCTTGATCACAGCCTCTTGAGCCAGTCGGGTGACGAGGCGGGAGGCGTCGGTGGACTTCATGCCCTTCGAGAGCCTGCGGAGGTCGTCGATGCACAGGGGCGGACCGATGCGCACGGTGACGGAGCGGCCCTTGGGCAGCACCGCACCCTTGGGCAGGATCTGGAAGGTGCCATCGAGGTGGACTGGCAGGATGTCGACCCCGCTCTCCAGGGCGAGCTTGCCGACCAGGGGCTTGAAGTCTCCGATCGAGCCGTCGGTCCGTCGGGTCCCTTCGGGGAACAACAGCACGACGTTTCCGCCATCCACCACGGACCTCGCCTGCTCGAAGCTGGCCCGAAAGCCCTTCTTGCGGTCGATGGGCTGGAGGTTGGTCAGCTGCTCGAAGTAGGCCACCCACCACCGCGGACCCTCGAAGAAGTAGTCCTTGGCGGCCAGGGCGACCAGCTTGCGGCCGTAGGTGCCGAGGCTGTACTTCACCAGGCCCATGTCGAGGTGGGAGCAGTGGTTGGAGACCACGATGGTCGGCCGGTTGGCTGGGATGTTGGCCCGACCAATGACCTTCGTCTGCAGTCCCTTTCCGTAGAACCCGATCTGACCCTCGCCCAGGAGGCGCTTCATCGGCGCGGCCAGGACGGTCGGGATGTAGGGGCGCTCGGAGTCCGCGCGGTCCTCTTCTTCCTTCGCCTCGACGATCCGGGCGCCGACCAGCTCCACGAGGTCCGCGACGGTCTCGCACTGGCCGATGGCGTCGGGGTCGGGGTTGGCGTTGCCGATGCCAGACAGGGCGCTGGACAGCTCGACGGCCATCAGCGAGTCGAAGCCCAGCTCATCGCGGAGGCGGGTGGAGGGCTGCACCGCGGTCAGGGCGACCCCGGCGACCGAAGCCACGGCCTTTGCGACCGGCTCAGCGACCGCTCCGCCGCGGCTGCGACGAGGGGTGGCGGCGATGATCTTCTCCAGGATCTCCCGGCTGGCGCGGCGCTGGATCTTTCGCGTGGCAGTGCGGGGGAGGTCGGCGTCGACCAGCTTGATGATCGCCGGGCGCTGCACGCCGGGCAGCTTCGCGCAGGCCTTCTTGATGCTCTCGTTGGCGAGGTCGTAGATGACGTTGCGGGTGAGCTTCTCATCGTCGTCGCCAGGAACCGCCAGCATGCCGAGGCGCTCGCCGCCGCGGGGATCGTCGACCCCCACCAGGACGTACTCCTTGACGTAGCGCAGGGTGCCGAGCGTGCTCTCCACGTCGTCGAGGTAGATGTTCTCCCCGCTTGAGGAGACCACGACCTCCTTGGCCCGACCGACCAGGATCAGGCGATCCTTGTGGTCGAGCTTGCCCATGTCGCCGGTGTGCAGCCAGCCATCGTCGCTGAGGGCAGAGGCGGTGGCGGCTTCGTTTCCGTAGTAGCCGGCCATGACGTTGGGACCCCGGGCCATGACCTCACCGACCCCGGTGCCGTCTGGGCTGCGGATCTTGATCTCCACCCCCGGGATCGCCTTTCCGACGTTTCCGAGCTTCTTGCCCGGTCCTGCGGAGCTGACGGTGAGCACCGGTGCCGCTTCGGTCAGCCCGTAGCCCTCCGAGAGGTGCAGTCCGAGGCCGTTGAAGAAGTCCTGGGTCTCCCGAGGCAGGGCGGCGCCACCGGAGATGAGGAACCGGATGTGACCGCCGAGGCGCTCGTGGACCGGTGCGAACACCAGCCGTCCGAGATCGAGCCCGGCGACCTTGCCAAACCGGCGGTTGAACTCCAGGGTGCCGTCGATGAGCAGCCCGAACAGGTCGCCCTGATCCTTGATCTGCCCACGAATCCGACGCTCCAGGAGCTGCCACAGGGCCGGAACACCGACCATCGCGGTCACTCGGCCAGCGTTGAGGCCATAGGCGAGCCGGTCGCCGTTGATCTCGTCGAGGTAGATGATCTGCGCACCCAGCGAGAGCGGCAGCAGCAGGCCACAGCTGAACTCGAAGGTGTGGTGCAGCGGCAGCACACTCAGCACCCGGTCTTCCTCAGACAGCGGGAAGATGGTGGTCAGGCTGGCGAGCAGGGAGGTGAAGTTGCCATGGGTGAGCATCACTCCCTTGGGATCACCGGTGGTGCCTGACGTGTAGAGCACGCTGGCGAGGTCATCGGCGGTCAGGGACAGCTCGGGCAGGGGCATCTCAGCCCGCTCAGCCTCCGTCAGCCAACCAGTGATCGCGTGGAGGTCGGAGACTCGACAGGTCAGCCCCTCCCCGAATGCCTCTGCGGCGTCGGCGTCGATGAGGGCATGGCTGGAATTGGATGCGCCAGAGATGTTGGCGGCCTTGTCGGCCTCCAGGCCCGGGTCCATCGGGACCGCTACGGCACCAGCGGCCAGGATGCCGAAGTAGGCGATGGGCCAGTCGGGGTGGTTCTTGCCTGACAGGATGACCCGATCCCCGGGCACAACCCCGGCAGCAGCCAGCCGACGAGCACAGTCGTGGGCGCGGGTGCGCAGGTCCTGGAACGACACCCGGATGAAGCCGTCGTCGTCGGTCAGCATCAGCGCGGGAACCAGCTCAAAGCGATCCGCGACCTCGTCGAGCAGGTCGAGCAGGTGATCGTGACGCCGCAGTGGCTTCCTGGGCTTCTCGATCTTCTCGCGGATCTTCGGGTAGACCAGCTCGCGCAGGCCCGGCCCGTGGACGTTGAGGATGTAGTCGTACCAGTCGATGGACTCCGGACACCACGGCAGCAGGGGCTTGTCGTCTTCAGACAGCCGCTCAAACGCCGCCTTGGTGTTGGCGGTGGAGAACCGGTAGTTGTGTGTCGCGGTGAACGGGATGAACTGATCGGCGATCTTGGCGGTGATCTCCATGCCCGACGCCATGCCCTTGAGCGCCTTCGCGGCGGGACGCGTGAGGTTGGACAGCGCGCCGATCTTGAGGCGACTGAGCATGCCGGAGGCTTTCTTGAGCTGCGCGCTGCGGACCCATGGCCCTGAGGCGTTGTAGCTCTCGACGGAGACCGGCAGGGCCTCGATGCGACGGTGCACCCACTCGGTGACCGGGTTGCCGCTTCCCTGCTTGCGACGGTGCCTGCGCTTGTCGAGGCTGACCAGCTCGATGAGCTGTGCCGTCTTGAGCGGTGAGGTGTCCGAGGAGCCGTACTGGTAGACCACCTTGTGGGTATCCTCCAGCAGCTCAGCGAGGGTCAGGATCATGCCGATGGCGACCTGATCGACCGGGATGATGTCGAGGACGGCCTCTTCGGTGGTCGCCACCTTCAGCATACCGTAGTTTGCCAGGTACATCAGCGGCGCGGAGGTGTTGATGCCCTCGTTCCAGCCCTTGCGAGGGTAGGTGAGCGCCGACTCGATGACTGCCGGCCGGTTGATCGAGAAGATCAGCCCGGACTCACAGAGGATCTGCTCACCGATGGACTTGGTGTAGGTGTAGATGTTGTGCCAGCCCCAGTACTGAGCACGCTCGGTGCCACCGTCGATGAGCTGCTTCTCCTCAAAGCGACGACGGACCTTCTCCAGCTCGTCCTGCAGAGCGGTACCCCGGGCCGGCTCTTTCTTCGCCCGGAGGTTCTTCTTGGCCTCGTCGAGGAACGCGGACTGCCGGAAGGCGTCGTTGGCCCGGTGGCGGACGTTGTCGACCAGATCGAGGCACTCGGCGATCTCTCGGGCCGGCGACCAGTGCTCCTGGGCCAGCTCGCCGACCTTGGGGAAGGGGAACTTGCGCGGATCGATCTCGTCGACCTGACCGGTGCGATCCCCGGCGACGTAGCAGGTCGAGGTGTGCAGAAACCGGATGGGCTTCTCGTCCGTCGAGATGTCCTTTGACAGCGCGATGAGGTTCTGCATGCCGAAGGCGTTGACGTTGAGCGAGTAGTCCAGCGGCGGGTTGAAGTCGACCACGCCAGCGGAGTTGACGATCACGTCGATGGAGCCTCGGATCTGCTCGCGGACCTCTTCTGGGACCCCGGCGAACTCCTGGGTGACGTCTCCAGGGATCGGGGTGACCTTCTCACGCAGGAAGCGCTCAAACGCAGTGCCCGGGTGCTGCTTGCGAACCGGATCGAACACCTCAGAGGTGGCAACCTCCGACCAGAACCGGGCCACGCTGGTCTGACGGATGGAGCCGTCAGCACGGGTCCGCTGGCGGACGACGAGGAAGACGTGGTCGAGGTCGGGGAAGCGATGAAGCATCATCGACAGCCAGACCTTGCCCAGAAACCCGGTCCCGCCCATGACCAGATAGCGGGTGCCCGTAATCAGGCCCCGGATGTTCAGCGGTGCAGCCGCGGGTGTCGGGTCGGTCATTTGGTCTCCAGTGCCCTCGTCTCACCGCTCGGTGCTTCGTCCGGCTCGACATCCGCCAGCATCAAGGGGCAGATGCGGAACGTGGTGATCGAGGGGTCCTCCGGTGCGGTCTCCCGCGCCATGCGCAGGGCGTCGGAGAGGGTCGCGGCGGTCTCGTAGCCGAGGATCCCGGGCACGTACTCGTTGTCTGCACCGACGACGATGACCCGCCCCCGGTGCTGCCGGCCGTTCTCGCCCCAGTACCACATGTAGAACGGGTGGGCGGGATGGTAGGCCTTACCGGAGCGGTACATCTGGATGTACGCCGGGTTGCGCGAGAAGGTGTGCTCGTACTTCTTGTGCAGGGTCATCGCGTCACGGGTCTCCACAAGGTGCTTGTGGAAGAACTCGGCGTAGGCGAGGTGCTGCTCCTGGTCGAACTTGTCGGTGCAGGGGTGCAGGATGATCATGGTCCCGCCCTTCTTCAGCAGCGGTCGGCCCCGATGAAGGTTGAACAGGTAGCCCTCGGCCATGACCGAGACGAGCAGCGGGTTGAGGAACGCGCCGACGTTGTAGGGGCTGATGAACGGGATCGGGAAGATCACGATGTCGGACTGACCCTTCACAGGCACCGCGAGCTGCTGGAAGCACTTCTCCAGGATCTTGTCGTGGGTCGCCTGGGTCTCTCCGGCGTAGACCGCGATCACCCCATACGGGGCCGGGACGCGGTCAAAGATCGCCTGACGGGCGGGCTGGGGGAGGAAGTTGAGCGTGCGGACCAGGGCCTTGAGTGCCTTCTCTTCGGTCGGGGTCAGCTCGTCCTCGTTCTTGCAGAGGATGTCCAGGGGCTTTGAGAACATGCGGTTGTTGACCGTGGACTCAATGTGGAAGACATCGACCTTCTCGTTGATCAGCTTGCCGACACTCACCATGCGATCCGCCAGCTCGGAGTTCTTCGGGTCCATGTAGGACTTCGACTTCCGGATGGTGGCCGGGTTGTGGTGGTGCTTGAGGGTCCGGTAGCCGACCAGCCCGGTGCCGACGGACTTGTAGCCGCCGTTCATCGGCACGAAGGTGAGGTTGAGGTAGATGATCAGGTCGCTCTCGGCGGCCCGACGGTTGATCTCGACCTCGTAGCCCTCCGCCGTCTTGCCCAGGAACTTCAGACCACCGGGAAGCTCCGCGTCGTGGTTGTAGAGGTGCTCGGGCCAGAAGCGGTTGAAGATCTTCGAGCCGGTCATGCGCTCGATCTCACTGGCGGACATCGGGCGGTGGAACGCGGTGGCGACAATCAGATCGATGTCGGTGACCGCGAACTTGTCCAGCTCTTCGAGCACCACCTCCAGCATCTTCTGCCGCACGTCCGGGGTCGCCATCGGGGGCAGGGGCATGGAGAGGTCGTCGATTGCGACGGTGACCTTCATGCCCGGACGCAGCTTGCTGTAGAGCGGGGCGCTGTTCTCGGGGTGGTTGATCGCGTACCGGATCGCAGCGGAGACGTCCGCGAGGGGCTCCATCGGGGGCTTCGCGTAGATGACCCGGCTGCCCACAGGCAGATCGACCTCGACGAGCTTGTCGCCCGAGAACAGAACGCGGGGCTTGGAGCGGTGGTTGATGGTCACGACGCAGGGATGATCGGTGCTCATGTGTCTTTACCTCTACGCGCGGAGACTGCTGGGGGCGCGGCGGCTGATGTCGAGGATCGGCCAGCGGTATGCCTGCGCCATGCGCCGCAGTTTCCGGTCGGGGTTGATGCAGAAAGCCTGACCGACGACAGAGAGCATCGGTACGTCAGAGAAGGAGTCGGAGTAGCCCTGGCTGCGCTGGAGGTCGTGGCCATGCTTGCCGGCGTCGGCAACGATGAGCTTCGACTTCTCCGGCCCGGCGACGATGGGGTGCAGCAGCTTGCCGGTCGCCCGGTTGTCCTTCATCTCAAGGCGGTTGGAGATGAAGTCGTCTGCGCCGAGGTACTCCGCGAGGTGGGCGGTGGTACCAGACAGCGAGCCGGTGATCAGCACGACCCGGAGGCCGGCGTCCTTGCAGGACTGAACCAGCTCTTTTGCTCCGGGGAACAGGGCTGGCTTGATGATGTCCTCGAAGACCTCTTCGGAGAGGATCCGCATCCGGTCGTTGGTGATGCCCCGGTAGTGCGAGAACAGCCGCTGGTTGAACTGCTTGCGAGAGCGAGTCTCTGCGAGCGCCATCCACGGCCCATCGAGGAGTGCGCGACCCAGCCGCTTCATGCTCGCCGCCGGAGTCGCCTGGTTGAGGATGACGCGGATGGTGGGCTGAATCAGGTTGGAGGAGACCAGCGTTCCATCAACATCAAAGTATGCAGCGGCGGACACGTCTGCTCCGGGGTGAGAGAGGCGCGCCGTTTATTACGTCAGGCTGACAGGCGCCTATGAAAAGCTGGTGAAGCGCCGGTCAGGGCTGTCACGCTGCCGCTACTGGATCTCAAGCAGCTCGACATCGAAGACCAACATGCCCGCCGGCTTTCCGGGAGAGCCCTTGTAGGCCATCTCTTCTGGGATCCAGAATCGGTAGCTGTCTCCGGCGACCATGAGCTGCACGCCCTCGGTCCAGCCGGCGATGACCCGGTTGAGCGGGAAGGTGGCTGGCTGACCCCGGGAGATGGAGCTGTCGAACATCTTGCCGTCGGTGGTCCAGCCGGTGTAGTGCACGCTGACCTTGTCGGTCTCACCGGGGTGAGCGCTGCCGTCGCCCTTCTTGAGGACCGTGTAGGCGAGCCCGGAGGGGGTCTTGGTGGCGGCGGATGGGGGAGCTGCGACATCGGGGGGGGCATCGGGGGGCGCGGGCGGGGTGTTGAACTCGACCAGCTCGACGTCGAAGACGAGCATGCCTGCCGGAGCGCCCGGGCGGCCCTTGTAGGCCATCTCTTCGGGGATCCAGAAGCGGGTCTTTTCGCCGCGCTTCATGAGCTGAAGCCCCTCGGTCCAGCCGGTGATGACGCGGTTGAGCGGGAACTTGGTGGTGCGACCACGGACCACGGAGCTGTCGAACATCTCGCCATCGGTGGTCCAGCCGGTGTAGTGGACCTCCACGGTGGACTGCTCGGTGGGGGTCTCGTCGCCGGTTCCGGCGGAGAGGACCTTGTAGGCGAGGCCGGAGTCGGTCTTGCTGGCGTCTGCCGGGGGGGCGGCGACATCAGCGGGGGCCGGGATGTTCTCGGTGGTGGCCGGCACCGGAGTGGCGTCGTCCCGGGGCTTCTCCGCTGGAGTGGCCTCTTCGGTTGCATCCGGCTCGGTGGTGGCTTCTTCCCCAGCCGGCTCGTCGCAGCCGATGAGGGTCATCATGATGAGGGAGATCAGTGTCATAGCGGACCGGGTAACACGGCGTGAGCCTCCCAGGTAGACTCCCGGGCATGAGCAAACATGATCCCGCGACCCTTCGCATGGGGTTCGCTGAGGCCCGGGACACTCCCTGCACCGGATGCTCGGCGAGCTGCTGCACCTTCCTTCCCCTCCACGACTTCCAGATCACTCGGTATGAAGAGCTGGACTATGCTTTCTACCTGCTGAATTTCGATCGGATTGAGCTTGCGCTGCTGTCGGGGAACTCCTGGCGGGTCCACTACCGGGCGCCGTGCAGCAACCTCGATCTGGCCACCCGCCGCTGCACCGTGCACGGCACCGACAAGCAGCCCCACGTCTGCAAGCGCTACAACCCCTACAATTGCTTCTACAAGCGCATGTTCGAGAGCCCCGAGACCATCGAGTATGTGCGCATGGATCGGGAGCGGATGAAGCAGTATGCCTCGATGTTGGTGTTCAATGGGCATCGGGACATCATCAGCTACCCCGACGTCAGCTTCCTCAAGGCGGCATTCGACAAGCCCCTGGCGTTCTCAGAGGCGACGGACCCGAAGGTCCCAGCATCCAAAGCGCTCCAGGCATGGGAGTCCTCCGTTCGCACCGGCATGCCCCTGATGCCGCTGCCGGTGAAGGCCTTTTCGGACTTTCACAACCCCTGCAGTGACTGCTCGGCGTGGTGCTGCACCCGGGTGTCCTTCCCCCACTCCACCCCCGCCAACGTCGGCAACCTCGATCACATCCGGTTCTGCCTGGGCTTTCCCGGGGTGGAGATCGGTGTCAACGAGCATGGTGCCTGGACGATCGTCATCCGAACCCGCTGTCAGCACCGGGTGGTGGATGAGGCGGGTCGTGGGCGCTGCGGCATCTTCGGTCAGCCCGAGCGACCGGCGGCCTGTGAGATGTACGACGCCTCGCTGTGCGGCTACCGCTCGCAGTTCGGCCACCCCCGACCGGCCCGCTACCTGCGCCTGACCCGGGAGGGCTTCGAGATCGCCGCCAAGATGTTCAGCCTCGATGACAACGGCTACGCGCTGAACCAGCCGGGCTACGTCGAGATCCGCGATGCCATTGAGGGGCAGTGGAGGGAGGGTGCCTGACTCTCGAAGGCTTCGCGAGCTGCTCCAGCGCATCGACGGCCGCTCCTACCCGGCGTATCGGGACCTGCGTGGGAGCTGGCGCATCGAGGATGTGCTGCTGACCTTCGACCACATCCAGGGCGACCCGTTCGCCGCGCCGTCTCGAATTCGAATCCGGCAGGCCACCGGGATCGACCCGGCGGTCTCGATGGATCCCGACCAGCGACTCGCCGCTGAGGACTGGCTGCTGCGCCGATGCGCCCACGCGCTGTCTGGTGAGCGTCGGGGCAGCGGTCGCTCCGGGGAGCTGCGGGTCTACCGGCCAGGACCGGAGGTGGTCTCTCGGAGTGCGGCGCGGCTGAGTCGCGAGGGAGACGTCGAGGTGAGGCTGTGGGCCGGGCTGCCGGCATCGGGTCGGCGGGTGCTCGGTCGGCAGGCGCTTGAGATGCTCACCGACGACCTCCTGGGCGCTGCGGGTGCCCTCTGGGTGCCAGACAATGCGGGCCTCGCCAGCCACATCGCTGCCATCGTCCGCCAGCGAACCCTCCGCCGACAGCTCAGCGACGCTGGACTGGTGGCGTTCATTGAGGATGGCAGCATCCTGCCGAGAGCCAGTGGGGTCAGCCCCGCGCCCCTGAGCGACGCAGTGCCTTGCGTCTCCCCGCCCTCCCTCCGAGTCACCCTGACCACACCGGAGGGTGAGGCCACCGGCATGGGCATACCCACCGGGATCACCCTCATCGTCGGCGGCGGGTTTCACGGCAAGTCCACCCTTCTCCAGGCGATCCAGCGCGGTCACCTCGACCACATTCCCGGAGACGGGCGCTGCGGGGTGGTCGCGGTCACCGACACCGTGAAGATCCGCGCGGAGGATGGGCGGCGGGTCGTGGGGGTCGACATCTCCCCGTTCCTCAGCGACCTGCCCGGCGGACGAACCACCGCACCATTCTCCAGCGATGATGCCTCCGGCTCTACCTCCCAGGCGGCTGCGATCATCGAGTCCATTGAGGCTGGCGCCGAGGTGCTGCTCATCGATGAGGACACCTCTGCGACCAACCTCCTCGTCAGCGATCAGCGCATGCGGGCGCTGATTCCCCGGGACCGGGAGCCGATCACCCCGCTCGTCGAGCGCATCGAGGAGCTGTCTCAGGCCGGGATCTCAACGGTGATGGTGGTCGGTGGGGTGGGGGACTACCTCGCGGTCGCTGACCGGGTGGTCGGCATGGACGCCTATGTGCCGGTCGACCTCACTGACAAGGCCCGCAGCCTCGCCGGACCACTCCCAACTGCGCCTGCTCCGATGTCACCTCCGTCGCCGCGTCTCATCGAGGCTCGCAGCCTCAGGCCCGGGGGCAAGGGTCGGATCCGGGCGCGGGACGGTCGGCGCATTGAGCACGGCAGCGAGGAGATTGACCTGTCTGCGGTGGAGCAGGTCCTCGATGGTGCCCATGCCGTCACCATCGGCCATGCCATCCGATGGCTGTCGCAGCACTGCGATGGATCGAAGCCGATGTCTGAGCTGCTCGATGCCGTGCAGCAGGCGGTGAGTGCG
>JBLHNG010000108.1:0-14801 GCA_047621685.1 Myxococcota bacterium | reverse complement strand
CTGATTCGTGGAGAGGAACGGGGACGGGGTGAGTCCTACGAAGCCGGTCAGGTGGCTGCCTTCCTCTCCTATTTTGTTGATTGTATTGTTTTGGATCGCCAGTTCAGGAGTCTCAGTTCGCCCGGGCGCGCGCAAGGGGAGACCGGAGTGGGCCGTGCTGGAGGGGCCGCACGCCAGATTCTCTGGCGGCCCCGGAAGCAGCAAGCGACCCGAGGCTGATGAGGTTGGCAGTCGCACAAGAGAGGACGCCGACAGGGAGTGCAGCGCGGACCGCGGAGGGGACCCGTGGCGATCAGCGCCCAAGGACGGAGACGGGGTTGGCAGCACCGCCGTACTTCAAGGCTTCGCCCATCTCAGGTCTAGATGTTGCCTACGTGGACTGCTCGCCCTTCGGTCTTCTCAGACTCGTGGCTCTCGATTCCGAAGGGTGCTCCCTCACCCATGAACTGAGAACCGCCATCCTCCGCGCCATGCTTTTTCTGGCCGCTGCGCGGAAGTCTCCATTCCCTCCGGTCTGGATTCTTCCGCTTGCTCAAGGGGGCTGCACTTCTTGCGTTGAGTGCCCGCTCCAGCGGCCGCCTTACGTCGGCTCACTCCGGGAGTGCCCGCCTTGCGGCCGCTCCCCTGTACTACCCGCCTTGCGGCCCCACCCGGACAGCCGCGGTGAATCCCCACCCTGCGACCACCGTCCGCAGCCTCACATCCCAAAGAACATCTGCGAAACCTGCTCCACCCCTGGATAATACCGAGCAACCAGCTCCGGCCCATGTAGCATCCAGATAATCGACGCAAGTCCCAGAAACGGCCCAAACGGCAGCGCAAAGTTAAACTTCTTCGTCGCCAACCAGCCAATTGGCAGCGCAATAAACAGAGCCAGAAACACCGAGCCAAAGATCACAAACGGCAACGCAGGCCAGGGACCAAGCGCCGCGCCAATGAGCGCCAGCAGCTTCACATCACCCATGCCCATCGCATCAATCCGGCGAACCAGCTTCCAGAACGTCGCCACCGCAAACAGCAGCCCACCTCCAAAGAACGCCCCCAGCACGCTCGCCCGCCAGGACAGCGCCCCGTCGTAGCCCAGCCACGTCAGCCCCACCGCTGCAGCCACCGCATAGGGCACCGCGTAGATGCTGAACTCATCGGGAATGATGTAGTGCTTCAGATCGATGTAGCTCTGGGCGAGCAACATCGCGGCGATCGAGAAGGTGAACACGAAGCCCGCGCCGTTGGCGAGGGTGAGGTGGGAGGGGTCGGGGAGGATCCGGCGGAACAGCAGCCACGCCAGCAGCCCGGTCAGCAGCTCGACGGTCGGGTAGAGCGAGGAGATCTTCGCCCCGCAGTCCCGACACTTCCCCCGCAGCAGCACCCAGGAGACCACCGGGATGTTGTCATAGGGGCGGATGCCGTGGCCACAGGAGGGGCAGTGGCTCGGAGGAGAGACCACCGAGCGGTCCTCGGGCATTCGGGCAATGCAGACGTTGAGGAAGCTGCCGACCAGCAGGCCGAACACCAACGCGAACACGCTGTAGACGACATACATCTGCGCAGCAATGGCCCCAGCGGCATCTGGCATCACAGGCAGGCGCTCAGGGCGGAACAGACCGCCGCGATGTCTTCCTCCGGCATGCCCTCGTAGCAGGGCAGCGCGACGGCCTCGTTGCAGAACCGCTCAGCGTTGACAGTCGGCTGCCTCGGACAGTCCGCCAGGGCCGGCTGGGCGCTCAGCGAGCGGGGGTAGTAGATCGCACTCGACACCCCCGCCGCCACCAGGCGGTCCCGGAAGGCGTCCCGGTTGGGATGGCGAATGCAGTAGATGCTCACCGGGCTTCCGGGATCCCGGGGAACGACCATGTCCCCGACGACCGCATCGTAGCGGGCGGCGATGGTCTGGCGCTCTGCGATGCGGACGGGGAGGTCCGGGAGCTGTGCGAGCAGCACACCCGCAGCGAGGGAATCGAGTCGGCTGTTGCCGCCCATCGCCGCCCCGGTGCGGTAGTGCAGGTGGGGGCCGAGCTGGCCGTGGAAGCCCAGCCGCCGGATCCGATGGGACAGATCCTCGTCGTCACAGACCGCCATGCCGCCGTCCCCCAGCACCCCGAGGATCTTGGTGGGGTAGAAGCTCAGCGCCGCAGCGATGCCCTTGCCCGCAGCCGGACTGGCACCGACGGCCTGGGCAGCGTCGTCGATGACCGGGACTGAGACGACGGGGTGAGGACAGACATCGCCGAACAGGTGGACCGGCATGACCGCAGCAGTGCGGGGAGACAGCGCGGCGGCAACGGAGTCCGGATCCATGAGGGGGCGATCGGGCAGCACGTCGACGATGACCGGCGTGGCCCCCGCCCGCAGCACCGCGCCCGCAGTGGCGAAGAACGTGACCGCTGGCACGATGACCTCGTCCCCCGCCCCGATGCCCATCGCCTCCAGGATCTGAGTGATCGCGACGGTGCCGTTGGCCACCCCCACGCCGTGCTTGCGCCCCATCAGTGCTGCGATCGCCTGCTCGGCTTCCTTGAGCACCGGCCCGCCGATGTAGTAGCCCGAGCGCATTCCAGCGAGCATTGCGGCCTCGACCGCCTCTGAAGTTCGCCCATAGCGGGCCTGCATGTTCAGGAAGGGAACCATGGGGCAGCGCTCCTCTACTTGAAGTCTCGGGTCTGGAAGATCGCGACCGCAGCCGCGAGGACGGCTGTCGTGTATCCCAGCCCATACACCACAGCCGGTCCCACCCGCTCCCACGGAATCGGCAGCTCATGCACGGCGTAGTCCCGGATGTTGAACACCTCAAAGTTCGGCAGGATCCAGTACAACATCGCGGCCATCTGACGGATGCTCTCCACGTCGCTCTGGCTGCCAAACAGCCACACGTCGTCGGCGAGGTGGCCGATGAAGAAGATCGCCAGGGTGAACGCAGAGGCGGTGGTCGGCTCGGAGTAGCTGGAGAACAGCGTCGCCCAGGCACACAGCAGCATCAGCTCCAGCAGCAGCATCCCGGTGGAGACAAACACCACCCCTGGCGGGAAGCCCTGCACCACCACCATCAGCCCGCAGTAGATCGCCAGCAGCACCGCGATCTCGACGGTCAGGGTCAGCATGAGCCCGAGGTACTTGCCGACGATGAACATCCAGCGCGGGATGGGCTTGGAGAGGATGGTGTAGATGGTCTTCTTGTCCAGCTCCTTCCACACCAGCGACACACCAAGGAACATCGCGATGAGGGAGCCAAACAGGTCGATGGCCCCCTGCCCGACGCTTCGGACCACCTTGGCCTGATCGCCGATCGTGATCTCCTCCATCGCCAGCGACAGCAGGATGACGCCAACCCCGAAGAACAAGATCGAGTAGAGAACCCGGTCCCGCACCGCCTCGCGGAAGGTGTTCAGGGCGAGGGCGAGGAGCCGCTTCATCTGGACTCCCCCTTGATCTGACGGACGAGGATCTCCTCCAGATCCTGACGGACCGGGTGGACCTCCACGATGTTCCCACCCGCCCGCTGGACCCCCGCGAGGACCGAATCCACCGCATCTGGCGCCAGCCGATACCGCCAGCGGTCGCCGTGGTGATGCTGGAGCACGCCGTCGATGGAGGTCCCCTCGCTGAGTCCAGAGAACACGCAGTCGACGTAGCGGACCTGGTCCCCGATCAGCTCGTGGATCGTGCCGACCCCGCGCAGCTCGCCGCCGACCAGGATCGCGACTCGATCGCAGAGGGACTGCACATCAGAGAGAATGTGGCTGGAGAAGAACACCGTGCAGCCCCGGGCCTTCTCCTCCAGGATGAGGTCTCGAACCAGCGCCCGGCCCACCGGATCCAGCCCACTCATCGGCTCGTCGAGGATGATGAGCTTCGGATCATGGATGAGGGTCTGGCACAGCCCGGCCCGCTGGAGCATGCCCTTGGAGTACTTCCCCAGCGGCACATCCGCGAAGCTGCGCAGCCCCACCCGCTCCAGCAGCATCTCGACCCGCTGAGTCCGGATGCCCTTGGGAATCTCAAAGAGCTGGCCGTAGAAGTGCAGCAGCTCCCGAGCGGTGAGGTGGACGTAGAAGTAGGGGCGCTCCGGGAGGAAGCCGAGCTGCCGCCGGGAGTTCGGGTCGGTGCAGGACAACCCGAGCAGCTTCGCGGTGCCGGTGGTGGGGAGCTGGAGGCCGCAGAGGGTCTTGATCATGGTGGTCTTGCCCGCCCCGTTGGGACCGACGAAGCCGAAGATCTCCCCCGCATGGACGTCGAGGTCCAGCGGCTTGAGAGCCGACACGGTGCGCATCCAGAAGCCGGTTCGATAGACCTTGCTCAGCCCTCGGATCTCAATCACAGGTTGCATCATTCCGGTCACTCTATCGATTGTGATCGCGCGCGCCATGCCTTGAGCCAATCGGCAGCCTTGTCGTCCGGGTACGTACCGGCAGAGCGCCAATTGCACCGGGGGCAGAGCGGTCCGCTGTCCGCAAAGCGCCCCTCGATGTGGGCCAGCCGCCATGCGTTGATGGTCTCACCATTCCACAGCTCTCCCAGCGGCGACTCTCGGAGGTTACCCAGGCGGTTCTCCAGGTGCTCATCCAGGCAGCAGGTGGTGACATCTCCGTTGACCTGGACCATCGGTGTGTTCCACAGCCCGGCACAGGGCGGTCGCTTCGACATGCCGCAGCTTACCACGCCGCCGCCTGCCACAGCCTGTGCCATATTCCTGATGTCGCCTTCTCCAAGCTCAGACCGGATCATCCGATGCGCATCCTCAGCATCTTCAGCCTCGCCGCCTGCTCTCCGACTCAGGTCTCGTCAGAGCCCGAGGAGGTCGTCGACACAGTGGACTCCTCCACGTCACCCGACACCGACACCGACACCGACACCGACACCGAAGAGACCGAGCCGGACGTCGAGGACATCGCGGGCACACCAGAAGAAGACGAGTGGCCACAGGACTGCGCGGAGCTGTACGACCCCGACCTCCTGCCCACCTTCGCCCTGGACTTCACCGCCAGCGAGTGGTCCGGCATTCAGTCCGACTGCAGCAGCGGAGAGCAGAACTACCGCCCGGTCCAGTTCACCTACGAGGGCGAGACCGTCGATGCGATGGTGCGCCTCAAGGGGAACTGGTCGTGGAGCTGCGACAAGCTGCAGTTCATCATCTCGTTCAACGAAGAAGACTCCGGCGTCCGGTTCCATGGCCTGCGCAAGATCATGCTGGATGCTCCCTGGTACGACCACACCCTCCTCCATGAGCGCATCGCGTTTCCGCTGTTTGAGGCCCGCGGACTGCCCTACTCCTGTGTCAACAGCGCCCGGCTGGAGATCAACGACGAGTACTACGGGCTCTACGCCAACATTGAGCGGCTCGATCATGAGTACCTGGAGCGCAACTACGCCAACCCAGACGGCAACCTCTACCAGGGCGGCAGCGAGCTGAAGACCAACGAGGACGTCAACGACACCAGCGACATCGAGGCGCTCAACGACGCGAACACCGTCGAGGAAATCGCCAAGCTGATGGACCTCGATCAGGCGGTCGCGGAGTGGTCCATGGAGGCCATGATTCCGGCGATGGACAACTACTGGGCGGGGGTGGAGATCAACTACTACCTCTACAACCACCCCGACCGGGGCTTCGTCTACCTGCCCTACGACCTCGACATCAGCTTCGGCGATGCGGCCTACACCAGCGGAGAGCTGGTCTGGCCCTCCTCCGCCACCGCCGATCCGATCACGTATGAGCACACTGGCTGGCGAAAGGAGGAGCTGGTCGAGATCGTGCTGTCAGATCCGTACTGGTGCGGTCGGTTCGTCGAGGAGCTGGAGATCTCCCGAGCCGCTTATGTTCCCGCAGATCTGGCAGCGCTGACCACGGTCTTTGAGGCTCAGATCCGAGAGGCGCTCGAAGAAGATGCGCAGAAGACCTTCAGCGACGCCCAGCACGACATCGCCCTCAGCCGCCTCACAGCGTTCTTCTCGGAGCGGGCTGACTATGTGGACACCTGGCTCGCGCAGGGCGAACACTGCCCGGCGAATTGGTAAGCTCCCCCGATGATGCGCGCTCCCGGCCTCCTCATGATCGTCTTCCTGCTCACCGACTCACCGGCTGAGGCCTGTGAGCAAGATGCCTCCACCGCCGAGCTGCGTCTGGTGATCGAGGAAGCCGAGGCGGCCTACATCGCCCTGGACGTGGCTGACGTGACCGATCGGCTGGCCGCACTCGATGCGCTCACCCCCTGCCTCGACGAGGCCCTCCCCCGCCCCGACGCTGCCCGCTACCACCGCATCCAGGGTCTCGGAGCGTTCATCCGGCGGGACCGTGAGGCCGCGAGTCAGGCCTTCCTGTCCGCCCGAAGCATCGAGCCAGACGCCGCGCTGCCCTCCTCCCTCGTGCCGCCTGGCCACCCCGTCCAGCTCCTCTATGCCTCCCTGCCCATCGACGATCAGGAGTACGGCTTCCTGCCCGAGCCCGCCGGGAGCTACCTGCTGCTCGATGGGCGTCGGGAAGAAGCACAGCTCCCTCTGAGCCGTCCGTTCGTCTTCCAGCGCATCGAGAGCTCCGGTGCAGTGGCCCAGACCGCCTACCTCTGGCCCGGCGATCCCCTGCCCTCCTTCGCCGTCGCCCCACCGAGCATGCCCGGTCCGATCGCAGAGCCGACGACCAGCCTCACTGAGCCAGCCCTCACGCCACACGCCCCACCGCGAGGCAAGGGGCTCGTGCTCGCCAGCACCGGGCTGTCCGCCGCCGCGACCGGCGCCTTCCTGATGCTCAACCGCAACCGAAGCACCTACTACAACAGCGACAGCATCACCCTCGGCGAGCTGGACGAGACGAAGCGGAAGGTCAACCGCTACGGGGCTGCGACCCTGGGTGCCACGGCGCTGACCCTCGCCGGCGGCGTGTCGCTCGCTGTGGTCTGGTAGGCGGCGATGGAGCTGGAGATTGGACAGCAGATCGATCGCTACACCGTCGAGGCTGTCCTCGGTGCAGGTGCCTGCGGGATCGTGTATCGGGTCCGACACGCCCAGCTCGGCAGCCAGCATGCCCTCAAGGTCCTCCTCCGCACCCCGCGCTCCATGCAGGTGCGGCTGGCCCAGGAGGGGCAGATCCAGGCAGGTCTCCGCCACCCCAACATCGTCTCGGTCACCGACGTCATCGACGTCTCCGGCACCCCCGGTCTGATCGCGGAGTTCATCGACGGGGAGGACCTCCGCGTCTGGCACCACCGCACCAGCCCGACCCCGGCACGCAGCGAGCAGGTCTTCCGGCAGCTCCTCGCCGGCCTCGCCCACGCCCACAGCAGCGGGGTGATCCACCGGGATCTCAAGCCAGCCAACATCCTGGTCGCCGACATCGACGGCGAGCCGGTCCCTCGGATCACCGACTTCGGCATCGCCAAGGTCCTCTCCCAGGACGCTCCCGCGCTGACCCGCTCCCAGGCCTCGATGGGATCGCCCCGGTACATGGCCCCCGAGCAGTGGCGCAGCTCTCGAGACGTCGACGTGCGCGCCGATGTGTTCTCGATGGGCTGCATCCTCTACGAGCTGCTCTGCGGACGGCCGGTGTTTGACGCCGACAACCTCCCCGACATCTTCCAGGCCGCCGCCGCGGAGCGCTACACCGACCCCACCACCCTCCGCGACGACCTCTCCCCATCCCAGCTCGCCACGATCACCGCCTGCCTGCGCGCGGATCGGGAGCGGAGACCAGCGGACTGTGCAGCGGTGCTCCGCATGCTCGACGGCGCCCCACCCCTCTCGCCTCCGCCCCCTGTCGAGGACACTGTCGAGGACACTCCTCAGACCCTCCTGCCCGCCGTCAAGCACCAGGCCGCCGAGCCCCTCGCCCCGCTCTCCCTGGACGAGACCAGAACCCAGGACCTCATCCGCACCACCCGACGCTCCCCCTGGCCAATCATCGGCGTGATCCTGCTGGGCGTCGTCCTGCTGGCCACCCTCAAGCTCTCCACCACACCCGAAGCCCCCACAGCGCCCACGCTCCCCGTCGATGTCCCCGAGGCCCTCGTCGAGCCCGTCCCAGAGCCCGCCGAGGTGGTCCCCGAGGTGGTCCCAGAGGTGGTCCCGGAGGTCGTGGCCGAGCCAGAGGTCGTGGCCGAGCCAGCCTTCGAGGCACCAGCCACGCCCCGACTCGCTCGTATCGAGGCAGCCGGAAGCGCAGACGCCGTGTGGTTGGTGCAGGGCAGCGAGCGCATCGAGCTGGGAGCGGTCCCAGCCGGTCGCTACACGATCCAGGCGACCTTCGCCGGCAGCACCGTCCCCGCCGGTAAAGTCTCGCTTCGTGCGGGCGAGCGGGTGACCTTGAATTGCGACGATGTCTTCCAGCAGTGTCGTCGAGAGGGGCTCTGAGTATGGTGTGGTTGTTGTCCGGTTGCTTCCTGTTCATCTCTGCCGAAGAGCACCGGGCGCGCATCGCGGTGCTCTCGGACACCGGCGACACCAGTCTGCCCACGGACTCCGGAGGCTCTGGAGACACCGGCGATTCTGGTGACTCTGGAGACACCAGCGACACCAGCGACACCAGCGACACCAGCGACACCGACGAGCCCAGCCCATACGCGGGCAGCTACGACGGTCCCGTCACCATCGAGATCGACATCGTCGGAGACAGCGAGTGCACTGGCGAGCTGGAGGTGACGGTCAATGCAGCCGGCGACCTCTCCGGCGACGGCGTCTGCACCTTCAGCGGACCCGGCCTCAGCGCCCTCGATGTCGTGCTCATCGGTCAGGTCGTCGGGGACAAAGCCGGCGGCTACATCCGCATCGGCGACTCCACCAAGGACAGCTGGACCGGCTTGATCTTCTCCAGCGGCAACGACACCCAGATCCAGAGCGACTTCAGCGGCACCATCGACCTCGCTGAGGCTGAGCTCGACTACGACGGCAACTTCACCCTGGACTGACCACAGCCCCTTTTCGCTCAAACGGTGTCCACACACCGCGAATCCGGCGCTCGTGGGGGAAGTAGCGGGCCTTGTAGACGAGGTGGACGCACTGCTCGACGTACAGGCCGAGGTAGTGGTAGCGACCGCTGCGCTCTTTCTGCCAGTTCACCTCGACGAGCACGGAGTAGGTGCCCAGGGAGCGCTGAGACTCGTCGGGATCGAAGAAGAAGTAGACGCTGCTGCTGTCCAGCCGGCCGACATCCACGATGCCCACCGCGATCAGCCGATCCTCGACGAGGTAGCGAAATTCGAGGGTGGTCGCGCAGGAGTTGAGGAACCACCCCTCATAGCCGCGCTGGTTCATGCTCCGCTCATGCCGGGCGAGGCCGCGCTCCTGCTTGTGGCGGTTGTAGAGGTCGAGCTTCTCCTCGCTGAACCGCGCTGGGCCGACCTCGATGCGGACGTCGGTGTTCTTCTTGACCGTGCGGCGCTGGGAGCGGGTGGGCTTGAAGCCATCGACCGGGAGTCGGAGGGGCTCACAGGCGTCGCACTCCGGGCAGGTGGTCCGATATAGCATGCGGCCAATGCGGCGATCCCCCCGGGCCAGGGAGGTGTCGAATTCATCGGGAGAGGGTCGACGGAGCTGCCACCGCAGCGGCATCCGGGCGACCTGTCCAGGGATGTACGGACAAGACTCCAGCTCGTCGTGTACCAACTTCTCGTGACGGCTCATCCTAAACGCTGCTCCCTCACAGAGACGACTCGGACTTCAGTGCTCTGTGGTTCGTTCTGCTCAGCCGCTATCATTCAGTCGCTCCCACACCAAGGACGCGCCATGTCCATCCTAGTCGATATCCGACAACCGATCGGTCTGCTCACACTCGATCGTCCAGACAAAGCACATGCCTATGATCGGCAGCACCTGCTCGATCTGAAGGCCGGACTTGCCCGATTGGAGGAAGCCGTCTCGGTCGTGATCATTGGATCAACCGGACAACGGGCGTTCTGCGGCGGTGCGGACCTCTCGGTCGTGCACAGCGCTGATCCGCTGGACGCCCTGGATCTGCTCAGCCAGCGGGTCTTCAATGCCATCGCCACCAGCCCCCTCATCTCAATCGCCGCGGTGCATGGTGCGGCGGTCGCGGGCGGCTGTGAGCTGGCACTGGCCTGCGATCTGCGGGTGGTCGGTCCTGCAGCCCGGTTCTCGCTGCCAGAGACCGCGCTGGGGCTCATCCCTGCGGCCGGTGGCTGCACCCGGCTGACCCGACTGGTCGGTCCCGGGCGGGCCAAGGAGGTCATCCTCGGTGGAGCAGAGGTGGATGCACCCACTGCGGTGGCCTGGGGACTGGCCGGACGGCTGGTGGCGGATCCCCGTGCCGAGGCCCTGCGGATGGCAGCGCACATCGCCACACGCGATCCAGTCGCCCTCCGTCTCGCCAAGCAGATCATCGACCACGGCGAGGATCCCCAAAGCCTCGCCGCAGAGCGGGTCGCGGAGGCGCTGCTGTATGCCCGGCGGCGAAAGTAGCTAGCCGCTACGGTTCAGGCTCTGCCGTCGGCTTGGGCAGATCACGGATCGCCCGAAGCACCCGTCCTTTCTTCGCCAGATCAATGCGCATCAGCCGCGGCGGCTCCTTGCCGTCGGGCATACGCAGCAGCCGGGCAATCGGCCGGGCGAAGGTCTCAGGGCTCCGGGTGAGCCCACGGGACACCACGATGTAGCCCCCTTGAAGCTCCAGCAGCGTGCCCGGTGGGTAGGCCCCGAGGGTGTTGATGAAGACCTGGAGGAGGACCGGATCGTAGGCTTCTCCCTTGAGCGAGGCCATGGCAGACAGCGCCTCCCGAGGGGTGAGCCCGCCACCGCGCCGCCTCAGGAGGTTGGAGTAGTCCTCTGCGATCCGCAGGATCCGGCCAAACAGGGAGGGCACACCCCGGTGGTCGTTGTAGTCGCGGTGGTGCTCCAGGGTGCAGAGCGCGCGGGCGATCTTGGCCTGGTGAAAGCCCCGCTGACGCAGCAGCAGCCGGGCACCCGCCGCGGCATGGCGCTCAAACGGTGGGGGGTAGCCGGGATCATTGAGGGCTGGGTCTGCCCCTTCTCTCGCGGCGTAGCCCATGTCATGAAACATGGCGGCCACCCCGATGTCCTGGATCGCTTCGTCTGACAGCTTCGCGGCCCGGGCCAGCAGGAGGGCCATCCGGCAGACCTGGAGGGTGTGGGCGCCGAAGCTGCTGGAGCGAGAGGCTTTCGCCATCAGCCCGTCTCCGCCGGCATCCGACTCCAGGATCTCGGTGACGATCCGTCGCATCGGCAGCGGGTTGGGCATGCGCTCTGCCGCGAGGTTGTCCCAGCTCTCGTCGACCAGCTCAGTCGCCCGGGTGGAGATCTTGCCGAGGTCGCGCTTGACCGGACGACCCTCCTCTTCGCCAGAGATGCGGAAGCGGTAGACCCCGAACAGGTCGAGGGTGTCGTAGCCCCGGGCGGTGAACTGCTCCATCATGGCGAGCCGGGGGCTGTCGCCCAGCGGCTCACCGGAGAACAGCTCCACAAACACCCGCATCTGCGCCTCGGTGGGCGCGGAGTGAAACGAGATGCCGCCGACCCCGTGGCGACGCAGCTCAGTGCCGAGGTCTCCGCCCTCGTCCCGCCCCATGCGCAGACGGATGTCGTTGAGGAACACCTGATCCTCGACGGTGACGAGGTGGACCGCGCCGAGGGTGTCCATCAGATCACCAACCACCCCGCCGATGTCGCGCATCGGCTTGGTGAAGGCGTTGTTGTCGAGGGCGTGGATGTTGGTCATCCGCAGCAGTCCGAACAGCACTCGAACGAACCGCTCCCCCCGGTCCCGCACCCAGCTCGCCAGGTCGCGGTCCTCGCCCATCCGCGCCCGCTCCAGCGCCTTGCCGAGCTGCTCCTGGCTGTCGGCGATGTTCTGCTCGTCAGACATTGATGGTGCCCTCCTTTCGGCGAACAAACAGCACCCGCATGCAGTGCCTGTGGAGGTCTGCACCCGCCTGCTCCGCCAGCCAACGAATGAGCTTCTCGTTCTTGTCCCCTGGCAGCCGTCCGACCCCCGAGGCCGCCGTCCAGCGCAGCATCTTCTGCCCCGGCACCGCACCGAACCGCTTGAGCAGCCCCTTGGGACGGATCCAGTCAGACAGGAGGCGCTGGGCACCCTTCGGGTTCAGCTCGACGAGGGCGCGGCCGATCATGTCGGCTTCGGAGGGCAACAGGGTGCTGGTGGCCCGGGCCTCGACGTGCTTGACGAGGTCGCGGAAGAGATCAGGATCCTTCTGCCCGATGAGCTGCCCGAGGGCCTTGAGCCGGACATCCTCGATGGGTGCTCGGGTGAGACCCATCAGCACCGCCCGGACCCGTGGACCGTAGCGCCCAGCCGCCAGGACACGGAGCATCTCGTACTGAAGCTCGGTGTCCGCGGTGGCGGCGACGGCTTCGACAGCCTCGACCGCCCGATCCGGGACCGCCTCTGCCAGTGCTGCGAGCAGGTCTCGGGCCACCCCGAACTCCACCTCCCCCATGCTCTTGATGACGAAGGAGGCCCGGGTCACGATGTAGTGCGAGATGAGCTTCCGCAGGATGGTGCGGGTGGTGGTCGCGCGCTCATCCTTGAGCAGCGAGACGAGGTTGGAGAGGTGGTCGGTGGGGACCAGATTCAGCATCTCCAGCAGCTCTGGTGGGATCTCGGAGTGCCCCTTGCCCACCGACCGCACGATCCGCCGCAGGGCGCGCTCGTTGGTGAAGGTGCTCAGCAGCCGCTCCTGCTCGGAGGGGTTGTTGCGGAGCTGGTGGGAGACGGTGCGGGCCATGTCGACGAGGTAGTTGAGCTGCCCCTCGGAGAGCAGGAAGTCGCGGACCTCCTCGATGAGGTGGCGGACGTCTTCGATGGTGGTGGGATCCAGCGGGTCTGCGACCACCTCCAGCATGTTCGACACCAGCCGCAGCGAGTTGACGGGGATGGACTGCGAGGAGACCTCGGCGCTCAGGGCCTCCAGGGCCGCCTCGGGGATGGGCTCATAGGCAAGCTCGACCGGCGCGCCGAACTCAGGCAGGGGCAGATCCCAGTCCGTCGGGGCCTCCATGTGGCTCTCGGCCCGGCGGCCGGCTCGGGCAGCACGCACCGCGGAGGCCTCCTCGTCGTCTTCATCGTCGTCGGGCACGAAGCCCTCGACCGCGGCGATCTCGATGTGGGAGAAGCCGGCTTTCCACAAGAGGGTGACGATGTCGTCTTCTTGCTGACGGACGCCGGTGTAGCGGACGGAGAGGATCTCCAGCAGCCGCAGCAGCTCATCCCAGGCCACCTCTGGGGTGATCGTGAGCCGGCGGACACCGTCCCGGAACATGCGGAACGCCAGGGAGCGCTCCCGGTCCCGCTCCATGTAGACGACCTCGCTCTCGCGGACCATCTCGAAGGGGCGGACCTCCAGATCCATCGGCCCGTGGACCAGGGCCTCCTTCATGGCATCGCGGTAGTCAGCCAGGAAGACCCGGATGGCGTCGTTGGTCGGGTCGTACAGCAGGAAGCTCCGGGCCGCCCGGGACAGCGCCCTCAGGCCGTTGTTGGTCGCCACGCCCGCCGGGGTGCTGCCCAGCGCGACCTCTTCAGCAACCTCCGGCGGCTCCTGCTCAGTGCCCGAGCCCCCCTCAGTGAGAAGATCGGCGTTGAGGAGGTCCTCGGCGGGAGCATCCTCAACGGGACCATCTTCAACGGTCTTCGCCTTCTGTGCGGCGTCTGCTGTGGGATCGTCCATGGCGTCCTCAGTCCCCGGGCTCAAGACTCCACCATGCTACCAGCTTATCAGACTCAACAACACCCCATGAGCCGGGGAAGTACGGCCTGAATCCGATAGTCTGAGGGAACGTGTCCCCCTCCGATTCCATCCTCAAGCGCCTCGAATTGCGCCCAGCACGCCCCGGCGATGTCGCAGAGGCCATCCGCATCCAGCTCGCAGCCTTCGAGGGGCTGACTCAAGCCGCCTGGGGAGCGTGGGATGCGGAGAAGTTCGAGGGGGGCATGCGGGAGGACTGGTGTGAGGCTGAGACCCGAGGCCTGTGGCTCGACAACGCGCTGATCGGCTTTGTTCGGCTGGCGCACCGATCGACATATGACTGGCTCGACCTCGTGGTCGTCGCCGTACCGCACCAGGGGATGAGGATCGGCAGCGCGGTGCTGAATGTGCTCATCGCGGAGGCGCAGCAGCGCGGGGTGTCGCTGTGGCTGTCGGTCTACCGCATCAACCCCGCCCGACGCCTCTACAGCCGCCACGGCTTCTCCGCCCGCCCCCGCGACCCGGTGCGCATCCTCATGGGCCACCCCGCCGACGCCGTGCCGCCGCCGGAGCTGCTGACGCCGGGACCAGAGCGCGGCTGACAGCTTCAGACCGGACGCAGTGGGACGCCGGGGGGCAACACTCCCTCGGGCCAGCGGGTGTGCTCGTTCCAGATCGCCCCCCTCAGCACCGCCTGCTCCAGGGAGGCCTCTCGCATGTCGGTGCCGCCCAGGTCGGCCTCGCTCAAGTCGGCACCGCGCAGGCAGGCCCGGGTCAGCATGGCGCCACGCAGGTCGGCCCGAGTGAGGATCGCGGCATCCAGTCGGACCTCTCGCAGCATCGATCCGCGCAGGTCGGCGTCGGTGAGGTCTGCGCCGCGCAGGTCGGCGTTCTCGAGGTCTGTTCCGCGCATGTCGGCACCGCGCAGCCGGATCCCCTCCATCTGTGCATCGGGCATGGAGGCGCGCCACAGCACCACACCGTCGAGGAACAGTCCGCGCAGATCGGCGGCTTTGAGCCGGGCCCCCTTCAAGACGAAGCGATCCGTGACCTCCCGGCGGGTCTCCACGGGCATCGATCGCAGCAGCTCGACGGCTTGCTGGATCTGCCCGGCGTCGTTGCTGCGCAGCAGGGTGGCGA
>JBLHNG010000107.1:0-14807 GCA_047621685.1 Myxococcota bacterium | reverse complement strand
ACCTGAGGGCCAACGGGCAGCAGCGCTATGCGGTGTTTGATGCGGAGGGGAGTCTGGCTCCAGCGGCGGATCCGGACGTGATCGCAGCGGGGCAGCCGGGGAAGTGCATGTGGTGCCATGAGGGTGCGCTGATGACCGGCACCCCGGCCAACCCGACCACTCGGCCCTACCTGTCGTATCCGGAATGGATGACCCGAATGTCTGAGATGCAGACGCTCCAGGATGACCACCGGCAGGGGCTGGAGACGGCGGCGGACTTTGTGGAGCGTCAGGCCCACTCTGATGGGGAGCTGCTGGTCCGAGAGTTTTTGCGACCCAAGCTGGCGCGCATGACCGTGGAGTGGGGAATCTCGGTGGAGGAGCTGGAGTCGCTGTTGGCGAAGTACGACGTTGAGTACACGTTCGACGACGAATATCCATCACGAGGCCGGATACTTGATCGGACGGTACTGGATGTGATCTATGCCGCTGAGCTGGCTGATCCGGGGTTTGAGGCGCTAGAGATCCTGCCGGATGATCGAGAGGCACCGGAGGAATTCGCAGGGCTGGAGGGCGAGGCGGAATTTGCGGAGCTGCCGGGCTGCTGGCGTCCGTGATGGGGTGGCTGCTGGTCTCGGCGGTGGCGGTGATGCTGGTTGTGGGCGCGGCGCGGGCGAAGCGAGGGGTGTCGTTTGCGCTGTTCTCTGGCGCGATGCTGACGTTACATACGGTTACGTCAGCAATTTTAGCGCCACACCTGCCGGGGCCGCTCGGGCTGTGGATCTGGCTTCAGGTGGCGGTGTTCGTTCATTTTCTCTCCCTGGTCCGCGCCCGGATGCGCTCCCTGCCCTGGCGAGTGGTGGTGAGCATGCCGGGGCACTGGTTCTGGGCGGGCAGTGCGCTGGCCCTGCCCTGGGCAGTGGCAGTGGTGGCGGGACTGGAGCCGCATGGGCTGTGGGTTCCGTATGCCCTGGCGGGCTTCGGGCTGGTGCAGTCGCTGCGCACGAAGCGGCGGAATGTCGACCTGACGCTGGATGGTGAAGACATTGCCACACTTCGCCGTTACCCACTCGGAACGATTCGTAACGTTCGTCCGCTTCGGTTGGTTCAGATCACGGATCCGCATCTTGGGCCGTGCATGTCGGTGGCTCGGCTTCAGCGGATCTGCCAGCGGGCGGTGGACGCGGAGCCGGACCTGATCCTGCTGACCGGGGACTACCTGACGATGGACGGGCAGGGCTCGCCGGGTTCGCTGGCGAAAGCGCTGGAGCCACTGAGGGCGGTCTCAGATCGGGTGTATGCGTGCCTGGGTAACCACGACCATGAGGCACCCGAGGAGGTCGCCAGTGCGATGGCGGCGGTCGGGGTGACGCTGCTGGTGGATGCGGCGGTGAGTGTGGAGACGCCCGCGGGGCGGGTGCAGGTGGTGGGGGCGGACTTTACCTGGAAGCTGCGGGACGCGAAGCTGGCGGCGCTGTGTGCTGCGTGCCCGCGTGAGGCAGGATCGTTACGGCTGTTACTGCTTCACGACCCGTCGATGATTCGCAACCTTCCGCGCGGAGAAGCGGACCTGGTGCTCTCAGGACACACCCACGGGGGTCAGGTGGGGCTGGTGAGCCTGGGGCTGCGGTGGACGATGATCTCAGCGCTGTTTCGCGGGGTGCCCGACCATGGCTTCTGGGCGCGGGGGTGTGAGCGGATGTACGTCCACCGGGCGACGGGGCACTATGGGTTCTTGATTCGGCTGGGGGTTCCGGCGGAGGAAGGGGTGGTTCGGGTGCATCGGGTGCGATGACTCACGGCCGCCAGAGTCCCAGAAGCAGCCGGGCGACTTCGGCGTGGAAGTCGGGGTCGGTGAGCCAGTCGGGATGCTGGAGGACGGCCTCATTGAGCACCCACCGCATGCCATTGGTGGCGACGAACAGGGCCTGAGTGAGTCGGGCCTCGTCTGCCAGCTCGGGTCGGAGGTCGGGCTCGGTGCGGATCCGGGCGTGCAGCCAGCCAGCCATCTCCTGGAAGGCCCGCCGGGCGGTGGTGTCGCGCTCGACCATGGAGAGCATCGGGAGGATGGCGGCCATGAGGGGGCCCTGATCGGCCTGCCGACGACACACCGCAGCGACGAGGTGAGTGACCTGGGGGCGGAGTGAGCCGTCGTCGAGCTGGGCATCGACCCAGGCGAGATCGTCGATCAGCATGCGCTCGATGAGGGCAGCGACCAGGGCTTCCTTGCTGGGAAAGTACTGGTACAGCGAGCCGATCGAGACCCCGGCGACCTCAGCGACCCGGTTGGTGTTGAGGGCCTCTCCGCGGGTGAGGATGTGAGCCGTGGCGTCGAGCATCGCGCGCACAGTCTCTCGTGCACGAGGTTGGCGGGGGATCTTGCGGGGGTCGGTGTCGGGCATTGATGCGAGTAGTCCGAGAGGCTGGTTCAGCCTACCTTCTGGGGGCAGGAGGTTGTGATGATCGGCATCGTCGGAGCGGGACCAGGAGGACTGACCGCAGCCATCGCGCTGCGGCAGGTGGGGCTGGAGGTGGAGGTGCTGGAGCAGGCGGAGACGGTTCGCGGTGCTGGGGCCGGGCTGACGCTGCAGGTCAACGCGATGCGCATGCTGGCGGCGGTGGGCCTTGCGGAGGCGGTGTCGAAGGCGGGCTACCCGATGCGCTCTGGGTGCTCAGCACGTCCCGACGGCACCCCGCTGGCTCGGCTGGTGCTGGCGGGGGATGGCGAGCAGACCGGGGTGGGCATCCTGCGGGGGACGCTGTCGCGCATCCTGCTGGGGGCGCTGCCGGAGGGCACGGTGCGCTGCGGTGTGCGGGTCGCGTCGGTGTCGACCGATGGGGTGGTGGTTGACGGGGTTGGGGTGGAGCGGCGGTATGACGCGGTGATCGGTGCGGATGGCATCCACAGCGCGGTTCGTGCGGCAGTGTTTGGCGACAAGCCCCTGCGCTATGCCGGCTACACCTGCTGGCGTGGGATCGCGGACCACGACGGGGTCGACACGCTGTGTGAGCGCATGGGACGCGGGCAGCGCTTCGGCTCGGTCCCGATGGGTGGCGGGAAGACGTACTGGTTTGCCGTGGAGAATGCGGCACCGGGCGGGGTGGATGGGGCGGACCCGGTGGCGGAGCTGCGGGCGCGGTTTGCTGGCTTTGAGCCGCTGGTCGATGCGCTGCTGGCTGCGACACCGACGGTGATGCGGCACGACCTGTATGACCTCGCGCCTCTCAAGACGTGGACGGCTGGGCGGGTGACGCTGCTGGGGGATGCTGCTCATGCGATGACGCCGAACATGGGGCAGGGCGCGTGTCAGGCGATTGAGGATGCGGTGGTGCTGGCGGATGCGGTGGCGCGGTGTGGGGTGGTGGCGGGGTTGGGGGTGTATGAGGCGAGACGGAAGGTGCGGGCGTTGTCGTTTGTGAGCCGGTCGTGGCAGCTGGGGGCGGTGGCTCAGTGGGAGAATCCGGTGGCGTGCTGGCTGCGGGATCTGGGGATGGCGTGGACGCCAGCGGCAGTGATGCGACGACAGATGGCGGTGGTGTATGGGGTGGCGGTCCCACGACTGCACCCATCCGGCGCTCGGGGTGATGCAGGAAGGTCCTTTGAGCTTGCGGACGGTGGTGAGTGAGCGGGTGTCCGGGTCAGCCCCTCAGCTCCCACCCGACTTCAACCACAGAACCTGCCCCGACACCGGACGAGCATCCGCCTCCAGCCCATTCCACCCCCGAATCTCCTCGGCAGTGCAGTTGTACCGACGGGCCACGGTCGCGAGGGACTCGCCGCGGCGGACCTGGTGGCTGACCCAGGTGCCGGCAGGAGGGACCGGGGTGGAGGCGGTGGTCTGACCGTCTTCGAAGTGCTTGATGTGGTGGGAGAGGTCGACCTCGGCCTCAGGCTCGACGGCGATGACCTGACCATCGGAGGAGCGACCGAGGGGGCGGTTCGCCAGGGCGGCGTAGAACGCCCGCAGCCCGCCGGGGGGCAGCCAGATCCGCTGCATCTCGGGCTCGTCGGGGAGCCGGTCGGCGATGAGGTGCGGGTTGTAGGTGAGGAAGTCTTCCTCCGACAGTCCGGCACTCTTCGCCATGTGTGCCACCTCCAGGCCAGCCTCGACCTCGGCGGCTTCGAGGGGGCGGGCGGGCTGCCAGTTGATGTTGTTGAAGCCAAACAGCTCGGTGTTCTTGGCGATGATCAGCGCGGCGAGCATCTTGGGCACGTAGTCGCTGGTCTCCTGGGGCAGCGCGCCCACCCTCGCCAGCGCCCAGTAGTCGATGGTGCCGTAATTGCGGATGGCCGAGAAGACGAGACCCTCGCCAGCGTTGTATGCTGCAAACGCCACGTACCAGTTACCGAAGTCGTTCTTGAGCTTGCGGAGGTAGCGGATGGCGGCCCTGGTGGAGGCCACTGGATCCCGACGCTCGTCGACCCACTCGTCGACCCGGAGGTCGTAGTTCAGCGCGGTGGACTCGATGAACTGCCAGGGACCGACGGCGTCTGCGGTGCTGTGGGCGTGCAGGCTGAAGCCGCTCTCGATCATCGCGAGGTACATCAGGTCCGTCGGCATGCGCGCCTTGATCAGCTCACCCTGGATGAGGTCGCCGTAGACCGTGGAGCGGCCGAGCCAGGAGCGCATGGTGGAGCGGCCGGGGCCGGTGAAGTACTCGACCCAATGGATGACCTCCGGGGTGTAGGCGACCGGGATCTCGAAGCGCTTGGGGTCGATGCGGAGGAGCAGCTCGGCGGTGGTCGGGGGGCGGGGGCGCTCGGTCTCTTCCTCGACGGGCTCTGATGCGCCGGGCTCGGTTGCGTCGGGCTCCACGGCGCCGGGCTCGGTTCCTCCTTCGGGGGGAGTGGTCTGCACCGGCTGCTCGACTTCGACCTCCGACGGAGGCTTGCCGTCTCCGCCCTTGGGGTCCTTTCCATTGCCGGGCGCGCGCTCCGCGTCCTCAGCCTCTTCCTCGGCAGCCTCGCGGATGCGATCCCAGAGGGTCTCCTCCTGCGCACCGGCTTGCGGGATGGTCAACAGCAGGATGGCGAGCCACATCGTGGTAGAACCCCGGGTCATGAGCCAGTCAGGAGGCGACGCCGTCCGGCACTACCTTATCGCGTCGGTGAAGATGCACGGCAGGGCATTGTGCCTGGATCATCGACGGGTGGCTCGTCTGATGGCCGATCGCTTCCCGGATCGCCCCTGGCAGACTGTGGCGATCCACCTCGCCGCCCGAGAAGGCGCTGCGGCAGATCTGGCTGCGGACGCGGCGGATGCGGTAGATGCGATGTCGTTCGAGCGGCTGGTCCGGCGGCTGTTTGATCGCACCGGGCTGTCCACGAGCAGCGCGGCATGGGGCGTCTCTTCCTGGTGTGAGGCGCTGGGGCGAACCCCGCCAGACCACAACCCCCGGCTTCGGGGCGCGCCGCGAAAGGTCAAGCTCAACCGGCACATGGTCACCCGTCCGCGCGGCGCACCCTGGAACCTGCGCGGGCACCGAAAGGCCCTGACCGGGATCGCGTTTCGGTTCGACGGCGCGATGATCGCGACCGCCAGCCTGGATCGCACCGTGCGCCTCTGGGATCCCCGCGCCGGAGAGGAGATCCGCTGCCTGATGGGCGGGCACCGGGACTGGGTGCGAGCGGTGGCGTTCTCACCGGACGGCAAGCTGCTGGCCAGCGCGGGAGACGACGGCGGGGTGCGCCTGTGGGACCCGGAGAGCGGGGAGCGCAAGTACCGGATGATCGGCCACGACGGCTGGGTCCGTGGGCTGACCTGGAGCCCGGACGGCCGCATCGTGGTCTCGGGTGGCCGGGATGGCATGGTCTGTCTGTGGGAAGCGACCTCGCTGCAGCAGCTCGCCCGGCTCGGTCCGTTTGTCGGCGGGGTCAGCCGGCTGGCGTTTGATCCGCTGGGGCAGTGGCTGGCAGTGGGGAGACCGGGTGCGGTGGAGATCTGGGACCTGGAGCGGGCGAACCGGGCGCAGCTGGTGGAAGTCTCCGGGGCCAGACCGGTGATCTCCGCAGGACCAAACAACATGCTGTTCATCGGTGATGATCGGGGCGCGGGAGCGTTCAGCGTCAGCAAGGGGGCCTTCGTACAGCGCTATGCTGGCCACGGCGGACCGGTCCGGGCCATCGCGATTCATGGCAACGGTAAGGCCCTGGTCACCGCCGGCAGCGACCGCACGGTGCGGCTTTGGCATGCGGTCGAGGGCTGGGAGGCGTACACCTTCCCGTTCCGGCAGGTCCGGATCACCGGGCTCGCCTTCCACCCTGGCGGACACATCGGCATCGCGTTCTCCGATGGCAACGCGCAGATGCGAGAGATGACCCGCGGGGGTAGCGCATGAACGATGAGATCCTCACCACCCTGACCACCCTGCTGTCGGTTCACGGCAGCGCGCTGCTTGATGCGCACCGTCGGCTGGAGGGGCTGCTGCGCGACATGCACCCCGACGAGCCGCTGGCCGTCTCGGTGCTGGTTGAGGCGGTGGAGTGTGGGGTGGTGGTGAGGCTGCGCGCGGATCCCCGGAGCCCGCAGCAGCCGCTGGTCGCGATGCTGACCGAGGGCTCTGGACTCGCACTTCGTCCGGCGACCTGGGCGGTGGATACCTGGCGAGAGCTGCTGGGTGATGGCTTGAATTCAGACGACGGTGATCGGGGCTCCACAGCCTCTACGATCACCCATCGGCCAGGCTCGCTTGAAGCGGTCCTGGCGGGACAAATGGAGAAACGATGAGCATCTTCAGCGCGCTGGCCCCCTACCCTGCCGGACCGGGCGGCGGCGCCGTCTTCACCTTCTTCTTCATGCTCTTTGTCATCGGTGCCCTCGCCGGGATCCAGGAGCTGCTGATCGCGGTGCGTGCGGCGGGGCTGCTGGTGGCGGTCCGTCGGCAGCAGTCGGAGCGGATCCGAAGCATCCGTCAGCTCAAGGACCTCGCGGTGAAGCTGGGCGAGAGCAACCCGGCCCTCGCGCCGGGCATGGCGCAGCTGGTGGAGGTCATCTACGAGCAGCAGGGCGTCGTCCGGCTGGCTGCCCCGCCCGCGGAGCTGCTCTCAGAGATCTCCACCCACCGCGGCCCGATGCCGCGTGCGCTGCTGCGTGCGATCCCGACGCTGATGGTGGTGCTGGGGATCTGCGGCAGCCTCGCGGGGATCTCGGTGGGCCTGAGCGAGTCACCGGAGGTCGGTGAGGTTCTGGTCACCGCCCTGCGCTCGACGATCTGGGGGCTGCTGGCGGCCTCGGTTCTGGTGGGAATCAGCCGGTGGTCGACCGGTACCTCGGAGCTGGCGCGGGATCGGCTGGTGAGCTGGCTGGAGAGTCAGGCGGGTGCTGGGAGCAGCTCCAGCGGCCTGATCCGTCTGTCTCGAAGTCAGGATCAGCTGCGCACGATGATGGAGCAGACCACCGGGGCCATCCAGGACCTGCTGAAGATCCAGGAAGCCGTCCTGAACAACACCCCGGAGAACGAGCGCCGGGAGCAGCAGAACTCCGAGCTGATCGGGGCCCTGACCGCTGCACTGGAGGCCGCACAGAAGGAGCCGGACAACAGCCAGATGTACTCCCGCCTCGACCGGATCGCCGACAAGCTGGGCGAGCCGACGGACAACACCATGTTGGAGTCTGTGCTGTCGGGGCTCTCGGGGCAGTGGCAGGACACCGCCGGTCAGATCGAGCGCGCGGTGGTGACCGCAGCAAGCCAGAACGACACGATGGAGTGGCCGGCACTGGAGGAGAAGCTCGACCGGATGGTGTCTGAGATCCAGGCGATGGGCACCCCGATCACCGCCGCTGCCACCGCGCTGGAGAGTGCGACCGGGCAGCTCCTGGAGGGAAGCGCCACCAGCCAGGCCCGGGCCTCAGCGGCGCTGGACCGATCGGCGGAGGCCCTGCTCGCCGGGACCGAGGGCTACCTCAAGGCCAACGACACCCTCTCCACCCTGCTCCAGGAGCACCACACCGCCCAGCGCGGTCTGGCGGTGTCGATGGATGGGGTGGGCAAGCTGATGGGAGAGCTGGAGAAGATCACCGTCAATGTGCGCGAGGGCGCGTCGAGCATGTCGGAGGTGCTGGGGCCGGTCGCGAGCTCAGTGCAGACCTTCCAGGCAGCGTCGAACACCCTCGCGGCGGTCCTGCCGGGCATTGCCGATGCTGCCAGCAGCTATGAGCGCTCGAAGGCGGCGCTGGATCAGTCGGCAGCGGTCCTGCTTGCTGGGACCGAGGGCTACCGCATGGCGGGCGAGTCCGTCTCTGAGCTGGTCGGGGAGCTGCGGGCGGTCCAGGCGGACCAGAACGCTGCATCCGCGGACTGGCGACAGTCGATGGCGGGGGTCTCCTCGCTGATCGGCAGCCTGACCACCGTAGCCACCCAGGCAGAGATGAGCACCGCGACAATGGCGGCGACCCTGGTGCCGGCGGCAGCGACCGCGGAGACGTTCCGGTCCGCCAGCGAGACCCTGGCGGCAGTGCTGCCGGGCATCGAGGGGGCCGCGCAGAGCTACATGGGGGCGCAGGCCGCGCTGGACTCCTCCACCACCGCGCTCCAGGAGAGCGCCCAGGGCTACCGGGAAGCCGGTGACATCGTCCGGGAGCTGGTGGACTCGCTCCAGCAGGTCCAGACCGACCAGGGCTCGGCGCTCACACTGTGGCAGTCCTCCGTGGAGTCGATGAGCACGCTGATCGGCGACCTGGGGGTGGCCAGCGAGGCCGTCCGGGGCAGCGTGGGGCAGCTCTCCGGAGTGCTCCCGCCGCTGACCTCTGCTGCGGGCTCCTTCGTGGAGGTCAGCAAGCGTCTCTCCATTGTCCTGCCGGGCATCGAGGGGGCTGCGAAGAGCTACGACCGGTCCCGAGAGGCCCTCGACACCGCCTCCGCGACCCTGATCACCAGCACCGCAGGCTACCAGGAGGCTGGCGAGACGGTCCGGGGAATGCTCACCGAGCTGCACAGCGCCCACACCGGGGCCATCGTGCGCATCTCGGCCGGTGTGGATGAAGCGCTGCTGGAGAAGATGGCGTCCGCTGGCGATCAGCTGATGACCTTCAACCGTCACCAGCAGGCCAGCCTCGGCATCTGGCAGGCCTCCACCGATCAGCTCTCGGAGGTGATGGGATCGATGAAGCAGACCGCGTCCAGCCTCACCCAGGTCGCGGGCCGACTGGAGCAGACCACCGCACCCACCCTCACCGCGAGTCTGTCGTTCCAGGCTGCCGCGGAGGCCCTGGCTGAGGCGATGCCGCACATTCAGGACAGCGCCCGCAGCAACGCCGAGATTCGAGGTGCTCTGGAGGCTTCCAGCGAGGCGATGCAGCGGGGAACGGACGGCTACAAGGAAGCCGGCGCGACCGTCGAGCGCATTGTCGCTTCGCTGGAGACTCAGCACACCGCCACCCTCACCGCTGCGGCGATCGGGCTGAAGGCCACGCTGAGCGATCCGATGGACGCCGCCGGTGCCCGACTGGAGGGCGCGCTGACCGCTCAGGCCGCGCTGCTCGCCGCCTGGCAGCAGGCGCTGTCGCAGTTCACTCCGGCCATCTCCCAGCTCAGCCAGTCCACCACCGGGCTCTCCAGCCTCGCCGGTCAGTTCCGGGACGCCGCCATCCCGGCTTCTGACGCCGCCCGGCTGTTCGAGGATGCTGCCCGTCAGCTCACCACGCTGTTCCCGCAGCTGGAGTCCTCCGCAGACGGCTACGACCGGGTCAACCAGGCCCTCGCCGCCGCCGCCACTGAGCTGACCGTGGCCGGGGTGTCCTACTCGACGTCTGGCACGCACATGCAGTCGCTGCTCAAGGAGTTCCAGCACACGCTGAAGCTCCAGGTCCTCGGCACCCGGGAGTTCGCCGGAGCGATGGAAAAGGCGACCCACTTCGTCGACACCATCGGCCCGGCCAGCGAGCGGGTCGAGCGGGCGGCAGTGGGGCTGCATCAGGCCGCGGAGAAGACCACTGAGGTCGTGCGCACGGTGCAGACCACTGTCGAGATCCAGGACGGGGCGATTGTGCAGATGCGAGACACTGCCAGCACGGTGGTCGAGGCGCTGAAGCATCAGGCGGAGCACTGGGGCAGCTTCATCGGTGAGATGAGCCGCCTGGAGACGGTGCTCAAGACCAGCGTGGAGACCCTCAGCACCGAGCTGCCGCACAGCATCGACCACACCCTGGTCCACTTCGACGCTGCGCTCGGCGAGGGGGTTGCCCGGATCGGCAGCGCGATCGAGCGGCTGCGCGAGGCGATGGACGACCTCAACGAGCGGCTGGAGGGCATGCTGACTGACGGGAGTCGCCGCCGGTGAGTTTGCTCTCTGCCCGCCCAATTACCCTCACCGACGCTGCCGAGGGCATGCCGCTGCCAAAGGGAGACGTCCCGACGGAGCCGCTGCGCATTGCCGCCCAGCGGGATCGACTGCTCGCGATCCCGGTCGCCGAGCTGGCCCGCTATCGGATCAACGCCCGGGCGCTGGTGATCCTGCCCGTCCTGGCGATCGAGACCACCAATTCGCCGCTCCGGAAGCGGGTGATTGCCCTGTCAATCGCACAGGCCGAGCAGCTGACCTGGCCCACCCTCGCCCGGCTGCTCCCGTGGATCTACATGGAGGACGACTTCCGGCGGAAGATCCATGCCCGCGCCCAGAAGTCCCCGCCGCCCTCTGATGCCCCGCTGTGGCTTCGCGCGCACTGGCGGGCGGTGCTGGGTCGGGAGGGGCCGGCAGCAGCGCTGGCGGAGGCGGGGCTGACCAACGAGCCCACCCTCGCTGGGCTGCTGAACCACCTGAGACTCCCCGTCGGCACACCCCTGTCCGCTGCAGTGCTGCGCGCGGTGCTCCACAGCCGGGATGATGCCTGGCTCTGCGGACAGCCCTTTACCGAGACGCTCCGGTTCATCGAGTCCAGCGGCGCGGATCCCTCAGCTCGGATCCCGCTCATCCGGCGCATCCTGTCGCGCTATGCCAGCCGGATCCGGGATCCAGGGCAGCTTGAGGGTGCGATGCTAGAGCTGATGCTGTTGGCCCGACAGCAGCTCTCCGGCTGGCCCCGTCCCCACTCCGGGGCCTGGCACGGGCTCCCGGCGAGCGTGCTGCTGGTCGGTCGCTGGTGTCAGCGACGGGACAACCTCATCACGGCCTTTGGTGCGGATGACTTCCGGGTTGATACCTGGCTTCCGTGGCTTCGACACATCACGGCTATCGAGACGGCGGGGGCAGTGGTCGGGGTGACCCTGGGCGCCCGGGTGTTCGCGGAGCTGGCTGAGTCTGCGACGGTCTGCCGGATCTATTCTCCACCGACCTGGGCGGACTTCGTGCGCCGACAGGCCGACAGCGAGCGCCTGCTCCCCCCACCACGACCAGAGGTGAGGCTCAGCGGAGCATTCGAGAAGCGACCGGAGATCGACCGGTTCATCCTGGACCGATGTGGGCTCGGACTGGGGTGAGCACAGCCTTCTGACGGCATCGATCTTCGGATTGGGGGTAGACTCCAATGAGATGCACCCCCTTGATCTTGTCATCTCAACCTCGGATCAACATCCGCTAGACGCCATCCTGCTCGGCCAAATCGTCGCGGGTCGGTATGAGATCATCGAGATGCTGGCGCGCGGAGGACGGGGTCGGGTGTACCGGGGGCGTCAGGTCTCCCTCAATCGCCCGGTCGCGCTGAAGATCCTCCCTGGTGCATCCGAGGACCGCCACATCCACCACAAGCGCTTCCTCCGAGAAGCCTCCACCTGTGCGCTGCTGCGGCACCCGAACACGATCACCATCTACGACTACGGCGAGCTGAAGATCGGCGGGGTGGAGCTGCTGTTCATCGCCATGGAGTACATCGAGGGGCGCTCGCTGGCGGAGGTTTTGGCGGCAGAGGGTCGCCTGTCGATGGATCGCGCCCTGCGCATCGCCTGGGAGATCGCCCGCGCCCTGCGAAGCGCGCACCGGGCCGGGGTGATCCACCGGGACCTCAAGCCGGCCAACGTCATGGTCACCGACACCCCCGACGGGGAGCAGATCAAGGTCGTCGACTTCGGCATCGCCAAGCTCACCCAGGATGGTGCTGAGGCGATCACCCTGGATGATCGGGTGGTCGGCTCTCCGCAGTACATGGCGCCAGAGCAGGTGCTCGACGGCGAGGTCAGCCCCCGCAGCGACATCTACTCCCTCGGGGTGATGCTGTATGAGCTGCTCAGCGGTGAGGCCCCGTTCGCTGGACGCGGCGCCACCCAGACCATGATGGCGCAGATCCACCAGCTGCCCCCTGCCCTCGACGTCCCCGGGCTGCCTGCTGCAGTGGCCGCGCTGGTGATGCGCTGTCTGGAGAAGGATCCCCGGCGACGGTTCAACGACACCGCCGCGCTGATGCTGGCGCTGCGGGAGCTGGACTGGGCGGAGGATGACGAGCCGATGGAGACCAGCGAGTCCACGATGTGGGACCTGCCCCGTCCTCCGGTCGATCTTCTGGAGGACAGCTTCGGCGACGAGCCTGAGCGGACTGGAGATACCGAGCACAGCGGGATGTTTCACGCTGATGATCTGACGGTTCCCCGGATCACGTCTATAGAGCGCACCGAGAGCCTGGAGCCGGAGCAGACTGAGATCCGCCCTCGCACTCCCCCGGCGGAGGAGGGCACCCCGGGGCACTACCGTCGCATGCTGATGGGCGCGATGTTTCTCAATGCGATGCTGCTGGCGTTCGTCATTTTGTTGCTGCTGACTCGAGGCGTTTGAGCGCGCTCACAGCCCCGACGGGGCGAGCACGACCACCGAGTAGCCGACCGCATCGACCGCACCGGGGTTGCCGTAGCCGTGCCGCTGGTCACCACGGAAGACGAGCACATCGCCGGGTGACAGGGTCCAGGTCTCCCCGCCTACGCTCAGCGCGATGTGGCCATGCTCGCAGGTGAGGTACTCCCGGGTGCCAGGGGTGTGGGGCGAGCCGGCGAACCGACAGCCCGCTGGCAGGGCCATGCGCTCGATCTGGAGGCCCGGCAGCGGATCGGGCAGCAGCTCTCGGATCCGGGCGCCAGACCGGGTGCGCGCGGTGAGGCTGTCGGCAGCGTAGAGGCGACAGAGGGTGCGGGGTGGGCTGAGCAGCTCCTCGACGCTGACCCGCAGGGTGGCAGACACCGCAAGCAGGACGGCGAGGGTTGGGTTTGCGGAGCCAGATTCCAGGTTCGCCCAGGTCGCCCGGGGCACCCCGGACAGGTCGGCGAGCTTCTGCTGGGAGAGTCCCTGGTTGCCCCTCAGCTGGCGAATGTTGCGAGCGAGGTGGCGGGCGGCGCTGTCTGTGTCCATGCTTCCACTCTGCAACGATCACCGCAGCGTGGGCAATGTCTGCTGTCCTGATCTGCCCACCACATCCGGCCGAGGTTGGCATCATGCTGTCCCGCCCATCTCAGGATGTGAGCCGTAAAACGTACAGGATCACCCTCGGAAGACCGGCAATGGCAGCGCGGCGCACACCTCAATGGTGGTGTCCCTCCTCATCGACTCGTCGAAGGGCCCGCTGATGCCGTGTATCCATGAAACGGATGGTGGTTGTCTTGCTCATTCCAGCCTCTACACAAAGTGAGGTAAGACACATTATTACAGTTAAAACGCTGACAATATAGCATTCCACAACAATATTAAACATTTATGCAGGCTGCACCGGGCAAGACACTCCGATTGATATAGATTGCGGTGGCGGCGAGACCTGAAAAACCAGGCACAAAAAATCGCTTTTATGTTGGTCGAACCAACCATTTAACTGGAGGCGTCTCAATGGCTCTCTCTCCCGTCACCCAGGTCCAGCCTGGCTCGTTCGAAGTGGATCGCCACTTCTACACCCGAGTGCCCAACGCACAGCTTCACCCGCTTGTGAGGTCCTTTCTCAACCTCGGCAATGCCCGGATCGCCCGACGCTACAGCCACCTCCATCCCGAGATCTCCCGGGATGCGATCGCTGAGGCGCTCTCCTACCGTCCCCGGTTCTTCCGCTGGTCTGGCTCCGACCTGTTTCATGCCACCAATGAGGAAGGCCGTCGGCGCATGGTGATCATTGAGACCAACTCCTCGCCTTCGGGCCAGAAGTCGATGCCGCTGGTGTCCGAGGAGCAGGAGCAGGCTGGCTACCGGCGGCTGCTGGAGCAGTCGTTCATTCCGGCCCTGGCTCGCCGTGGTCTGCCGGCCGGCGGGCTCGCGGTGCTGTGGGACAAGAACCCGATGGAGACCACCGGCTACGCCGCAACCCTTGCCGACCTGACCAACGAGCCGGTCTACCTCGTGCACTTCCCCGCCAACGACCCCGACCCGTCCGCCCGGTTCGTCGACGGTGTCCTCCAGGTTCGCATCGACGGTGACTGGCGGCCGATGCGGGCCGCGTTCCGCTACGTCACCCAGCGTCCCTGGAGTCGGATCCCTCCGATCACCCGCACGCTGCTGTTCAACCCGGTGGTCGTCTGTCTGGCTGGCGGGCGAAACAAGATGCTCGCAGCGAAGGCCTACGACGTCTACAACGGCGAATCCGCCGCCAGTCGGATGCACATCCACGTCCCAGAGACCATCTGGGATGTCGGCCACGACGAGGTCCCGCTGTGGGTCAACCGGATGGGCGGTGTCGCGGTGGTCAAGAACCCCTACAGCAACGCTGGTCAGGGCGTCTACACCATCACCTCCCCAAGGGAGCTGGAGGCGTTTATGGCCAGCGAGCAGCGCTATGACCGGTTCATCGTCCAGGGCCTCATCGGCAACCTCAACTGGAGCAGCCGCACCCGTCAGGGCCGGCTCTACCACGTCGGCACCATGCCCGACCGCCGCGGCGCGATCTTCGTCGCCGACCTCCGCATGATGATCGGCGCCGGCCCGTCCGGCTTCT
>JBLHNG010000106.1:0-14880 GCA_047621685.1 Myxococcota bacterium | reverse complement strand
GCCTCTCCGCAGAGTCCATGCCCGCCGGGCTCTCCGCTCAGGTCGGCCTCCGTCCGCAGCTGCTGTCCTACGACGTCACCGACGACAGCGGCTTCAACGCCGGCACCAACCCGGTGCAGACCGTCGGGCCGGGCGAGAACATCGTCTACAACTGGTACGCCGGCCTGCGGACCTGGGAAGACGGCACCGTCACTGACACCGCAGTCGAGCTGGGGGCGATCAACCTGCTGCCAGCGGATCCCAGTCAGGTCGCCGCCGGGCTGTTCGGCGCGCTGATCATCGAGCCAGCGGACGCGGAGTGGGTCATCCCGATGGCCGGGGACCGCACCAACGCCCGGGTCTTGTCGGGCGGCGCGGTCTTCCAGGAGTACGTGCTCCAGTACACCAGCGCCGACGGGTGTCAGGCCGGGGTGAACTACCGGGCCAGCGCCTGCGAGCAGTCCCCGTACCTCATGCCCGCCCTGGCCGGTGAGCCGGTCCGCATCCGGCTGCTCCACCCCGGCGGCTCCGGCGGCGGCTCGTTTGCCCTGCACGGCCACCTCTGGCAGGCGTCGCCCTACACCGCGACCGGCCTGGGAGACAGTGCCACCAGCCGCAGCGAGGGCGTGGCGGTCAACCTCGGGGCAGGTGCGCACCGGGAGATCCTCATCGAGGCTGGCGGTGCGTTTGCTCGAACGGGTTCCTACCCCTGGACCTGGGGTGATGTTCGCGGTGAGCTGAGGGTGTTTGATCCGCCGACTGAAGAGTAGGGGAGCCGAGGCGCTCAGTCTTCCTCGACCTCGACCTCGACCTCACCTTCTGAGATCCCAGCGACGGTGCCCTCCGCAGCGAGGACAAATCCAAACACCGTTGCAGCCACCCCGGAGTTTCTCGCGAGCATGAACCACCGCTCGGTGGACCTCGCGAGGACCTCGACGGGCTGGCTGCTCAGCTCCGAGAGCCCCATGTGCAGCGCGATCGCTCCCCGCAGCTCCATGAGCAGGCCCAGTCCGGCGAGGATGAGGGCCATGCCGCCCCATCGGGCCACCCGGTTCGAGCGACTGGAGGGGGGATTGAGCCAGGCACCCATGCCGTCGATGATCAGCAGCCCGGCCATGCCCATGATCAGCATCAGCGGCGGACCGAGGCCGGCGTAGACGGTCATCAGGACCGAGGTGTGCGGCGGGACCATGGTGGCTGCCGACAGGGTCACCGCCATCACGCCACCCAGCACCAGCCAGCCGCCAGCCTGAGCACTCCGGTAGTCACGATTGATCCAGAGGATCCGGGCGATCGAGGCGGCCCAGGTGAGCGCGACTGCGAGGATGGCCAGGGTGCTGTGGATGCCCCCGCGGGAGAGGAATTCAACCACTGGACATCCTCGGGGAGAGATCGCGGGCCGCAGCCAGCCCCTCCCGGGTGAATTGTCGGAACTGAGAGAGGCTCAGCTGCATGTGCAGCGCCCCGATGCTCTCTGCTTCTGGCAGTCCCTTGAGCCGAGCCATGCCCAGCCCGAACAGGTCCGCGAAGTCCGGCTCATTCGCACAGACGCCCTTGAGGGTGCGGGCCTTGTCGCCCATCGAGGGCAGGTCCGCCAGGGCGGTGACCGCTGGGGAGAAGGCCGCGATGCGTCGGTCGACGTCCGCCCGGTGTGCGAGCCACGCCATCAAGGGCGCCTCCAGGAAGTGCAGCACCTCCCAGTCCACGCCCTGTGCGCTCAGCGCTGCGATCAGGCCGTCGCGGGTCGTGATGCCCTCCGCCCAGCAGAACCGCCGCAGCCGCTCGGCGTTGAAGTGGCCCTTCACGGAGTGACTCTTGAGGTAGGAGAGCGTCTTGAGCTTGGCGAGGTGGGTGGAGCCGTCGGGGCGCTGGGCGCGGACCACCACCCCCTCGAAGTCCTCCCAGCCCCAGACCTTCGCCATCACCGCGTCGAGGTCCGCAGGCAGGACCTGAGCCCCCACCGCAGGCACCGAGACCGCCACGGACAGCTCAGCGACGGTGTCTGGATCGCCGTGGAAGGCAGGCAGCCGGTCGGTGTGGTGCTGCATCCAGCCGAGGGCGGCGAGCTTAGGGAGGGGGTACTGGAGGATGATGCGGTCGTCGGGGTGGGGGGAGAGGTGCTCGAACAGCAGGGAGCGGCCGGCCAGGATCGTCGGATCGAGCAGGGCGGGGTAGCAGCGGGCGATGAGGTGGGACAGCCGCTCGCCGCGATCTCCAGTGACGCGGGTGCTTCCCCGGGTCCGGATGAGGACTTCACCGCCGATCACGTCCCGGATGATCAACGACCCATCTAGCTTCTCGGAGAACCACGCCCGACCACTGTTGACCGCTTCGGTGGTGATCGCGTCGTCTTCGGGCACCTCTCCGACGTTGAAGAACTTCGGAAAGCCCGACGAGACGATGGTGCCGTCAGGGCGGGTCAGCAGGGAGCGGAGGTGGACCTCGTCGGGTGCCCAGCGGTGCTTGTTCTTCTGCGGTGCGATCTGAACCAGCGGCCCGATGGTGGGGTGGCTGGACTCACGCACGAAGAAGAAGTCGCGGTCGATGGCGGAGAGGTCGATGCGCATGTCAGCTCGCGAAGATCTCCATCGCCCGGGCCATGCGCACATCGAAGCTGGACAGCCCGCCGACATCGTGGGTCGACAGGGTGACCTCCACGCGATTGTAGACGTTGAACCACTCGGGGTGGTGCTCCATCTTCTCCGCAAGCAGCGCGACCCGGCTCATCCAGCCAAACGCAGCGTTGAAGTTCTTGAAGGTGAAGGTCTTGGTGATGGCGTCTCGGCCATCCACCAGCGACCAGTCCGTCAGCTCCGCCAGCGCGGTGTCTCGCTCGGTGTCGGTGAGCTTTGCCATGATGTCTCCCTATGTGTTGCGTCTGCGGCCAAACAGCCCCATCAGCCCCAGCCACCAGATCCCGCCTGCTGCGGCCTGACAGCCTCCGGATTCCTCAGCGGTGGCGACCGGTCGGGCGATCACGGTCTGGGTGTACTCCGGGCTCATCGGTCCGTCACCCCACAGGTCGATCGCCCCGACCTGCCAGGTCAGGCTCTGGCCCGCCTCTGCTTCGTCCGTCAGCTCCAGCGACAGCCCATCGACGATCGTCTCGACCGGCTCGCCGCCGTCCACGGACCACACCACCCGGTAGGTCAGCCGATCGCTGTCGGGGTCGGTCGCTGCGGACCAGTCCAGCCAGATGCGATCCTCGTAGACCGACGCATCGGGCACCTCGGAGGCCGGTGCGTTGGGTGCGCTGTTGGCGACCGCAGCGACTGCGGCCCCGGCATCGACTCGCCCGCAGCCGTAGTACGGACTCCAGCCCGACTCGTCATAGTCAGCGTCGAGGATGTCGTTTCGGGTGGCGGTCTGGCAGAGGATGTCCCGGGCGTCCGCGGCGGTGAGCCGGTCGTTGGCGGAGAACATCAGGGCGAACACCCCGGCGACGATCGGGGTCGAGGCGGAGGTGCCGGACATGCTGCCAGTGTAGTCCTCGTCGCCCTGGTGGCTGCCGTAGCCGGACTCCCCGGAGATGTCGGTGGTGACCACCCCGCCGGAGGGCGCGGAGATGTCCACGAGGTCACCGTAGGAGGAGTACCACTCCTTGATGTCGCTGGAGCTGACTGCGGCGACCCCGACCACATGCTCACCGGCGAGGAAGCCATCGTTGGAGATGTCGCAGTCGTCGTTGCCGGCGGCAAACACGATCACCGTGCCCAGCCCCCCGCGGCCCTCCTCCTCGGCGTAGTCCATCGCGGCGGTGTAGGCGGCCGGTAGAGAGAAGCCCGTGCAGGCATTGGAGACGCCCCAGGAGTTGCTCAGCACGGTCGCGCCGGCATCGACGGCCTCGGTGAACGCATCGTAGAAGGACTCCGAAGAGTCGGAGCCGATGAATCGGATCCCATAGACCTCCGCGTCGTAGGCCACCCCGGCCACCCCGATGCCGTTGTCGCCCTGTCCGGCGGCGAGTCCTGCGCAGGCGGTGCCGTGGGCGTTGCCGTCGGCGGGGTAGCTGTCGTCGTCGCCGTCCACGTAGTCGTAGCCATTGACCACCGCGAGGTCGGGGTGGTCGGGGTCGGTGCCGGAGTCGATGATCGCGATGAGCTGCCCGGCGCCAGTGCTGTACTCCCAGGCCTCCTCGGCGTTGACATCAGTGCCCGGTGAGCCGACCTGACCGGTGTTCTCCAGGTGCCACTGATCGCCGACCATTGGATCGTTGGGCAGGGTGTGGGTGACGATGGGCAGACGGATGTCTGGGTGCGCCCACTGCACGCCGTCCCGCCCGTGGAGGTCTCGGGAGACTTCGAGGGGATCCGCGCCGGCCTTCAGGTTGACCCGGGCCACTGCTGGACGACGGGTCAGCCACTCCACCGACTCAATGTCGGCGTGGAGCAGGGGAGACTCCGGGCTGTCCAGGCGGATCATGAGCGCCCCGGTCAGCGACCAGCTCGCGGGCAGTTCGACCTGAATGTCGGTTTCATTGGGGTAGAACCAGCCTTCTGCGGAGGCGGTCGAGAGCAGGAGGGTGAGTGTGAGCACAACAAAGTCTACCGTATCTCCACCCCGGCTGCCCATCTCGTGATCCAGCGTGTCTCACAGAGCAGACCCAGGAGCCACCGATGACCTTTCTCGCCGCCCTCATGCTGACCGCCTGTGATGACGCCGGAGTCTCCGGAACCGAAGACAGCGCCTCGGGTGCTGTGAGCGCCTGCGACGTCGACCTGACCGCCACCGGCTGGTCTGCAGAGACCCACCTCAAGGGCGTCGACGGCGACTACGACCTGCTGTTTGACGATGAGACCGTGCACCGCATCGACATCACCATCTGTTCGGGCGACTACGCCAACATGCAGGACGACCTGGAGAGCCTCTACGGCGACAGCGGCGGCATGCCCGGCGGTGATGGCGGCGGTCCCCCGGATGGCGGGGGCGATGCTGGCGGTGGTCCAGCGGATGCCGAGAGCGATCCAATCTACGTCCCGGTCACCATCGGCTTCGACGGGCAGACCTGGCCGGTGGTCGGCATGCGCCACAAGGGCAACTCCAGCCTCATGCAGCCCTACAACGAGGGCGTGACCAAGCTGCCGTTCCGCCTGAACTTCGACTACTACGACGATGCCTACTCCGAGGTCGACGACCAGCGGTTCCATGGCTTCGAGGAGCTGAAGTTCGGCAACGGCTACGGCGATGACTCTCTCGTCCGCGACAAGGTCGCCGCAGACCTGTACCGGGACGCTGGCATCCCGGCGGCGAAGGGCGCGCTGGTGGAGATCTACGTCGATGTCGGCGAGGGGCCGGTCTACTGGGGTGCGTACACGATGTTCGAGGATCCCTGCGGCGAGCTGCTGGACTCCTGGTTCGATGACGACGACGGCAGCTGCTACAAGGCCGACGGCGACGGCGCGACCTTCGCGACCTTCGATGCGGACAGCTTCGGAGACAAGACCAACGACACCACCGACGCCGTCGAGATCGCTGCGCTGGTCGAGGCCCTCAACGACACCGGCATCGACGCCGCAGACTGGCGAGCCGGTCTGGAGGAGACCCTCGACGTCGACGGCTTCCTGCGCGCCCTGGCGGTCAACAACCTCATCGGCAACTGGGACACCTACGGCTTGATGACCCACAACTTCTACCTCTACGCTGATCCGGCCCAGGACGGTCGTCTGGTGTGGGTGCCGTGGGACCTCAACCTCTCCTACGCAGCCAGCAACATCCGCACCCCGATGTCGGTCACCATGGACGAGGTCACCTCTGACTGGCCGCTGATCCGCAGCCTGATGGACGACGATGTCTACGCCGCGGCCTACTACGGCCACATCGAGGAGCTGCTGGCCGGTCCGCTGAGCGCAGAGGCCCAGAAGGAGCGCTTCGAGACGGCCCATGCCCTGATAGCAGACTCCGCGGAGGCCGAGTCGGGCTCCTACACCAACATCACCGGCAGCTTCGAGGATGCACTGGAGTCATCGGATGATGCGGTCTTCGACTGGATCGACGATGTGGTCGAAGAGGCCGAGTCCGCGCTGTAGCGTGACGGGGGCGGGCGCTGTATCCTGCCGCCATGCTCGCACTCCTCCTGCTGATCAGCTGCAACGACGAACCCACCCCTGAAGAGGTCCTCGCGGCCTGTGGCAACGGGGTGGTCGAGTCCGACGAGCCCTGCGACGACGGTGCAGCCAACAGCGACACCGACCCCGACGCCTGCCGGAGCACCTGCCGGCTGGCGTCCTGTGCGGATGGGGTGACCGACAGCGACGAGGCCTGCGACGACGGCAACACCTGGGGCGGAGACGGCTGCGACCCCACCTGCCTCGTCGAGGACGGTCCCCTGGAGCTTGAGCCCAACGACGCCTGGGACGGCGGGCAGGCGCTCACCGAGGGCAGCGTCACCGGCTCCCTGACCGGCGGGGACATCGACTGCTACACCTTCACCGTCGACGAGTGCCAGACCGTCGCCGCGCAGCAGACCGGCACCTGCACCGGAGACGTCGTGCTCGCCCTGCACGCCCCGACCGGGGAGCAGGTCGCCGCCAGCGCACTCGATGGGTCTGGCTGTGCGATCCTCGACCCCGCCGAGGAGCCCGGGGCGCGGTTCGTGGCCGGCGGTTCGTGGGCAGTCTGTGCGACTGCTGTGCTCGGCGGGGAGGTTCCGGCGTACACACTCGCGGTGCAGTCCGGCGAGAGCACGGACTTTGACCTGCCGCTGTCGGACTCCGAGGACTTCGACAGCGACGGGCTGATCGATGACTGCGACGGCGATCGGGACGGCGACGGCCTCATCAATGGCGAGGACAACTGCCCCGACATCCCCAACGGCCCCGACAACCTCACCCCCACCGTCGACGAGAGCGGCTTCATCCGGCACTGGCTCGTCCTCGGTCCGCTGACCGGTGAGTCGAGCCCTGAGGACTGCCTGCCTGGTGAGACCGAGCGACTGGGCGACGACGGGGCCGCAGAGCCGGTGCTCGGGGAAGTGGTCGAGGACGTCGCCTGGGGGGTGCTCATCAGCGACGGCGCCCGGGTCGGCTTCGAGGACGACTATAAGAGCGTCAGCGCTCCCCGCGAGGTCTACGCGGCGACCTGGGTGTTCAGCGAGAGCGAGCAGGCCGCCACCCTCACGCTTGGGCCCGATGATGGCGCCCGGGCGTGGTTTAACGGTGAGGTGGTCTTCGAAATCACCGGCTGTCAGGGCACCGTCGCTGACCAGTACACCGCGGAGGTCACCTTGCTGGCGGGCTGGAACCGGCTGCTGGTGAAGGTCTACGATCAGGGCGGCGGCTGGGGGACCTATGCGCGGTTTCTCGGGGATGGCGATGCGCTGACGGAGCTGCCGGTGGCAGTGTCTGCGGATGGGGTCTGGGACTTTGACCAGTCCGACTCCGACGGGGACGGGGTCGGCGACATCTGTGATGATGACTGAGCGGGAACTGTGAGGGACCCATGCGAAGCCCAAAGGGCGAGCAGAACAGGGCAGGCAACATCAATACCCACGATCCTCGCATCGCCAGAGTCCGGAGGCATTTCCAACGAACGAGTCCGACGAGCAGGACCGCGAGGTCCCAGAGCCCGGCAGTGCCTGAGCGGATGTGGCAGCCTCGCCTGGAGCTGAACTAAGGTGAGATCAGCCTGCGGTTGCTGCACCCGAGCAGCACAGCGAAGGCAGGGTTGGCCGCCATGCCAGGGCGATGAGCAGGCCCGCAGGCAGCAGGCTGACGACCCCGAATGTCAGCGACAGCAAACTCCAGGCGGCCAGGGCCAGGGCGTCTGCGATGCGGGCGAGACCGGATCGACCGGTCCAGGGGTCGATGCTGGCGGGCAGGACGGACAGGTGCTGCTGGAGGGTGGAGACCGGCTGAGACAGCACCGCCTCGGTGCCCGAACCGTGGCAGTAGAGGTTGTCGGAGTGGCGCCCCCGGAGGAAGGCACGCACGGTGGGGGCGGGGTGGTAGAGGAGGCCGGTGAACATCCCCCACAGCGCGATGAGCCAGGCGTAGGGGTAGACGCCCGCCCCGCTGCCAAGCTCCCAGCCCGAGATCTCTGCCTCTCCACGCCAGTCGGCGGCGTAGCCAGTGGCGACGTGGTGGAGGTCGTGGCGACGGAGCGCAGCACGCCGGGCGAGGGTGTTGGGCACCCGGTAGCGCACCGGTCCAAACGCCGCCTCAGACCAGTCGTCGTCGTAGCCTCCGTCGGTGGGGAAGCCGCTGCTGGCGAAGAAGCGGGCGCGCGCGTGACGGACAGTTGGATCGGGAGCCATGGAGAAATCTTGTCGCCATTCCAGTGGAGTCAAGGGCAGTGTTAGCCTCGCCCTGGAGGTGCCCACGATGCGACCCGTCTTCCTGATCCTGCTGGCTGGCTGCGGAAGCGCGAACCTGACCGGGGTGTGGTCGGGGGAGTGTGCGTTTGAGGACTACGACATGCTGCTCGACCTCGACCTCACCCAGAGCGCGGAGCTGCTGGATGGCACCGCCGAGGCGTCATTCTCCTGGCAGGGCTACGACTTCGACTTCTCCGGCACCGCCACCGGCAGCGAGTCTGAGGACGCCGTCGCGCTGACCCTCGCTCTCGGTGATGGCGGCACTGTTTCGCTCGACATGGACGTCGCCTCGCCGAACCGCATTGAGGGGAGCTGTGCGGGGGATGGAGGGATCTCCGGGGGCGGCTGGCTGGAGCGGTGAGTCGCGGCTTGTTTCAATTGTATCGCCCGAGCGCATGCCCGCTCCGTCACCACCTATGCCTCACAGAAGAGGTGTGCGATGCCAGAGGTGATGACGGAGCCAGGGGTGACGCCGACGGTGGAGACGTCTGCGCCGGTCTCAGACACAATCACGGATCCGCTCGCGGTGCCACAGTCCGATCAGGCCCATTCTCCCAAACGGAAGGCGTCTGATCAGAAGGAGGGAGCAGGCGGCGGCAGATTCCAGAGCGGCATTGAGCAGGCGCTGGAGGAGATGTACACCCTCCCGTCTCGTCTGACGGAGGAGAGCGATGTCATCCGACTCGCCGCGCTGCACACGGTTCCTTCCGCCTTGATGTCGCCCCTGCTGGAGCGGGTCCGGCGTGCGGTGATGGGTGCGCAGGCGCGGCTGCTGTCGGAGGGGGCGAGCATCGGGGAGAGCGACTCGGTGCTCGACGCGCTTCGGGGAGCCGGGATCAAGGCCACCGACGCCCAGCTCACCGCGCTGTGCGCCCAGATGCAGCACACCAACGCAGGGGACGCCCAGGAGCTGCTTGAGCAGGCCCACGTCCTCCAGGGCTACCTCCGACGGGTCCACAAGCTCTCCGGCTCCCTGGCGAAGCTCGACAAGGTGCTCAAGATCCTGTGATCTCTATGATCCTGTGACCGCTCAGGGCTTCTGCCAGGTGCTCGCCAGCCACGGCTGCTGGCTGCGGGGTCGGCCCGGCGGTCGGTAGTAGTGTCCGACGGCGGAAAACCCGGCATCCTCCATGAACCCGGTCCAGCCGGGGAGGTCGTGGTAGTGGCCGTAGCGATCCCCGCCCCAGCCGGCCTGGTTGTCGCCCCGGGGGTTGGAGGAGAACAGGATGCCGCCAGGCTGCAGGGTCTGCCAGAGGTTGCGCAGCACATCGGGCAGGGCGACGGCGGGCACATGGAACAGGCAGGCGTTGGCGAAGATGCCGTGGAAGTGCGCCGGAGGCAGGGTGAGCTTGAGGAGGTCCTGGTGGTAGACCGGGCAGCCAGACGCAGCGCGGGCCATCTGGCAGAACCGGGCGGTGCCGTCGAGGCCGGTGGGGTGGTGTCCGAGTCGGGAGAAGGTCACCAGATCCCGCCCCGGTCCGCAGCCCACGTCGAGGATGCGGCAGGGGGCGTTCGCGGTGATGGCGGAGAGCAGGGCGTCGACGTTCTGGGAGACGTCGTGGTCCCAGGTTCCGATGCGGAAGTCCTCGGCGTGGGTGGTGTAGTGGCTCAGCGTGCGGCGGGTGATCTCGTCGAGGGGGTCGGGCATGGGGGAGAGCATGGCGTCGGGGCTGGAAATTGGCAACCGCCTCTCGCTGCCGGAGTCCACATGGACGACCTGCACCCTTGAGAGCGGACTATACTCAGCAGCGTGCTCCTCCTGTCCCCCCGAAGCTGTGTGCTGATGCTTGTGCTGCTCATCGGCTGCAAAGCGGTGGAGTGTCCGGCGGGCTCGGTGCTGGAAGACGACGGGCTGTGCTACCTGCCCGACCCCTCCGACAGCGGCCCCTCCGACAGCGACCCCTCCGACAGCGACCCCTCCGACAGCGACCCCTCCGACAGCAGCGAGCCCACAGTCTCTGAGGGACCGCCCGACGGCGTCTTCGAGACGGTGACAGTCGGCGGATACCACACCTGCGTGATCGCGTCCGATGGCACCCTGACCTGCTGGGGCTACAGCGGCGATGGTCAGCTCGACGCTCCCGGGGGCGCGTTCACCGCCATCAGCGCGGGCCTGGTCCACACCTGTGCGCTCGCCACTGAAGGCACCCTGGCCTGCTGGGGGAACGACGATCACGGCCAGTCCAGCCCGCCGACCGGGACCTACACCGCTGTGAGCGCGGGCCTGACCCACACCTGCGCGCTCGCCACGGATGGCACCCTGGCCTGCTGGGGAAACAACGACAAGGGACAGACCGACGCCCCAGAGGGAGCCTTCACTGCGATCACCGCTGGCGGGAGCGTCTCTTCAGCGATCTCGACTCAGGGAGTGCTGACCTGCTGGGGGCACCAGAACTACTGCATCCCCGAGGCGCTCTCAGGCACCACGATGACCGCTGCGGGGTTCCAGCACCACATCGCGGTGACCGATGAGGGTGTGGCCTGCGGCGGGTTTAGCGGGGACGGTCGCTGCCCAGACGCCGACACCGCTCTGATCGCGATCAGCGCAGGAAGCTACCAGTCCTGCGGGCTTGTGGGGGGCGGCGCGCTCCAGTGCTGGCCGTCGGAGAACAATGTCGGAGAGCAGACGTGGCCGACGGGAGACTTCTCCATGGTTGCCTCGGGGCATCGGTCGTCGTGCGCGATCACCGCAGAGGGAACAGTGCTCTGCTGGGAGTCGGACGGGACTCCCATTGAGTGAGAACCAAAAATACTACGCCAGCGCGGCGGTGATGACCTTGGCTTCATCGGTGTACAGCCCCGGGTCGACGTCTCCCAGTGCGAGGAGGGTCGCGCCGATGTGACCGGGCAGCAGATCGACGCCGTGGTCGGTGACGGTGCCGCTGCTGAGATCGGTCTTCTCGCCGAGGAGCTGGTTGGTGTAGCCCCCGATGGCCTGCCCGCCAGCCACTCCAGCGCCGATGAGCATCGCGGAGGTGTAGGTCCAGTGGTCCTTGCCGTTGGTGCTGTTGAGCAGCGGCGTGCGACCCATCTCGGAGAGCACCACGATGGTGATCTCGTCCGCCAGGGTGCCCCCGGAGAGACCGGGGGTAGCCGTGAGGGTGTCCAGCACATGGGTCAGCGCGGTGAACAGCTCCTCGAAGTGGGGGGCCTGGAGGGTGAGCTCTTCGTGGGTGTCCCAGCCGTTGAAGACCCCATTCCACGCCTTGTAGGATACCATCGCGCACCGGGAGGCTCCGGAGGAGAGGAAGCTGAGGGGCACCGCGAGCTGGTCGATGAGGTCGGTGCTGCTGGAGAAGGAGAGCTGGTCGGCGTACCCGGAGAAGGCGCCCATCTGAGACTCCAGGTGGGCGGCGGTCTGTGCGATCTGGGCTCCCCGACCGCTGCCGACGGTGGCCTGATACGCCTCGGCACGCGCGATGGCCCGGGCGTTCTCCAGCGCCTCGGCTGTGCTGCTCGGCACGGTGACGCTGTGGGTGGACTCGGTGAGTGCGGTGCCATCCAGCAGTGCTGTGAGCTGACCGGTGGTGCCGATGCGGACCACGGAGGAGGCATACTGGGCGGCGAAGGTCGGCCCGGAGATGTGCAGCATGGGGGCGATGGGAGCGGTGGTGGCGTGTCCGGCGAGGATGGAGGGCCAGTCGTCGAAGCCCTGGAGCGAGGAGTCGGTGAGGATGAGGCGCTGGCTCATCTCGTGGGCGACCGAGGGGATCTCCAGACCGTTGATGACGCAGGTCTGGCTGCTGTAGCGCTTGAGGTACTGGCGCAGTGCGGGGATCTCGGGGTGATCGACGAACGGGATCCCGCCGATCTCAGCAGCGAGGGCATTGGCGGGCATGTCGACGTGCGGGCTGTCAAACTGCGGGGTGAAGGCGAAGGTGGTGTCCCAGCCGCCCTCGGCGAAGATGAACAGGAACCTTCGCTCGCTGGCGGAGCGGGTCGCGCGACCGAGGCGACCGGGCAGGAGCAGGCCAGCTGCGGGGGCGAGCGTGAGGAGGCGGCGTCTGCTGAGGGGCATCAGTACGTCCAGAATGCGGGATCGCGCAGCAGGGTGGCCAGCAGGGAGCGCCATGCGGCATCCGATCCGTCTGCCGCCTCGACCGCTTCCCAGAGGGCTGCGTCGGCGAGGCGGTCGTCATCGGAGGGCGTGGTGGCGTAGAGACGGCGGTAGAGCTCGGTGAGCTGTGCGCTGAAGGCCGTGTCGTCGGGTCGGGTGTCGAGATCGACCTGGGTGAGCAGTGCTGGGGCCTCTGCATCGAGGAGGTCATGCTCCACCGCAGCGGAGGCTGCGGCCTGGGCGAGGCGCCGGATGACGAGCAGCGAGGTGATGGTCGGTGTCTCCTGCCGGGAGGTGACTGTGTCGCCATCCAGACCGCCGACCAGGATCCGGTAGCCGATGTCGTCGTTCTCAAGCTGCGAGAAGCCCTCCCACTCCCAGACAAAGCCGGTGAGGTCAGCCACCGCAGTGACGAGCTGGCTGCTGGAGAGCAGACGCCGGGTGGCGACCGCCTCGGACAGGGTCTCATCACCGGTGACATCGCCGACCCGGTACTCCGGAGTCTCAAGCACCGCGGCCAGCAGTCCCTTCGAGGACATGCCGCTGTCGCGGAAGTCCGCCTCCAGGGTGTCGAGGGCCTCGAAGTCACTCAGGGCCACCGGGCGCTGCCAGAGCAGCTCCGCCATGGTCTGGACCGCGCAGCTTGAGAAGCGGGGATCGGCTGCGATGATGCCGCCGAGATCGTCGATGTCGTCGATCGTCTGGCCGAACCAGGCCGGCTCCACGCCCAGGAAGTACGCCCCGAGCTGCTCCCGCTCGGGATGATAGTGGCTCAGCTCGTAGTCGTCGTAGTTGTCGTACATCCAGAAGCCGAACAGGGCGCTGGCGAGCGGATCGAGGGTGGCGTGACAGCTGATGCAGGTCTGCTCGTTGTGCAGGAGGTCCTCCAGATCGCCGGTCTCGATGAGGCCAGCGCTGGAGAAGGTGATCGGGCGGCTGAGGTAGTCGCTGCACAGCATCAGCCGGGAGATCGCGGCGGCGCGGTGGCGGCTGAGGTTGGCGTTGGAGGTGCTGTACCGGAGCCACATCCCGTTGGTCGCCAGCACTCCGATGGGCGGCCGCTGATCGGTGTACCGCGCCCGCCGCCAGCCGTCGCCGTCTTCGAGGACCTCGACCGGCCAGAGCCCCTCAAGTATCTCATTGACCACGGTGTAGTCGACGGTGACCAGGGCGCTCCACGGTGCATCCTCGGCGATGAGCCGCGCGGCGAGTCGGGGGGCTTCCTCGCCGATGGCGCGCTCAAAGGTGAACTCCTGGTCCGCGTCGAGCCCGTAGCTGCCGGTGGTGAGGTTGAAGCTGTCGGTGCGGGTCAGCCACCGCTCGGCGATCCGCTCGGTCAGGGTGTCCTCCAGCCGGGGATCCGCCAGGTAGTCCGCCACCAGCATCTCAAGCGGCGTGCCGGACTCCAGCGCGTCCAGCTCCTCCAGGGACGGGGAGACACCGCGGAGGTCCAGACTCATCCGGCGCAGGAGGGCGACCTCATTGAGGGGGAGGAGGGTGATGGACGGTGCCTCATCGCCCGCTGGACCGGAGTCAATGGGAACAGGAGTCTGGCAGGCGAGGAGGATGGAGAGCATCGTGAACCACGATAACGGAGTCTCCAGGTTTGGTGACTTGAAATTGAGTTGTGGGCGGAGCGATTCTTAAGGAATGTTAATCCTCGAATGATCCCAGAGGGAGCCGCGTCACTGTCAGCACGCAACCAAGGAGGCTCCCATGCTCATCACCCTCATCGCCGCATTCTCCACCGCCGACGCTGCTCCCCCGCCGCCCCCGTCCCGCGCCGCCCGCATCCAGGCCGACCGCGCCGAGGACATCCGGGATCGCAACGAGGACATCCGGGATCGTCGCGAAGACATCGCTGATGCCCGGGAAGACGTCGCCGACCGTGCCGAGGACATCGCGGATCGTCAGGAGGACATCCTCGACGCCCAGGAGTTCACCGGCCTCGGTGACCTCATCGAGGACATCTTCGACAACCTCGAAGACATCGCCGACCGTGCCGAGGACATCGCGGATCGCCAGGAGGACATCCGGGATCGTCAGGAGGACATCCGGGACCGTCGCGAGGACCAGTGGGACCGCAGGCACTGACCTCACCCGTCGATGACCGCCCGGATCGCTTCCCGGGTCTGCTCCCAGCAGCGCTTCGGATCGTCTCCGCGCTGATGCTCCAGGGTGAGGATCGGGATCTTCATGCCGAGTCCGACCCACGAGCCCAGCGAGCCGGGGGTGGGGTGGAAGCCGTCGGAGGGCACCACCGGGTAGCCCGACAGCGCCGAGAACTGAGCCGCGAGGTCCGCCGCCGGGCCGTCGTAGTTGATGAAGTGCTTCTCCGGCCAGCTGTGGGCGACGATGACCAGTGCGGGCTTGAGCGCGTCGAGCTGTGCGGCGAGCAGGATCGACTCCGGCTGATCCAGCGGGGCGGTGCTGTGACGCTTCGCGGCCTCAAAGGCGAGGGGGTAGTTGCGGTTCAGGTCGATGCCCGCAGCGTTGAAGCGGGAGTCCGCCGCCCGTCCGTCGGGGTTGAGGT
>JBLHNG010000105.1:0-14912 GCA_047621685.1 Myxococcota bacterium | reverse complement strand
CCCTTCGGTCTTCTCAGCCAGGGGCGCTCTCAGCCAGGGGCGCTCTCAGCCAGGGGCGCTCTCAGCCAGGGGCGCTCTCAGCCAGGGGCGCTCTCAGCCAGGGGCGCTCTCAGCCTCGGGGCTTTCGATACCGAAGGGTGCTCCCTCACCCATGAGCTGAGGTTCGCCATCCTCCGAGCCATGCTTTTTCTGGCCACTTCGCATCACTGTGCGCCCTACGGGCTGCTCATGACGCTCGTTCGAGGGGGCTGCACTCCTTGCATTGAGTGCCCGCTCCAGCGGCCGCCGGAGTCGGCTCACCTCCGGGAGTGCCCGCATTGCGGCCGCTCCCCTGGGCTACCCACCTTGTGGCCCCACCCAGACACCAATGGCGAATCCCCGCCCTGCAGCCACCCACCGCACTCTCAAAGGACCGTCCTGCACCTCATCGAGGCTCCCAAAGTGTCGACTGAACTCCAGCTCTCACCACCCCTCACCGCAGCAGCAAGGCCTCCTCCACAGCAGTGGCCCAGCCAAGAAGACCAACAAACCCTTCGGCAGAGGGCGCCGCAGCGAAAGCAGCCAGCGCCTGGGCGGCGGTGGGGAGGCCCAGCGCGTTGAGGCTGGCGGCAGCACGCCGAAGGTCATCCTCGTGGGTCGTGCGCTGGATGCCGGTGATCGCCATGCGCTCCAGGAGGCCGGTGAGGTCTCGGAGCGTGCGGAGGGGTGCGGGCTGCGGCGGACGGGGGGGCAGCGGGCGCTGGGGATCCGCAGGCGCGCCCCTGGAGAGGGGAGTGTCTCCGAGGCCGAGGCTGATGGGACCGTCTCTGCCGGTCAGCCAGGCGGAGATGGGGGCCGCGACCAGCCCGGACGCGGTCGGCCAGAACCGGACCAGCAGGTGCTCAGGGGGAGCCTCCCAGGCGCTGATTCGCTCCAGGACGGCGATCAGCCGCTTCGTCGCGGGGCCGTAGCGGACCTCCAGGGTCAGCCCGGTGCCGTCGGCGAGGGTGGTGGGCAGCAGGAGGCGCTGGGTCGTTGGGTGGAAGAAGGCGGGACCGGGGGGAGCGGCGAGGGTGATCACTGCGGGCAGGGAGGTCTGTCCGGGGGCGCGAAGCAGCGGCGGGGGCAGGGCGCGCCACATTGCCTTGAGGGCGTCCACCCCGTCGGCGCGGAGGCTGGCGGGGAGGTCGGCGGGCGTGACGGGGATCGGCCGGTGCTGGACCGGACCCACCGCACCACCCAGCGAGCCGTCGGGACTCAGCCGGGCCGAGGGCAGCCGCAGCCGGGCGTGGGCGAGCTGTCCCGGGGACTCATCTCCCCACATCGGCTGCCACCACAGCGAGGCCGCGGAGGGTGGATCGCCCTCGAAGGTCCCCCGCCCGACCGTGCCATAGACCACGTCTCCGGTCTGCTCCAGTACAAACCAGCACTTCACCACCGAGCCTCCCGGCCCGGTGAAGCCCTCCCCACCGAGGCCGAGGAGGTCGAGGTTGGTCGCAGAGAGGCGGGTCCGGCGCCCCCGTCCCCGGAGGTGCTCAGACGCGATGGTGCGGTCGGTGTCGGACAGGGCGATCAGGCGGGCGAGCAGGCGGGCGGCGGTCATCAGCCAGCCCCGGGCAGAGAACCGGGCGGAGCGGCTGTGGTAGTCGGCCAGCAGCCGGGAGAGGCGGGTGAGGTCGTCGGCGGGGGCGGGCAGGGCGGTCGCGATCCGCTGGCTGAGTGCGCTCAGTCCCTCGCCGGCTTCGGGCGGGGTGCCGTCGAGTCCGAGCATCAAGAGCTCGGTGACGGCGGAGCGGATGCGCGCGGTGAGGGCGGCCTCGTCGGGGGCCGGGGGGCGGACCGGTCGGTGTGCGGGGGGCTGGAAGTGCAGGGCGGCGAGGACGCGGTGGATGCACAGCTCTCGTCGGCCACAGGAGCAGAGCGCGGAACCGAGGGACTGCCGGGGCAGGAAGCGGACCCGCACCCCAAGCGCCGGGATGACCGCAGCGGTGTCGGACTCGGTTCGCACGACGATCCCGTCGTGCAGGGCTTCCTCAGCCTGTCGCAGCAGCGTCTTCCCGGCAGCGGCGGCGATGATTGCGCGTGGGAAGTCGGCGGGGGACCAGCCTCCGAGGGCGTCTTCGGTGGGATCGCGGGCGAGGTAGAGCACCGAGCGGACCCGGTGGCGGCAGAGTCGGCGGGCTGGGCAGGTGCAGCGGGAGTCCGACAGTCCGGCACCGACCGGGAAGACGCACACCGCGTCGGGCCAGGTGAGGATGAGGGCGTCGAGTCCACGGTCGATGGAGCGGGGGAGCAGCGCGGCGTCGGCCATCGCCCGGCGCAGGGTGAGCCGGCTGCTGGCAGCGATGAGGTCGGCCTGAGAGATGACGTCGAACATCAGCGCAGGACCTCACCGACGAACCGCACCAGCTCGCCCGGCGTCATCGCCCCGACCCGTGCCCCGAGACTGACCAGCTTCCGGCCCAGCTCGCGGTCGTAGTCCGGGTCGCCCTGCTCGTTGAGGGCGGCGAGGGCCAGGACCGTCACCCCGCCCTCCACCATGCGCTGGATCCCGGCGAGCAGCGCACCGGGGCGGGCGCCTTCGTAGAGGTCGGAGATGAGCACGAAGAGGGTCCGAGAGGGCCGGGTGATCAGCTCGCTGCAGTAGCCCACCGCCTGACCAATGTTCGTGCCCCCGCCGAGCTGGGTCGACAGCAGCGTCTCCACCGGATCCGCGCAGATCCCGGTGAGGTTGACCACCCGGGTGTCGAACGCGATGAGGTGGGTGGTCACACCGGGCAGGGCGGCGAAGATGGCGGCGGTGATGCCAGCGTGGATGGTGGAGGAGAGCATCGAGCCGGACTGGTCGACCGCGATGATGATGCGCCAGTCGGTGTGTCGGCGGACCTGGGGGCGGAACCAGGGCTGCTGGACGACCAGGACCCCGCGACCAGGGTGGAAGTGGCGGAGGTTGCGCCGGATGGTGGTCGGCCCGTCGAAGCTGCGGGCGGAGCCGGTTCGCCGGGCGCGACCGTGCTGGGCGCGCCCCGACAGCGCCCGGCGAGCCTCTACTGAGAGGGCATCGGTGAGCTGCTTGACCACCGCGGCGACCATGCGGCGGGCTGCATCGAGGACGTGGGGCTCCATGCGATCCTTGAGCCGCAGGATCGCTTCGAGCAGCGGCAGCGACGGCTGGCAGCGCGCCAGGACCTCCGGGTCGGTGACCAGACCGAGCAGCCCGTAGCGATCAAGCGCCTCGGCCTCCAGGGCCTCATAGGTCTGCTTGGGGAACAGCCGCTCGATGGCGTTGATCCACTCGGGGATGGTCGGCGGGGTCTCTCCAGAGCCTGCCCCACGCTGCTCGCGCTCCCCGGCGTCGTACTCCCGGTCGTACAAGAACCCGAGGGCTTCGTCGATCTCCTCGCTCACCCCACCCGGCAGCGACAGCCCCTCGGCGTAGCGGCCCAGCACCAGCCGCCAGCGGACCAGCAGCTCCGGGTCGTGCTCGGTGGAGGGCTCGGTGGGGGTGACCTCGGTGAGAACCTCCGCGACCCCCGACAGCGGCAGCCCCCAGGCGGCGAGGGTCTGACGGACGGAGGCATCGAGGTCGGTGAGGACCTGGAGCTGCTCGGGCGTCGCGGGGAGGGGAGCGGAGAGGTTGCCCCGCCCACCCCAGCGCGCGGCGATGTGCTGAGAGAGGCGGGCAGTCTCGGCGGGAGTGAGGGCGGCGTGGGCGCGACGGAGCCGGGGCAGTGCAGCCCGGAAGGCGGGCTCGGTCATGCCGGAGAGGCCGCTCCCCGCCGCGCCCAGCATCGGCCCGCCGTCGGTGTACGCCCGCCGCGCCGTGCCCGCCAGCCCGCTGAGGTAGCGCCCCGGTGCGTCGGCGATCTCCTCGGCGAATCGCGCGATGATGGTCGCGGTGAGGTCGGCGACCGGCAGCGCCCCCCGTCGCCACAGCAGCCCATCGACGCCACCCTGGACCCCAGGGACCGCAGCGAGGTCGGCCCGCAGCCCGGTCAGCGTGGTGATCAGCGCCTCGGTGTCGATGGCGTCGACCACGGTGGCGGCAGCGAGGTCGAGGCTGCGCAGGCCGTCGATGGTGTCCGGCTCGGCGTCCTCGGCGGTGGCGGGGAGGTGGGTGAGCAGTGCGAGCGCCCGACGGAAGCTGCGTGCAATGAGGGGGTTGAGCACCGGCAGGCCGATGGCGTCCAGGGCGTCCCGGTAGCGCAGGAGCAGGACGAGTCCGTGCAGGGCGTCGAGGACCGAGGAGAGGCGACTGTCGGCATCGATGCGGTCGGCGAGTCCGGCCAGCAGCGGACCGGTCAGCGCGGTCAGCCCCAGCGCACAGGCTTCGATGAGCCGGGCCACTGCCGGACCAGCCTGCCCCGGGGTCTCTTCGAGGCGCTCCCGGAGGCGCTCGGCGGTGGCGTCGATGAGGGTCGCCCCGTAGGCGGTCTTGACCATCAGCGCTGAGCGGGACTCCGGGGTCCAGCCGATCGCCCAGACCTGCTCCACCCGGTCGAGGTTCTTGCCGGTGACCGGGTCTGGACCGCGCAGCAGCCGCCCGTACTCCACCCCGAGGTAGTCCAGCCGACTCAGCAGCCGGCTGCGCTCCCGGTCCCGTGCCGCGCGCACCGGTCGGAGCCGGACCTCTCGGGGGCCACCCGCCAGAGACAGGGCGGCGAGCTGTCGGTCGACATCAGCAACCAGCGGCGGATCTCCAGCCCGGGGGCCGACCACCCCGGCCCGATCCCCGCAGAAGGCTTCCTCCACCAGCGCCATCAGCCGCCCGCCGTCTCTTCCGCCCTCCGACCAGCAGGACTGCATCGCGTCGAGCGCGTCGATCCGGGCGGGGTGGGGGTGGCCCCGGAAGGCGGCGAGGCGGCGGGTCAGCTCGGCGGCATCCGCGAGGGCGGCGGTGGAGACGGTGAGTCCTCGGGATCGGGCGTGTCCGGCGGCCCGGGTGAGCATCGCCAGCCAGCCCTCCCCGCTCCAGTCCGCCTGATACCAGGCCGGCTGCGGCATCCCAGCGGCATAGCGGAGCCGAGCCATGCGACGGAAGTCGTAGGGGACGAGGTGGATGCCGTGGTGGGCCCCGTGGGGAAGCGGCGGCAGGTCCGGGGGAGCGAGCCCGGCCTCCAGGGCCTCGCGGATCCCATCGAGGTGGTAGGCCCCACAGACCAGCACCACCCGCTGCGCACCCTGCGACTGGGCCTCGCGGATGGCAGTGGCCATGGTCGCCTCGCGCAGGGCGTCTACCGCAGAGACGGGCCCGGTCTTCCGCAGCATCGCGCCATAGGTGGCGGTGTCGTGGAAGAAGACCGACCAGGGGCGCTCGTGCAGCTCGAACAGCCGGTCCCACAGGTCATCGTCGTCCCGGGCGCCGGTCTTTGCCCGGAGCGCGGCGTGGAAGTCCTCGGCGGGCACGGTGTGCTCGAACAGATCCCGGTCTGCTGAGGAGAGCGCCGCCGCGAGACCGGCATCATGCACCAGTCTTCCGTGCAGCGACAGATCGCAGAACGCTGCGGGGATCCCCATCTTCCCGGCGGTCTGGATGGCGACCAGCTCGGGGGAGTAGTCGCAGAACGGATACCAGCCCGCCGCCCGCTTCTGACCGGAGAGCCGCTGGTCGCTGCCGGGCAGGGAGACGAAAGAGAAGAGGGCGACGGGGGTGGTCAGCCCGGGATCCTGGAGGATGGACAGGTCCGACAGCTCTGGCGGCCCCTCGATGAGCACGACATCCGGTGCCGTCTCACGGAGGGCGTCTCTCAGAGCGCGTCCGCAGGCCGGGGAGTGGTGTCGGACCCCGAGCAGGGTGATGTCGTCTGCTACGTCAGCCACCGGCGGGCCTCGTACCATGCCGCCCACAGCGCGCTGTCCTCCGCCCGACGCCGCACCACCCGGCCGAAGTACCCCTGGAGCCGCTTGAGGTCTTCGGGGTCGTCCTTGAGCGCGGTGCCGACGAGGTGGCGGGCGACGTGGTCGGGCGCGATGGCGGAGTCGCCGTAGTAGAAGGCGTGCAGTCCCGCAGAGGTGGCCACCGAGACGGCCTCGGCGGTGGACATCGGGGTGGTCGGCCGGTCAATGCGCTCGCCCTCGGTGGTGACCCCCTCGCGCAGCTCGTGGAAGGTGGTCACCAGCAGCTCGGCGACCCCGGGGGGCAGGGAGAGCGGGACGGAGGCCTGCGAGAGGGCGTCGTTGGTCTGTCGAGTGACCAGCTCCATCTCCCGGGCCGGGCTGCGGATGGGGTGAACGGTCTCGAAGTTGAACCGACGCTTGAGCGCCGCCGACATCTCATTGACCCCGGCGTCCCGGGTGTTGGCGGTGGCGATGATGTTGAAGCCGGGGCGGGCGTGGATGAGCCGCTCGTCTCCCGACAGCTCAGGGATGATCAGCAGCCGCTCGGACATCGGAGAGAGCAGGACGTCCTGGACCTCCGGTGGGCAGCGGGTGAGCTCCTCGAACCGCACAATCTTCCCCTGGGTCATGCCCATGTAGAGCGGCGCGGGGATGAGGGCGGCGGGACCGGGGCCATGCGCCAGGAGCGCGGCGTAGTTCCATCCGTAGCGGACCTGATCCTCGGTGGTCCCGGCAGAGCCCTGAATGGTCAGGGTGCTCTCTGCGCTGATCGCGGTGGCCAGTAGCTCAGAGAGCATGGACTTGGCGGTCCCCGGCTCGCCGATGAGCATCAGGCCCCGCATCGTGGTCAGGGTGATGACCGCACGCTCCACCAGTGGCGCATTTCCGTAGAACTTTGCGGTGATTGGGACGGGTTGACCATCGGGGTGGGGGAAAAGATCCGGGGATCCGACGATGAAGTCGACAACCGCGCGGGGGGATAGCACCCAGCCGACTGGGCGAGGGCGGCTGTCGGATTGGGCCAGAGCTTCCAGCTCACGATGATAGCGGTGCTCGGCGAGGGGTCTCTGGGCGTCCATCTCGCTGCCTTAACCCGCTGGGAATGGGCTTCGGATATCATACTTTCAATGACCCATCGGGCGACCTCATTCTTTGTGTGCATGTCGATCCTGGTGCTCTCCTTTGCCGTCTGGGGGATCACACAGGCGCGTGCCGTGTCTCACAGCCGAGCGGAGCTGGAGCAGAGGGTCGGCTGGCTGGGGGGTGTGCAGCCCGCGCTCCCGCTTCTCCATGCTCTGCCTGACTCCACTGAGTCTCGTCGGCAGTGGGTGGAGGCCTCATCGAGTGTCCTGTCTACACTCGATGAGATCGACGCGGAATGGGCGGGGCTGAACACCTTTCCGGCCCGCATCGCCATCTTGGCAATTCATGAAGATGCGCCATCCCGAGAGGACGCAAGCACCGCGATCTCGGCGTTAACCTTGCTTCAGACGGACATTCGAGGGCAGACCCGAGAGATCTCCGTTCGGCTCTCTCGATACTGGTCGCTGCTCAACATCCTCCTGACCAGCACGATCCTTGTGTCTCTTGCCGGGCTCGGGCTGCTCTTCGTGCTCCTTCGCCGCCAGATGGCCCTCGCCCTGACACACAGCGCGCTGTCTGGGGAGATCCGCCGGAGGGCCATCGCCACCGACGCGCTGCGGACCAGCGAGCAGGCCCTGGAGACGATCCTGGAGAGCATCGCTGAGGGCATCATCACGGTTGATGACAGCGGGATCATCACTCGACTCAACGCCGCGGCGGAGCGCATCGTCGGCTGCCAGCGCCTCAACGTCCAGGGCACGTCCCTGTCGAGCACCGTCGAGATCCGGGTCGACTCGGAGTCGCTGGACCTCTCCACCGCCCGGCTCCAGGAGGGGCTGGTGTACTACGGCACGGACAACGCAGTGCTGCACCGAGCCGACGGCACCCGAGTCGACATCGCACTCTTCAGCGCGCCCCTCGGCGGGCGGCCCGGCGCGCTCCTGCTCTTCCGAGACATCACCGACGAGCAGGCTGCTGAGCAGGAGCGCCAGCAGTCCGAGCGAACCGTGGCGCTCAGCCGCCTGATTGCCGGCATCTCCCATGGGCTCAACAACCCCCTGACCTCGCTGAAGAGCAACATCGAGAGCCTTCATGTGTCTGCCGACGAGGACGAGACGCTCGCCGACATGCGCGCCGGGGTCACGCAGATGGTCAAGATCCTCCGGCAGCTCTCCGCGCTGTCCCGGGTCACACCTCGACAGATGGAGCGCCTGGATGTTGGCGTGCTGGCCGAGCAGGTCGCCCGGATCATCGCCCCGGAAATTGCCGAGCGCGCCCGCCTCCTGGTCGATGTCCAGTCCGCACCCCTGGTGGTTGCTGACCGGGCGCGGCTGGAGCAGACGCTGATGGGGATGGTGTTCAACGGCGCCCAGTCCATTCCCTACGGTGCTCCCGAAGACAACACCGTCACCATCCAGGTCACTGGGAGCGTGGGTGCGGTGGAGGTGTGTGTGGTGGACACCGGGGCTGGGATGGTCGAGGCGGAGCGGGTGCATGTCTTCGATCCGTTCTTCTCCACCCGCAACCTCAGCACCGGCTTCGGCCTCGGACTGACCTACGCCCACGCTGAGGTCACCGCACTCCATGGGAGGCTCTCGGTGCTGCCGGCTGATGGAGGCGGGACGTGTGTGCGAATCACCCTGCCCGCCGCCAACGACCCGCAAGCCCCCCCACTGCTCGGCGGACTGCGGCTGCTGGTCATCGACGATGAAGCCACCATCATCAGCGTCGTCCAGCGCATGCTTCAAGACCACTTTGACACGGTCGGTACGGTCTCTGGGGAAGAGGGGCTGGCGCTGCTTCGAGCCGGGAGCTTCGATGTCGCGCTGTGCGATCTGATGATGCCCGGCCTGACCGGCATGCAGATCCACGAGGCACTCGAGAAAGAGAACCCCGAGATGGCAATCCGCATGGCGTTTATGACCGGCGGTGCGTTCAACGAGGTCTCCCATGCATTCCTCGATGCCCATGAGACGGTCTGCCTCACCAAGCCGTTCACCAGAGAGGATCTGGTCGCTGTGCTGGGGCGTGCGGTGGAGCGTGCCGGAGCGCGTTAGTCCGCCGGTATGGCAAGCCTCACCGATCTGATCCACGACAGCAGCGCCGACCTCCATGCCATCGCCGGGCACCTGGAGGCGCTCAGTGAGGCCGACCGGGTGGCTGCGCTCGATGTCCTGGGCCGCCGCGATCAGCGCGCCCTGTTTGGCAAGGCCGACCCCAAAGCGATCGACATGGCGCACTTCGTTGGCGACACCGCCCCGCTCACCTCCGTGGAGCACCAGGGCCGCAACACCCTTCCGCTGCCGGGGAAGCACCGGCGGTTCCAGAAGCGATTCTGCCGTCCAGAGGCCGGCGATGACCGCCTGTTCGGCTACAACGAGGCGCCCTCACGCGGGCTGATCGGACCGGGCTTCTTCGTCGCCATCCCGACCACCGGGAACGCGGACTGGTGTGAGAGGGGCGCGGTGGTGGTCGACTACTTCCAGGTCCCTGATGCCGGAGTCTGCCCGGAGTGGCCCGAGGTTATCCCAAACACAAAGGGCCTCCAGCGCTTCGTCTACCATGGCACCCGCGACTTCATGCGCAAGGTCTCCGCCAGTGTCTCCATCGGCGCGGCGTACAAGAGCGAGAAGGCACTGGACCACTACTTCACCCTCTGCCGGCTCGGCTGAGGCTTGTCGGTCGCTCATGATCCGTGATGCTGAGATCTTTGTTTAAGAATATCAATGCTTTGAGATTGGTAATTTGAGAAACAATGATGCGTGAAATTAACTGAAATAGTGTTTTTGAATTAGCATATTATTCGGACGGAGGCCCAATCCGAAGGCTGCAATTCGGGCACCGGTTGTATCAGCCCTCTTCTGTCTGACCGAAGCCGTCTGGTGGGCATCATCCGGTGAGGTTGCTTTAGACGTGCCAGAAGCCGGTCGGGCAAGACTGGGTTGAATTCCTGCCTGGGCTCAGTCCTCGTCCTCGCCGTCCTTGATTGCCTGAAGCTTGACGATCATCGCGTTGAGCGCGACGTCGATCTGATCCTGGATCGCGGCGATGTCCTTGATCGGATCAGTGCTGGCGGGTGGCGCGGTGAGCACCACGCCGGTCAGGTCGGTGAAGGTCGTCATGAGGGCTGCGATCGCGGGCTGCATGGTCGACTTCCACGAGCCGTCATCCGGCTTGCCGTCCACCGTCACCCCCCGCCGCCAGGCCATGAGCGTCTCCTTCCACCCATCCAGCGCCATCGCGCACTCGACACCCTTCGTGATCGTCGGGTTGTCTTTGCTGCCCTCGGCGATGCTGGAGAGGTACTCATCGCGGACCATGTCGGTGGTCCGGCCCGAGAAGCAGGCGTCGATGATGATGCGCAGGTGCAGGCCCTTGGCCGTGGCGAGGCCGATCAGGCTGCTGAAGGCGGAGTTGGGCAGGATGTCCGCATCGCTGGTTTCCTCGATGTTCGACTCGTTCAGCGCCTGCGCGTAGGCCTCCTCGGAGATGCCCAGCTTCTTGATCTCGTCGGGACTCTTGAGGTCTGGGTAGTTGGCCAGCGTCCCGGCCTGGTAGTTGCCTGCATCGGCGGCCTCGTGGAAGCCGTCGTAGGTGCCGCCAGTGCCGACCGGACCGAGCGCGGTGCCGTGACCGGCGAAGTAGAGGACCACTGAGTCCCCCTCAGTGAGCGCGCTGTCGTTGACGCTGGCGGTGTAGAGGCCGCGCATCTGATCGGCGGTCTGGTTGGCATGAACGTCGGAATCGAACTTTCGGGACTTCAGCGCGCCAGAGAGCTTCTTGGCGTCCTTTTTGGCATTGGGCAGATCATGCGCGACGCCCTTTCCGTCGAGGCCGTAGTCGGAATTGCCGACCAGGACCGCCTTCTTTGTGCCGGACTCCTCGATCTTGCCGCCCTTGCCAATGCGGGCGATGGTCGGCGCTTGAGAGGGCGCGCCCTTCATCGGCTCGCCGTAGTCGTCCTCGCGCTGGATGACCTCGTTGCTCACACCATCGAGCACATCATCCAGGGACTTTGACCGGTCCCCCTTGAGCTGCTCGACCAGCCTGGGGGTGAAGTAGTCGTCAAACGACAGCTCGCTCTGCCCAGAGGCGCTCAGCACCGCGACCGAGGAGAGCGGGTCAGTCACGGTGTCGCTGGTCGACTTCGTCGTTGTGAGAGGCTCATCTTCAGGCGGTCGGTGGGTGACGGTGGGCATGCCTCCATTCTACGATGTCCTGTCCTCACAGCGAAGAGACCATCGAATGCGTGGCGAAATCGTCGACTTTCTCCTGACACACGCGGATCCAGACCACCTCCTCATCGAGGGGATCGTGGTGGCGGCTTCGGCTCACACGCTCCTTGAGCAGGGGCTGGTGAGCGACATCGAGATGCACGCTGGGCGCTTGCTGTGTGTTGCCGACCCCACCACGCTGATCGCCGCACGACAGCATCCGCCGCTGCTGGGCTGGCTGAAGCACCTCGCCGAGGAGAAGCCGGCGCTGAAGGCGGTCCTGTATGGTCACCGGTGTCACCCGGAGGGCTGGCCGGAGCAGGCGGCGGTGTTGATCGCCCGACGCGTCCTCGGGCAGCCCGACGACTCCGAAGCGCATGCGCGACTGCTGTCGATCACAGACCAGAGAGATCGACCGTTTCGCCAGATCCTCAAGGCCATGACCCGACCACCCCCAGCCCCGCCTCGGCACCGTCGGGCTCGGCCTGTGGATCAGACGGCGGTTCCCACCCTCACAGTGCTGTTTGACAGCGGCGACATCGAGGGCGTGCGCGCACAGATCGCCTGGGCGGTGGACTACATCGAGTATCTCCAGCAGGGAGAGCTGACGGATCTGGCGACCACCCAGTGCGCCTTCGGGCTCGTGGAAGACGCCCGGAAGACCATCGATCGCATTCCAGGACGCGGGCGGGAGCTGCGCCCGATCCTGCTGGGCGAGGCGGGGCGGGTTGAGGTGGCGAAGGAGAAGCAGGACCTGCTGGATGCCATCGAGGTGGCGTTTGGTGCGGTCGGCTTTCCCGGCCCGGATCACCGCTCACTGCATCAGGCAGAGGCGGCGGACAGCTACGATAGCTGGGATCAATCGGAGGATCACAAGGGAACCTGGCAGACCCTGCCCCGGGCACACCTCCTCCGCTGCCAGTGGGCCCTGGGACACCTCGACGCCCATGGAATGCAGTACATCCTCCCCGCCGCCATGAGCCTGTGGATCCGGGAGGCTGAACAAGCGCACGACGATCACGGATCGGGCTGGATCTTCGAGTCGACCCTGTTCACCCTGTACATCGAGAAGCCCGACAGCAACCTCCGAGCGTACCAGGAGCAGCGCTTTGAGCGGTTCACTCGCGCACAATTCGCCGCAGTGGCACGCTTTGCGACCTATGCGGAGCTTGACGAGAAGCACATCAGGGGGTGGGAGCAGCTCGCCCGGGGGGAGGACTGGCCGAGGGCTTGAGGACTCACACCTGAAGGCCGCTCTCCGGCAGGGCCGCTCTCCGGCAGGGCCGCTCTCAGACTTCCCCTCAGCGGAAAAGCGCACCGGCCGAGCCGGATACTGTCCACCGCGATGACTGGTGCCCAAACCACCTGTAGGGTGGATGGTTCACAACACGCAGTCTGACGGCATCGAGTAGAGAACATGATGAACAGATCTATTTCACTGATCGCGCTCCTGACGATCGCTTGTGGTGACAAAGAGACCGGCAGTGGTAACGGTACAGACGATACTTCAACTTCCTCCGACAATGACTCTGGCTCCACCGATGACACCAACAGCCCAGGCTTCGACACCAACGATCCACCGCCTGATCCAGACGCCGAGCAGGACAACCTGGAGAGCCGGGCCGGCGACTATGGATATGACCTTCTCCGCGACGCTCCCTTCGACTCTCTGATCATCGAAGTGGACTGGGTCACCGGCAACGAACCGGACTCCTCAGCAATGGAGGCGGTCGTCAGCGCAGTCGAGGATCTGTGCAACAAGCCCGGCGGCGTGCAGGTGGTCTACGACGACGAGCTTCCACCTCAAGGCGCTCCGACCTGGACCTACGAGGCGGCTCAGGAAACGGAGCTGGCCTGGCGGGACTACTACCGCGACGAAGAGGCCGGGGTGGCGGTGATCTACTACCTCTATCTCGACGGTGACTCTGAGTACGACACCGCCAACGGCCGGGTGCTCGGCTATGCCTACCATGGCTCCAGCCTGATCATGTTCAAGGAAACCATCGACTCCGCCGGCGCTGGGCTGCCCCTGGCCGGCAAGCTGGAAGACACCGTCGCTGTTCATGAGCTGGGGCACCTCCTCGGCCTGGTCGACAACGGCATTGAGATGGTTGAAGACCACAAAGATCCCGACCACGGCGACCACGATGTCCGCGACGACTGCATCATGTACTGGGCAGCAGAGACGGACTCTGCCGTGGACCTGTTGCTTGGCGGTCCGCTGGACTTCGGGGCTGAGTGCCGGGCGGATGTCGCGGCTGCCGGTGGTCGGGGATAGCCTGCCTCAGATGGAGAAAACATGATCCTGGATCCAAGCCGACGCCTGCTGCCCATCGCTGCCATTGCAGGCTTCCTGGCCTGCAACGATGATGGCCTGTTCCACATCACCATTGAGGAAACCGCCCAGACCACCGTACAGGGCGGCTCTCTCCTCGAGGATCTGCTCGGTGATCTCGGCTTTGAGGAGTTCGTCACCGTGGATCTCACGGCCTCTGAAGAGCTCAGGAACCAGGGCGTCGAGCCTGGAGACATCGTCAATGTCACCCTGACCACCTTCGACCTCGAGGTGCTCTCTCCCGACAACGGAGACCTGTCCTTCCTCGATGAGATGGCGGTCTATGTGGAGGCCGATGGGCTCCCTCGCATGCGCGTCGCCTTCCTCGACAACTTCCCTGAAGGTCAGAAATACGTCAGCTTCAATCTTGATGATGCCGACCTTACGGAGTATGCAGTCAGCGAGGCTATGAGCATCGACACTGAGGTCACCGGGCGCTCTCCAGCATCTGACACCACCATCAAGGCCTACTTCGTGGTGGATGTCGGGGTCACCTCACAGGGTGCCTGCAATCAGTGGCAGGCCTCCCGCGAGAGCAGCGCTGAAGAGTGATCCGAGAATCTCGATGTCGATCAGCCGGGCCCGGATGATCTTGCGCTCTTTCTCCAGGAAGCGGTGCTCGAAGCCCACCTGGGTGAACTCTTTGCGGATGCGGTGGACCAAGACCGCCATCTTCCCGCCCCGCTCAACTCGCTCTGAGCAATGCAAGGGCTCAATGAGCTATAGCTCTGCTCGCGCTTTTCAAGGTGGTCTAATATTGTCCTCATACCAACCTGAAAACAGAGCTATCGCTGACTCTGACTGAGATTCAGCGTCACTCGATGCCAGACGAATACCCCCTCCAACCCCGTTGTGGGCAAGAGGCGCCGTTGAGCGGAGGCTTCGTTGGCCAAAGGAGCTCATCGGTGGCATCGAGGTGGTACGCCAGCGACATCACCAGCAGCGCTGGCTGGTCATGGCACTGCCATGTACTCGGAGTTTTCGCAGAGACCGGGGCGTCCTGTGCGAAGGCAGGCAGACTCAAGAGGACGCGATGTCCATCGCTTCGTCATGCCCCTTTTGTTGTGTGTATGTTGATGCAATGCAGACTCCCGCGATCATGCTCTCCCTCCTCCTGGGCTGTACCGGCGACAAAAATTCGAGTGTCACAGACGACACCGGCACACCGGCGTCAGACGACACCGGCACCGAGACCGCGCTGTACACCGTGCTTGATGACGTGCTGGAGCCCATTCGGATCGACTACGGACTCCCCTCACTCACCGCAGCGGTAGTGGAGGGCAGCACGCTGACGAAGCTCGGGGCGGTCGGGCTGCGCAGCCTGGATGCCAAGGTCGAGGTGACCCACGAAGACCGCTACCACCTCGGCTCATGCACCAAGGCAATGACGGCCACCCTCACAGCGGTCCTGGTGGAGAACGGCACGCTGAGTTGGGAGACCACGCTGGCCGAAGCCTTCCCGG
>JBLHNG010000104.1:0-14966 GCA_047621685.1 Myxococcota bacterium | reverse complement strand
ACAGGTTGAACGCGATGGTCAGCGCGGTGGCATCGTCTGTGACGGTGCTGATGGACAGCTCGGAGCGGTGCTCTTCAGGCTCAGTGTCGGTGTCCTGAGTGTCGTCGGTGTCCTGGGTGTCGTCGGTGTCCTGGGTGTCCGTCGTGTCCTCGGCGGTGTCGTCCTCGGTGATCTCGGTGTCGCCGCCGTAGGGGGGCGCATCACCGGCGATGAGATCCTCGCCGGTGTCGATGGTGGTGGATTCCAGCCCGATGCTCCCACAGGCCGGGAGGCAGAGGAGGACAAGGAATGAGTAGATGGCGCGCATCAGTGCTCCCGCCGGACAACCGACCCTGCTGACCACCTCAGTATACCGGGAGGTTGCGGGCTGTGGGAGTCGAGAGCTGTGGGTTATGGCAGCCGGCGAGGACTCTACAATGGCGAACAACGCGCTCCATCAGCTCCGCATCAACGGCGAGGACCTCGAGGTCCTCGCTCCGCAGCACTGGACTCTGCTGGAGGTCCTCCGCTACAAGCTCGGGCTGACCGGCACCAAGCAAGGCTGCGACAAGGGGGACTGCGGGGCCTGCACCGTGCTGCTTGATGGCGAGCCGACCCTGGCCTGCTGCACCCTGTCGCTGATGGTCCAGCACCAGGAGGTCACCACCATCGAGGGGCTGCCGATGAGGGTCCCCCGGGCCTTCGACATCGCTGGCGCCCTCCAGTGTGGGTTCTGCCAGCCCGGCATGATCTGCTCCTCCCATGCGCTGCTGGAGAAGAACCCCGACCCGACCGACTCAGAGATCCGACAGGCGCTGTCGGGCAACCTCTGTCGCTGCACCGGCTACACCAAGATCTTCGACGCCGTGAAGCTCGCCGCCCGCGACCTCGACGGCATGGCCGACACCACCACCGCCGGCCTCGAAGTCCCCACCATGTTCGGCACCCCCGCCGAGGGCTTCAACGTCATCGGTGCCCGGGGTCGAAAGGCCGACAGCATCCGAAAGGCCGTCGGCACGGAGCTGTTCGCCGACGACATCACCCTGCCCCGCATGCTCCACGGCCGCATCCTCCGCTCGCCGTTCCCCCACGCGCGGATCCTCAGCATCGACACCACCGCCGCTGAGGCCCTGCCGGGCGTGTTCGCGGTGATGACCGGCGCAGAGCTGCCGACCCCCTACTGCGTCATCCCCTGGACCCCCGACGAGAACGCCCTGGCCATCGACAAGGTCCGCTATGTCGGAGACGGCGTGGCTGCGGTGGCCGCGATCGATGAGGAGACGGCGATTCGGGCCTGCGATCTCATCAAGGTCGACTACGAGGTCCTGCCGGCGGTGCTGTCCATGGAGGCCGCCCTCGCTGAAGACGCCCCGCTCGTCCATGAGAAGGACTGGAAGGGCCGGGATCGCACGAGCAACATCTGCAAGAAGGTCGCCCTGAGCTTCGGCGAGGTCGATCAGGGGCTCGCAGACGCCGCTGCGGTCATCGACGACACCTGGTTCTACGAGGGCTCCACCCACGCCCCCATCGAGCCGCACTGTGCGCTGGCGACCTGGTCTCCAGACGGTCGGCTGACCCTGTGGAGTGCCACCCAGGTCCCCCACTACCTCCACCGGGAGCTTGCGAGCGTTCTTGAGGTGCCCCAGGCGAAGATCCGGGTCATTCAGCCGGCACTCGGCGGGGCATTCGGCGGCAAGTCCGAGCCATTCGACCTGGAGTTCTGCGCGGCAGCCCTGGCAAAGAAGGCCGGGCGGCCAGTCAAGATCCTCTACACCCGCGAGGAGGTCTTCTACGCCCACCGCGGAAGGCATCCGATGGAGATGCGCCTGAAGATGGGGGCGACGGCAGACGGCAAGCTGACGGCAGTAGAGAACGACATCGTCATCGACGGCGGCGGCTACCACAGCTTCGGCATGATCACGACCTACTACGCCGGACAGCTGCTCACCGGCCCGGTCGACTTCCCCACCTACCGGTTCTCTGCGAAGCGGGTCTACACCAACAAGCCCTGCTGCGGCCCCAAGCGCGGTCACGGCTCGGTCCAGCCCCGGTTCGCGTTTGAGTGCGCGCTCGACGAGCTGGCCGAGAAGCTGTCCATCGACCCCATCGAGATCCGCCGACGCAACGCCCTGGTCAGCGGCGACACCACGGTCAACGGCCAGCATGTTCCCTCCACCGGGCTCGCGGAGTGCCTCGACTCGGTCGCTGAGGGCTCTCGCTGGGCCACGCGACATGGAAAGCTGCCGCTGGGGCGTGGCCTCGGAGTCGGCTGCTCGATGTACATCTCCGGCACCGCCTACCCGATCTACCCCAACGAGATGCCCCAGTCCGGGGTCCAACTCCAGGGCGACCGCTCCGGGCGCATCACGGTGTTCTGCGGGGCCAGCGACATCGGGCAGGGCTCCGACGGCATGCTCGCCTACATCGTCGCTGAGGAGACCGGCGTGAACCCCGACGACATCATCGTCGTCTCCTCAGACACCGACCTCACCCCGGTCGATCTCGGCGCCTACTCCAGCCGGGTCACCTACATGTGCGGCATCGCGGCGAGAGAAGCCGCTCAGGGCATGCGCAAGAAGATGGTCGAGGCCCTGGCCGCGAAGTGGGAGGTCCCCCCAGAGCAGGTCGGCGTCTCGCTGGGCTTCTACCACGACCGCAAGGACGCCAGCCGCCAGCTCCCGGTCATTGAGGTCCTCGAAATTGCCGAGTCCGCCGAGGGCACCCCGCTGTCTTCGGTTGGCGGCTACCGGACCCGCAAAGTCGGCGGCGACTACCGGGGCGGCACCATCGGCGCCTCGCCGGCCTACTCCACCACCGCCCATGTCGCGGAGGTGACCGTGGATGTCGAGACCGGCATCGTGAAGGTCGACAAGGTCTGGGTCGCCCACGACTGCGGCCGGGCGCTCAACCCCACCCTGGTCGAGGGCCAGATCGAGGGCAGCGTCTACATGGGCTACGCCGAGGCCATCATGGAGGCCCAGGTGTACGACGAGCGCGGTCTGCACACCGGGCCAAACCTCCTGGACTACCGGATCCCGACCTCTGTGGAGACCCCAGAGATCATCGCCGCCATCGTCGAGACGCTGGATCCGGGCGGACCTTACGGGGCCAAGGAGGCCGGCGAGGGGCCGCTGCACCCGATCATCCCCGCCATCGCCAACGCCATCTACGATGCGGTCGGCATTCGGCTGCGACGCATCCCGTTCACTCCGGATCGGGTGCTCGCTGCACTCAACGCACAGAAGGGGGCCTGAGACATGCTGCGAATGGACGGCTTCTCCTATCACCACGCCACCTCACCCGCCGAGGCTGTCGCCCTGTGGCAGTCCCTACCGGATCCCCGCTACATCGCCGGGGGCACGGACCTGCTGCCGAACATCAAGCACCGCATCGTCAATCCCGCCAGCCTCATCGGCGTCGCCGCGGCCCTGTCCGCTGGGTGGGAAGTGGTCGACGGTGCGGTGGTCATCGGTGGGGGCACCCGGCTCTCTGCACTGGCAGCGTGCGCTGAGCTTCCCGCGCTTGTCCTGGCCGCTGGTCTCGTCGCCAGCCCACAGATCCGCAACATGGGCACCATCGGCGGCAACGTCCTGCTGGACACCCGCTGCCTGTTCTACAACCAGACGGAGTTCTGGCGGAAGTCGCTGGGGTACTGCCTCAAGGCCGAGGGGGACTGGTGCCATGTCATCGGCGGTCCCAAGACCTGCGTGGCGATCCAGTCCTCAGACACCGTGCCCGTCCTCCTGGTCATGGATGCCTCGATCACCCTGCTCGGACCAGACGGAGCGCGCACCATCTCCTTGCGGGACCTCTACCGGTTCGACGGCATGAACCACCTCAAGCTCCACCCCGGCGAGCTGCTGACCGCGATCAGCGTCCCCCTCCCAGCGACGGGGTATCGGGCGACCTACCACAAGGTCCGCACCCGCGACAGCATCGACTTCCCTCAGCTCGGTCTCGCCATCGGCGGGGTGTTCGAGGGCACCGGAGAGGGTGCTGTGGCCCGCTCACTCGACATCGTGGTCGGCGCGATCAACCCGCAGCCCAAGCCCATCCGCAAGCTGGAGGCGTTCTGCGACCGTCCGCTGACCGACGACGTCATCGCGGAGCTTGCTCAGGTGGTCTACAAGCGCAGCCGCCCGGTCGCCGCAGTGCATGGAGATCCGCAGTGGCGTCGGACGATGGCTTCGGTCACCACCCGCCGGGCGATGACCGAGCTGCGGGATGCTACTTCGGGATCGTGAGCATCTGGGAGCGGAAGCTCTCGCCGGAGTAGCGGACCAGCTCCAGGAAGCTGGTCTGACTCGACGCGACCCCGGCCCAGGCCATGTAGAAGTGGCCGCCGTAGTGAAAGGCGAACGGCTTGTTCTGCGGGGCGGACGGGGTGCCGGCGTTGGGCGAGGCGTACAGGAACAGCCGGTTGCCGAGGGTGGGGTGGACGTCGAGGACGATGAGCGTGCCGCGGCCATCGACCAGGGTCCGCAGAAATATCTCCTCTGCACCGTCGGCGTCCATGTCGAGCCCCCAGCCGTCGATGATCTCCAGGTTGTCGAGATCGACCCCGCTGGCGACCCGGAGGCGGGCCTTCTCAATGGCAGCGTCGTTGAGCGAGGTCAAGGTCACCGATCGTGCGCCGGAGGGCGGCGCGGCAGTGAGGTAGCCGCTCGCTTCCTTTGCCCAGGGCACCACATCGGAGAGTGCTGGAGCGCCGGGCTTGACCTCCGCCAGCAGCGCAGGACCAACCCCGAGGACCTTCTGGGCCATCGCGGAGAGAAAGCGCACCTCACCGCTGGGCATCACCCAGGGCTCCGTGGCGTCTGTGCCGCTGAGGACGAGCTGCTCGTCTACCCGGCTCAGGGACAGGCCCGGAGGCGGCCCGGTGCCGATCAGGGCGGTGGTGAGGATGGCAGAGCCGGTCGGGGCTCGATCGGTCAGCCAGGGTGGCCCGCCGTCGATGGGGTAGACCACCCAGACCCGCCCCGACTGGAGGAACAGCCGACCGTCGGAGAGGGTCGGGGAGCCGCCAGGGGCGCTAACGAATGCCCGGGAGTGGTCTCGTCCATCCACTCCGCGACCGAGCAGGTCGATGGCATGACCCGGAGCGAGTGACAGCCCGCTGATGGCGCTGCCGGTCACCGTGAGCACGATCGGGAGCACATCCGGGCCGCAGCCCTCCTCCCAGGGAATCGGACGGTACATGCGCCCGGTGCCAACCCGCACCTCAACGGCAGCGTGCCAGCCCTCAGGCTGTCCTGGGATGTTGCAGAGTGGCAGACCCGGTCCGCCGCCCTCGGGACGGGTCAGGGACTCATCAAGGCCCGCCGCCAGGAGGTGCTGTGTGGCGACCTCCCGCCACGCCTGACTGTGCCCGCCAGGCCAGCGAGCGACCCACAGCGGGGTGGGCGTCATGTACTCGGGGATGGCGATCTCGGGCTCGATGGTGATGGTCACCTCGTGGCCGGTGATGGTCGCCTTGACGAACTTCTCCGGGTAGCGCTCCACAAACGCCGACAGTCCAGCATGGCCGGGGTAGCGCTTCGCAGCCCTCAGGGCCTCCCCTCCAGAGGAGACGTCCCGGATTGCGGCGTCGGCTGCCATCTCCGCGGCCTCTCGGGCGGCCCGGGAGTCGTAGAACTCCTCGGTGATCCACAGGAGGTCCTCCTCAGAGGCGTCTGCCGGCAGCTCTCGGAGCGTGGCCGATGCCAGACGCTCGGTGGCCGTCTCCGCCCAGTCGGTGCCAGCCCAGGTGTTCGTGTAGGTCCTCCAGGCCGCAGCAGAGTCGGTGGCCTCGACCAGCGGCCAGTATGCCTTCGCACAGACCTCTCGAAGCGGCGACTCGGCTTCGGGGCTGGAAGCCTCCCACTTCTCGCACTTCTTTCGGGCGCCCTCATAGTCGTTGTCGATCAGCTTTCGCTCAACCGAATCCGACCGCTCTGCAGCCAGCGCAGCCGTCATTCCCACCCCCAACAGCATCAGCGTCATCTCACTCCTCCTGCTTTGCCCCCTTATCAAGCGACGGGGTTCACCGAATTGTTACGAACGCCGTCGCGTCGACCAGGGACTCATCAAAACCCCGCGAAATCCTTACCTTCCCTGACATCTGGGGGGTTCTTTCCCCCGCATCACTTCGAATGCGCACGCGCTTTGCTCTTGCCACCGGGCGACTGGATGAATATCTCGCGACCCCACAGTTTCTTCGGCGCAATCTGCGTCAAGACCAACAGCCCATCAGCAAATCAGGGCAACATCACAGTGCGATGGTTCGCCTGGATGGTGCCCTGACTGGCGACAGGAGGCAGCGGTGCTTACCGATCTCAGCCTGCAGCGTAACATTGGCATCAGCGCTCACATCGACTCAGGGAAGACCACCCTGACCGAACGTATCTTGTTCTACACTGGTCGAATCCATGCGATCCACGACGTCCGCGGAAAAGACGGCGTCGGGGCAAAGATGGACTCGATGGAGCTGGAGCGAGAGCGGGGCATCACGATCCAGTCCGCTGCTACCCATTGTGCGTGGAAAGACATCCACATCAACATCATCGACACCCCCGGGCACGTCGACTTCACCATCGAGGTGGAGCGTGCGCTCCGCGTCCTCGACGGCGCGGTCCTGGTTCTCTGCTCGGTTGCCGGTGTTCAGAGCCAGTCGATCACCGTCGACCGGCAGATGAAGCGCTACGGTGTCCCCCGCGTCGCGTTCGTCAACAAGTGCGACCGCCAGGGTGCAAACCCGGTGCGCGTCCGCGATCAGCTGCGCGACAAGCTCAACCACAACGCCGTCCTCATGCAGATCCCAATCGGTCTGGAAGAGAAGCACGTCGGAGTGGTCGACCTCGTCGAGATGGAGGCGATCTACTTCGAAGGCGAAAACGGCGAGATCATCCGCATCACGGAGATCCCGGCAGAGCTGCTCGCTGAGGCGGAGGCGTTCCGTGAGGAGATGCTCGACTCTGTCAGCATGTTCTCCGACGAGCTCACCGAAGCCATCCTCATGGAAGAGGAGATCAAGCCGGAGATGATCCACGCGGCGGTCCGCAAGGCCACCATCCAGCTCCAGCTCACCCCGGTTCTCATGGGCAGTGCCTACAAGAACCGCGGCGTCCAGCTGCTGCTCGATGCGGTCAAGTCCTGGCTTCCCTCCCCGACGGAGGTGGTCAACGAGGCCGTCGACACCGAGGATGACTCCACCCACATCATCCCCTGCACCCCAGACGGCGACATGCTCGCCCTGGCGTTCAAGCTTGAGGATGGTCGGTACGGTCAGCTCACCTACCTTCGGCTCTACCAGGGCTCGATCAAGAAGGGTGACACGATCTACAACGTGCGCAGCCGCGACAAGATCAAGGTCGGCCGCCTCGTCCGGATGCACTCCGACGAGATGGAAGAGATCGACGAGGCATCCGCTGGTGACATCATCGCGCTGTTCGGCGTCGACTGCTACTCCGGTGACTCCTTCGGTGCTGGCAACCAGTGGCTGTCGATGACCTCGATCCATGTTCCGGAGCCGGTCATCTCCATCGCCATCAAGCCGGTTGATGCGAGAGCCCAGATCAACATGTCCAAGGCGCTCCAGCGGTTCACCAAGGAGGACCCCACCTTCCGGGTGTGGACCGACGACGAGACCAACGAGACCATCGTCGCGGGCATGGGTGAGCTTCACCTCGAGGTCTACATCGAGCGCATGAAGCGGGAGTACGGCGCCATCGTGAACCAGAGCCCCCCGCGGGTCTCTTACCGCGAGGCGATCACCCGTCGCGCCGACTTCAACTACACCCACAAGAAGCAGACCGGTGGCTCCGGCCAGTACGGTCGGATCGCAGGGTACGTGGAGCCCATGCCGGAAGACGGCGAGGGCAACTACGAGTTTGTGGACAAGATCAAGGGTGGTTCAATCCCCCGCGAGTTCATCCCCTCTTGCGACAAGGGCTTCAAGTCCATGCTCGACAAGGGTCGGCTCATCGAGGCTCCGGTGGTTCGGGTTCGCGTGGTTATCAACGACGGCTCCTCACACGCCGTCGACTCCTCCGACCGTGCGTTCCAGTCTGCTGCAAAGGGCGCCTGGAGAGAGGTTTATAGTCGCGCTGGAGCCATCGTGCTTGAGCCGATCATGAAGGTCTCTGTCGAAGGCCCCACTGAGTTCCAGGGTTCGATCATCGGCACGCTGAACCAGCGCCGAGGTACCATCATCGGTATGCAGGAAGAAACGGGCTACGCCACCATCGACGCTGAGGTCCCCCTCGCTGAGATGTTCGCGTACTCCAACACCCTGCGCTCCTCGACGCAGGGCAAGGCCGAGTTCACGATGGAATTCGCTCGCTACCTCCCTGCTCCGAAGTCCGTGATGGAAGAGCTGATCAAGAAGCACCAGGAGGAGAAGCAGGCCGGCTGATGCTGGTTGTGCACTCCTCTGCTTCGTCCCAATCAAAGGGAGAAACCAATGCAGGCACTTGAGCTGATCGACCGCAGCCCCATGCAAGCTGTCGTCGCGACCATTCGCGGCGGCCTGGAGCCTGGGCAGCTTGGCGGAGTGCTGGCCCGTGCCGGTGTCGGCAAGAGCACTTTCCTGGTGCACGTCGCCCTGAACTCACTGGTTCGGGGAATCGACGTCCTCCATGTCTCGCTCACCGATGCCCAGGCACACGTCCGCAGCTACTACGATGAGATCTTCGCGGAGATTGCCCGCAGCTCTCACATCTCCGATCCGGCAGCCGCACGGCTGGCCATCGAGCGTCACCGGGTGGTGCACTCCTGCCTCGGCAAGGACTTCGGCCCCGCTGACCTCGCCCGGCTGCTCGACCTGCTCGGCGATGTGATGAACTTCCGCCCGGTGGTGGTGGTGGTTGACGGCCTCAAGGCCGCTGACCTCGACGCCCCCGCCTGGCAGGGCATCTCTGCTGCGCGAAGCCTCCGGCTCTGGCTCTCCGTTCGGACTCACCGCGAGAGCGGCCCGACTGCTGAGGTCATCGCTAAGGGCTTCTCGACTGCGATCGCGCTGGAGCCGGAGGATCGCGATGTCCTCCTCAAGGTCCTTCGCATCGGCAACGGCGACAGTAATGACAGCGCTCCGCTGCATCTCGACCCGGTCACCATGCTCGTCCGTGAAGACGATGTCCGCGACCCCACCACCGCACCGCCCTCCCCGGTGGTCTCCATGTGCACCCTCTACTCCGGTGGAGCAATGGGTGCGGAGGCCTACTTTGGGGAGTCCGCAGAGCGCTGGAAGATCGCGGAGACCAACTTCACCTTCGATGGTCACAACCAGAAGCGTACCGCCAACCGGCACGTCCTGTCTGACCGCGAGCTGGCTGCTGGTGCAGTGAGCCTGGTCTATGTCTCCCACCGGCTTCACCGCCACTGGGAGAAGACCCCGCTGCTTCGCAAGGTCCTCCAGGTTCTCTGGCACGTCGTCAGTCACGCCGACCAGATCTTCGTCGTCGGTGTCATTCAGCCCGACGGTACGGTTCATGGCGGCACTGGCTGGTCGGTCGAGCTGGCCCGTCGCTGGAGCAAGCCGGTCTGGGTGTTCGACCAGGAGAAGAACAACTGGTTCATCTGGGACGGCACTGAGTGGCGCTCCGGCACCCCGGTCATCGAGAGCACCCGCTTCGCCGGTACTGGCACCCGGTTCCTCTCCGACTCGGGCCGCGCAGCAATCGACGATCTGTTCACCCGAAGCTTCGGACCGGCTCAGGCCTGACCGATCGCTTCAGCGACAACAGCAATCGACAACGATCAGCCCGGCCTGCCCCGCAGTGCCGGGCTTCTTCGTTGTGCCCACCCTCCCGCCGCGCTTGGGATACAGTGGCGCTGTGAGCACTGAAATTCCAGCGCCGGTCCGACTCGCGGACGAGCGCCACCACCGCATCCTCAAGCGGATCCCATTCTCCCGACACCTCAACCCGAACAACGTCCGGGAGGCTCGGCATGCTTTTCGCAATGGGGCTGAGGCGCCGCCGTTTCAATACCAGCCGCTCATCGAGGCCGACAGCCTCCTGAGAGAGCTGGATGAGATCTGCCCGTCAGACGATCATCCGGCCGGAGCCCTGGTCTCCAAGACCATCCGGAGCACTGGGCTGCTGGTCCGCGCGCTGCGGGATCGCACCCCGGAGGCCTTCCACCAGCTCTCGGTGAGCGCCGACTGGTATCCCTCCCCCGAGCTTCTCTCTCTGTCGTTCCCCGAGCCACCGCCGGATCCCGAGCCCGCCGATCAGTCCGCCGCAGTGATGATCGCCCGGCTGGAGGATGCCCTCCGAACCCGTGGCCTCCACGGCTGGCGGGTGGAGCGGGACACCGTGATGTCCGCCCGGGTGCTGGTCGACAGCGCCAAGCGCCTCCTCCGGGTCAACCCGCTGGCCCGGTTTCGTCCTCGGGATCTCCGCCGGCTGGTTGCCCATGAGATCGACGTCCATGTGGTGCGCGCCCACAACGGTCAGGCGCAGGCCCTGCGCTGCTTCTCCACTGGTCTGCCCGGCTCCCTCGCTACGGAAGAGGGCCTGGCCCTGGTCGCAGAGGAAGAGACCGGCGCTGCCTCACCCGGCGTGCTCAGCCGACAGGTCGAGGTCGTCCGCGCCATTCACGATGCGCGCCGGATGGGCTTCCGCGAGCTGTACAACGACCTCGCCGCCCGACAAGGCACCCCGCTGGCCTGGGGAATCTGCCTGCGCATCAAGCGCGGCCTCGCCGATCCATCCCTGCCTGGGGTCTACGCCAAGGACAGCGTCTACCTGCGCGGCCGGATGCTCGTGCGTGACTGGCTGGACGCTGGCAACGATGTGCGACAGCTCTACGTCGGCAAGGTCGGCCTGAACGACCCGGTCGAACAGTGGATCGATCAGGGCTGGCTCAAGCCTGGCCACATCCCGACCCTGTGGCAGGGTCGGTTGGCTTCCTGAGCTGCGGCCTTCCGAGCTGCTGCCTACTGGGCTGGGACAGCCAGGCTGCTGACGTCGATGAGATCATTCATCATGGGGAACTCCTCCTTGAGGAGGGCCTCCACACCCATCTTCATCGTCATGATCGATGAGGGGCAGGTGCTGCATGCGCCGACGAGCTTCACGTAGACGTTCTCGTTTTCGATCCTGATGAGGGTGATGTCACCGCCGTCGCCCTGGAGGGCTGGGCGGACCATCTCATCGAACAGCTCCTGGACCGACTCCATGGTCAGGGGCAGCCCTGCGGTGTCGTCCATCTCATCGGGTGTGATGGCGTCTGGAGATGCCTGAATAGCCACATACTCGGCTGGCTTTGCATCCTCTAGTGCGACCACTCGATCTGGTGTGGCCTCGACCGGGGTCTCCTTGAGCAGCGGCTCAGCGGCGACCTCCACAGGGGAAGCGGGGCGAGCCGGAGCGGAGCTCGGCTCGGGCGGACGAGACTGCCAATTCGGCGGGCTGGTGTCGGCTCCGGGGCCGACACCGAGGACGCGCTTGAGGCCGGTCTTGAGGCGACTGCGAATGCCAAAGCTAGACATCTGGTGATACTCCCGGGTGCTCTCCGTGGACTAACCTGAATCAACCGCCGGGCGAGCAGGCACCTTACTTCCCGGTATCACCTGTGTCGTCACCGCCGCCGGTCCACCCCTCGGGCGTGGCATACAGCGGGATGCGCAGATCGAGGAAGTCGGCGTCGTTGGACTTCACTCTCAGCTCGCCCACCGCCTCGGTGAACTCCGTGAGGGTGGCGACCACGGTGAACGCGCGGTCCGCCTCGGGCTGGAGGACGAGGTTGGTCTCCTCGGTGCTGTAGAAGGCACCGCCGCCGCTGTCGGAGATGTCCACGACGGTCAGGGAGAGGTTGCCATCACCGAGGTTGGTGATGACCAGCTCCGCGCTCTGGCTGACCCCGTCGTTCCAATTCAGGTCGGTGAACGCGAACTCCAGCGGGGCGTAAGAAAGCTCCGCCACCCCCTGCTCGGCCACACCGTCCGGATTGTTGTTGCTGAATTGCTGCTCACCACCGCTACAGGCGAGCATGAGGTGGAGGATCATCTGCGACTCCTTGTCATCCGTGCGACTCGAAAATAGCTCACAGGTCGCCGGTTCGCGATACCGCTGTGCATGGTTCGGGATTCCACGCCAGCGCAGGTTCGGTTCGTAGTGGAGGTTCCCCGTGGGGGCTTCATCAAGTGGGGAGCGGACGCCTCCATCGACTACATCTCCCCCTTCCCCTGCCCGTTCAACTACGGATCGGCCCCCGATCACCCCGGTCAGGACGGCGATCCCGCGGATGTGGTGGTGCTGGGGCGGCGGCGGTCTCGTGGGGCGGAGGGAGTGCTTCGAGTGTGGGGACGGGTCCGCTTTCTCGACCAGGGACACCGGGACGACAAGTGGATCTGTGCCGCCACCCCACCCCGCCGAAGAGACCGCCTGATCCTGCACGCCTTCTTCCGCTTCTATGCACTGCCAAAGTCGATCCTCGGCGCGATAAAGGGCTCCGGACCGAGTCGGTTTGAGGGCATCGAGCTGTCAGCGTGAATTTTCTGCCAGCATCCCCCGCCAGCATCTCCATCAACCTCGGCTGACTACTCTCGGCTCGTCTTCTTGTCGGTCTTTGGCACGTAGAGATAGCGGGGACGCACCCGCCAGCCGGTGACTGGTCGCATGGCGGAGCCGGTCTGGATGGTGGACTGCCGACGGTAGTGGTCCTTGAAGCCAAGCTCCAGCTTGGAGTCCGCGGTGAGCACCGCTGCCCAGTGCTTGTCAGCCATCGCCTGCTTGATGGAGTCTGTGCCCTCAACCAGCGGACCGCCGGTGTGGTTGATGTCCCACAGGGCGATGAGGTGGAAGTAGGACGCCTTGCCCGCCAGCACCGGATACCAGGGGAACTGCGGGGCGAGCACCTCACCGTCGAGCTCGGCGATGCGCTCGATCAGGGCATCGCCAGCCGCAACATCGGCAGCGGTCGGGGTGAGCGGTGCCGGATCCCAGCGCCCCAGCCACAGCTGCCCGGCGATGAGCAGGCTGGTCGCGGCGGTCACCGGCAACATCGGCCATTCCTCGCGAATCCGCCCCACCGCCAGCGCGCTCCACAGCGCTCCGGCCCACATCCCGGGGATGAGCACGTTGACGTAGCCGCCCTGGTGGCCGCGCATCACCGCGCTGAGCAGCACCAGGACCCCGCCCTGGATGAGCCAGTACGACAGCCCCCCGCCGATGGGACGGGGGGTGCAGTGCAGCCGCGTGATGCGGGAGCGGGCCAGCCACACTGCGGCTGTGAGGCCCGCCAGCCCGAGGGTCAGCGGCATGGTCACGAACAGCTCGCGCTCCGCACCGGGGAGGAACCGGCCAAAGACGAACGGATGCCGGGAGGGCACGCCGAGCAGGTAGGTCAAGAACAGTCCATCGCCCGACAGCTGCACCGCGCCAGTCACCAGCAGGGCGGGCGTCACGCTCCAGGCGACGAACCGGATCGCGCTGGCCCGATCCGTGCTCCGCCACAGCCAGTACAGGATGCTCAGCCCGAGGATCGCCACGCTGTGCTTGGCGAGGTAGGCGCCGGTCAGCAGCAGCCCGGCGGTCCGCAGCCAGCCGTGTCGGGCAGCGACCAGGGACCACGCCAGCAGCCCCATGAGCACCCCATCGGTGCGGACGAGGTCATAGAACGAGCCAGCCTCGTCGTAGCCCGACAGAAACAGCCCGGCGGCTCCGATGCCCAGCAGCACCCCCATGCGCTCCCCGGCGACCGCAGCGATCAGTCCAGCGGCGGCGATCAGGCTGCCGACGAGCGAGATGGTCCGCCCCAGGGCGTAGTCCAGCCCGAAGATCTCCCCGAGCCCGCCGAGCATCCAGGAGTACAGCGGCGGGTAGATGAAGGGGATGAACCCCGGGGTCGGCTCGACGTACAGCGCCTGCCCCTCCATGACCCGCAGGCCGTGGAGCAGCATGCCGCCCTCCATCCACTCCAGGTCATACGGGTAGCCCACCCGCCCGAGGAAGGTCTGCCACAGCAGCACCCCCACCGCGACCGCCAGGACAACCTGCGGCAGCTCTGCGAGGAGCTTCGGCCAGCGCGCCCCCTCTCTCACCGCTGCGAGAGGGCCTTGAGGACCTCTGCCACCACCATGTCCTCGATCGGATCCGAAGATGCGAGCGCGGCACCGAGGGAGTGGACCGGAGTCGAGGTGAGCCGGGCGAGCTTGAGGTCGGACTTCGGACCGATGCCCGAAGGCTGCGGTGAGGCACACCCACTGCAGCCGGTGCAGACGTCGGGAAGATCCACGCAGGGGTGGTCTGCGCGAGCGACCGCAGAGGGGGGGCCGCCGTAGCGCTTGAGCCCCATCGCCCGCAGCCGGACGGCCTCAGCAGCCGGCAGCTCCTTGACCCCGCCGAGATCCCGGGCGGTCTTGGTGATGAGCGCGGTGTGCTCCATCGTCTCCAGCCGGCAGAACGCTTCGAGCAGGTTCTTGCCGACACAGACTGCGCCGTGGCGATCCATGAGGATGGCGTCGTGGGTGAGGATGGCATCGCCGACCCGGGTGGCGAGGTCTTCGGTGCCGGTGGTGGCGTAGTCGATGGTGGGGATGACCCCCAGCGTGAGCACGACCTCCGGCAGCACGCACCGTGCCATGGACACCCCGGCGATGGTGAACGCAATGGAGAGCGGGGGGTGGGTGTGGATGACGGCGTGCACATCGGGGCGGGCGCTGTAGCAGGCGATGTGCATCGCCATCTCGGAGGTCGGCTGACCGCGCCCCCGCAGCTTCTTGCCGGTGGCATCGATGACGACCAGCTCGTCCTCGGTCAGGAAGCCCTTGTGGCAGCCAGCCTGGGTGCAGATGATGTTGCCCGAGGGCATGCGCACCGAGAGGTTGCCGTCCATTGCCACCAGCAGGTTTCGCTCGTAGCAGAGGTGGCTGAACTTGATGAGGTCACGCCGGATCTGGTGCTCGTTCATCCCCGGTGCGTATCACGCCCGGTATCATCCGGGGCGATGGACTTCTCCCCCGGATCCCGGCTCGGTGCCTGGTACGACATCGTTGAGCCAAT
>JBLHNG010000103.1:0-15113 GCA_047621685.1 Myxococcota bacterium | reverse complement strand
GGCTTGTAAATGACAGCAGCGTGCGCTGGAAGCTGGCGATGGCTGCGACGGTGTTTGCCACGGAGATGGCATCGTCCGCCTCCGGCCAGACCTGAGAGAACCAGCGCACATGCTGCGGCGAGGCGGACAGGCGCTCGACCAGCAGGACATCGGTCAGTCCCATCTCGACCGGCTCCTCCCCAAACAGCGGCAGCATCGCCTGGACCTCCAGGCTGCCGAGCTGGGGGTTGGCCCAGGCCAGCCGGGATGCGTAGGCGACGTTGGTCAGGCTCATCGCCCCCCGGGGGTGGACCGCCCCGGTCGTTCCGACTCCCCGGGCCTTTCCGTCCGTGAACGCCAGGGCCTGCTCGTGGCAGCTGGCACAGGACATGTCGCCATCGACGGAGAGCTGGGTGTCGTAGAACAGCCGGCGACCGAGGTCGACCTTCGCGGTGGACATCGGGTTGTCGTCGGGGATGGCGGGCGGGGGGATGTGGGCTGGAAGGTCCCAGGCGTAAGGAGCCGGGGAGCAGGCCAGTGCGAGCAGGAACATGCTGGACCTCAGCGTATACGACACGTCGAGATGTTCGAATGGCAGAAAGTCTTTTGGAGAGGCACTCTGAGTGCTGTCGGACGGGTCGCTGAGTGAGCCGACGTGCAATTCGTTGCGGGTGTCCGGCTGGGGTCCGCTGGGCGGGTAGTGAGTGAAGCCCCCCTCGAGCGCAGTGCCATGAGCAGCCCGGAGCGAAGCGAAGGTCTGCGGTGGTGCGGAGTGGCCAGGAAAAGCATGGCGCCGACGTTGAGTGCCCTCAGCGATTCCGAGGAGGGAGGGCCCTTCGGAGTCGATAGCCACGAGGCTGCGCAGCCCAGAGGCAAGCAGTGCAGGTAGGCAACATCAATGTCGGCGATTCTCGCATCGTCGAAGTGTGTGGGTGCTGCCGACGCTGGCTCCTCCGTACTCCAGCGATGCGAGGATCGTGGGTTTCGATGTTGCCTACCTGTACTGCTCGCCCTCTGGGCTTCTCAGCGACGGGGCGATGGAATGACGGCGGGTGCTCCCTCCCCGGATGGTTGAGGTTCGCCATCCTCCGCGCCATTCTTTTCCTGGCCACTCCGCACCAACGCTGGCCTGACGGCCTGCTTGTGGCGCTCGTTCGAGGGGGCTGCACTCACTGCCCGCACTCTCACCGGACCGTCCTGCGCCTCAACGGGTGCCCACAAGAACGCCACCAGTCACCGAAAGACCACACCTCCGTGGTCCGCCTTTCCCGAGACCAGATCCATCCCAAGGGCCTCAAACACCGGGGCGCAGTCCAGCTCATCATCCCCACCCATGCAGCCCCCCGCCCCGGTCAGCCCCGCGACATCAAAGGCAATCGGCACCCCAGGCCTCATCGGGAGCGTCACCACAGCCCGATTCTCCCGCAAGCAGCCCTCCGGCGCACCGATCTCGCCCTTGCACCCGGTGCTACCGAGGTGGACCCGCTTGCGACCATCCTCTCGCACATAGTCCAGACGCAGGAACTTGTAGCCGCCCGTCCAGGTCCAGTGCATTGAGGTGGCGCTCAGCGGCCCCTCCGCTTTCGCCGGGTTGGCGTGGTTGTCGACAAACGGCACCCCGACCACCATCGACAGCGCGGTGTACACCCCCGGCGGCACAGTCCCGGTCAGGGCGGTGTGGGTCTGCGGGGTCCCGTTGCTGCACCCATCCTCGAAGTCGAGCATCGCGACCGTCTCCGTCTGGAACGGCCCCGGTGTCAGCGTCAGGGGCACCGTCGTGCCATCGTCGGCGGTGAGCTTCAGGTCATGGACGAACAGCCTCAGGTCATAGACCCGCAGACCGGTCGGGGTGGGCTCACCGCACTTCAGCGGGTGCTCCCCCTCGACAGCGACGAACGGGATGGAGAACGGCTCTTTCGCAGTACAGGCCAGCAGGAGGAGCAGCATGTTTGGTGGATAGCGCCGTAATTACCGGGTCGCCAGTGCGGTGCGTAGCTCGGGGCACAGCTCCAGCTCGTAGACCTCTCCCCTCACCTGGAGGACGTTGAGCCGGCCATCGCACTGGGTGGTGGTGAACCGGGGGGCCTCCAGGTCGAGTCCGTCGAGCTGTCTGGCGAGGGTGTCGGCGTCGATGTAGATCACCGCGCCGGGCGCAGTCGGCATGCCGCCCCGGCTCAGCGAGACCAGCTCAAACCGGCTCCCATACGGCTGCGGAGGGTTGAGCAGCGGACGCTCCCACATCCAGGACGGCTCCCGGCTGGGCAGGATGCGGACCGTGGAGACCGAGATCGCCTCGGTCCAGACCTCAACCGGCGGCCACGCGGCCTGGACCTCCCAGCGCACTGCAGTCTCCTGGGTGACCGACTCCACACAGGCCCGGATCATCGGCGCGACCGAATCGCAGGCATGCGCATCCAACCCGGCAAGCAGCACCAGCAGCATGAGTGTCCCCTGAAGGTTCCTGTGGAGGAAGTACTCCAGCCGATCCCCTGATGCTATGACACTTCTCCTTCAGCCGGTCATCCCTGCCAGGCTCCGCCCCGGACTTCCTCGATGGGTTCGCCCTCGGCTCGGGCAGCCAGACAGTCGATCACAGCCTCGGTGATCCACTCCGGCGGCACCGCATCAAAGCACTTCGGCGTGTTGTCGCAGGAGCGCCGCCAGCAGGGGGCACAGGAGACGTCGGCCTGCAGCTTGATGCCGCGGCCATACAGGAGGATCTCCTGGGGACAGGTCACTCCGAACCAGACGACGACATGGCAGCCCAGCGCGATGGCCATGTGCATGCCGAGGCTGTCGCCGCTGACCACCACATCGCACCGGGCGACCTGAGCGGCCCCAGCTCGAAGACCGCCGGTGGTGGGGGTCGGCTCACAGGCATCGCCCAGCATTGCGGCCAGCTCGGTGTTTCGCTGCGTGTCTTCTGGCCCGCCCAGCAGCAGCACCGGCTCACCGGTCTGGGCGTAGAGCTGCCGGATGGCGGCGGCCTGGGTGGTCAGGGGCAGCTTCTTGTACGAATACAGCGGACTGCACCCGGTGTTGAAGCCGACGCGCCGACGCGGCCCGGCGGGGGTGATGCCGTGGAGGGTGTAGGCATCCTCCACCCACGGCAGCCCGAACGCCTCGCAGAGCATCTGGGGCTCGGACTTGTCGTTGATGCGGAACTTCAGCTCGTCGTCGAGTCCGGTGGCGTAGAGGTACTCGGCCTCCGGGTTCAGCGGCACGATGTTGCCCCGGCCATCCACCCCGAAGCCCCGCCGGTCAGCAGCATCCAGACTCACCGCCAGGCCGCCCGCGATCCGAGACTTGTCGACGTTGAGAAGCACATCGAACCGCCGGGCGGACAGCTCGATGTGGGCCTCCACAGACAGGGTCAGCACCCGGTCGATGAGGGGGTGCTCGGCGAGCAGTGCGGCCGCGCGGGGGCGGGTCAGCCAGGTGATTCGTGCATTCGGCCACGCCCGGTGGATGGGGTGGAGCACTGCGGTGGTCCGCAGCACGTCGCCCAGCGCGTCGAGGTTGATCAGCAGGATCTCGGTGGCGACCGGATCGTGGTGGGGACAGCCCTCGCAGGGTCGGCCGAAGCGGCAGGGCTTGTAGCCGGTGAAGTGGCGGCAGTCGGTGGCGTACATGGCAGGGAGCCTAACTCCCCGGGCTTCGGTAGCTCAGCATCCCCCGCCGCCACAGCGTCACCCCGCCGACGAACACCCCCGCCGCCACGAAGGGCTGGGCAAACGCGAGGTGCAGCCACTGAGTGCGTCCGCAGTACCAGGTCGCTGGGAAGAAGGCGACGAATGCGAACGGCACTATCCAGGTCAGGACGAGCTGGATGCGCTGGTGGAAGATGTCGAGCGGGTAGCGGTTGAACACCGCCGACTGGTAGACCAGCCCCACCGCCGTGCCCCGGTGGTGGATGCGGAAGCCCGCCGAGGAGACTCCGGTGAGGACCCCACCCAGGATGGCAACCCCGCCGGCAATGAACACCGGCAGCATCAGCCACTGGGCGAGCGACAGCGGCGGCAGTCCGGGCAGCGCGAAGGCGATCATCCCTGCCCCGAGGAGCCCGACCGGCAGGTCTTCGAGGTTGATGTTGTCCAGCAGCACCTGGGTGTATGGATCCAGCGGACGCAGCAGCACCCGGTCCAGCTCGCCTTGCAGGAGGTAGCGCTGGTTGACGTGCCACAGCCCCTGGAACAGCACGAAGAACAGCCCGGTCGCCGTCTCGGCCATGCCCCAGATGAGCAGCACCTCCGAGAAGCTCCACCCGGCGATGTCTGGGACGTGGCTGAACACTGCCCACAGGAACACCACCCCGATGGCCGCTACGAGGAGGTCGCCCGCAGCGTTGAGCAGGAAGTCGCCCCGGTACGCCAGCCGAACCTTCGCCCGCATCAGCAGGTAGCGCCCGTAGACCGCCAGTCGGCCGGTGGGGGCGGTGTGGTAGGCGGAGATGGAGCGGGAGGTCCGGTTGAACGCCTGGTGGCGGGGGTGTCGGCTGGCGGGTCTCACTTGCGCCCTTCCTGTCGCCGCTCGGCCGGTGTCATGCGGGGTCCTTTGTGGTGGGCGCGTGTTGGGGCGATGCAGAGGTTTGTATTGTAGCGGGGCGTTCCTGGCGCCTGCCTGGTGCTGCCACGATGACGTTTGGCTGGTGCTGGCCGGGGGGCTGCCTTCATGAACCTGCCGCTGAGTTGGGGCAGCAGCCGGTCGCAGACGGGCGAGCTGCCCTGCGGGGAGTGGCGCGGGGACGGGGTGAGTCCGACGAAGCCGGTCAGGTGGCTGCCTTCTCTCGTACTGACCATCAAGTTCGACAAGTGCCGGTCGCAGACGGGCTGATTGTCGATTCGGGGAGAGGCACGGGGACGGGGTGAGTCCGACGAAGCCGGTCAGGTGGCTGCCTTCCCCCCTAATTTTGTTGATTGTATTGTTTTGGATCGCCTGTTCAGGAGTCTCAGTTCGCCCGGGCGCGCGCAAGGGGATCCCGGAGTGGGCCGTGTCGGAGGGGCCGCACGCCAGATTCTCTGGCGGCCCCGGAGGCAGCAAGCGACCCGAGGCTGGTAAGGCTGGCAGTACCAGTGAGAATGGACGCCGACAGGGAGTGCAGCGCGGACCGCGGAGGGGACCCGTGGCGATCAGCGCCGGGGGCGCCCTCAGCCCAAGGACGGAGACGGGGTTGGAATCACCGCCAGTCGAGGATTCGCCCCTCTCTGCTTTTGATAGTGCCGACCTGTCCTGCTCGCCCTTCGGTCTTCTCAGCCAGGGGCGCTCTCAGCCTCGTGGCTCTCGATTCCGAAGGGTCCTCCCTCACCCATGCGCTGAGAACCGCTATCCTCCGCGCCATTCTTTTTCTGGCCACTTCGCTCCAACGCTGGCCTTCGGCCTGCTTATGTCGCTGCGCTCAAGGGGGCTGCACGAATACTCGCTCAGCGACTGCGTTCGCCGCTCCCCTGCGACCCCCAGCATGACACCCACCCACCGCAGCCTCACCGGACCGTCCTGTGCCTCAATGAGCACCGGGCACTTACCCGCCCTGCACGATCATAATTCGCCCAGCCCGCCGAAACGCCACCACCCCAAGCACCGCCAGCACCACCGCCCACACCGCCTGAGTCATCAACACCTGCCAAACCTCCCCCACCGCCACCGTCTCCACAAAAATACTCGCCGGCACATGACTCATCCCCTGAAACGGCAGCAGCAAGATCAACCACCGAATCGACTCCGGGTACAGATCCAGCGGAATCAGCGCACCCGAAAACACCGAGATCACCGTCGCCTTGAGATGCGCAAGCCCCGCCGCATTCCGCAGCCGAAAAGCGGCCATCCCAACCAACCAGGAAAACCCAAAGCTGATCGCGTGCGCAAACAGCAGGCTGAGCCCAAACACCGCCCAGGTCCACCAGCGAGTCGGAGTCCGCAGCGGAAGCAGAGCCCCCGTCCACAGCGCCAGCGGCAGGGTCGTCATCACCAGCGCGCAGCCAGCCCGCCCAAGATCGCGAAAGTAGAGGTGAGCCTGAAGCGACCACGGACGCAGCAGGTCGATGGCGATGTTGCCGTTTCGGAACCGGGCGGAGAGCCACTGGTCGATGCGGTTGGCGTAGAAGGTGGTGACGATCCAGGCGACCACCACATAGGTGGTCAGCTCCGCAGCGGTCCGCCCGGCGATCAGATCGCGCCCCTGGAAGATCGCGGTCCACAGCGACCAGTTCAGCAGCGCAACAATGCTCGCGCTGAGGATCTGGACCGCCACCTCCAGGCGGTAGGCCAGCACGAGGTTGACCCCGAGGCGCAGGCTGGGCCGGATGATCGCGCGCAGGCTCACCGCAAGCCCTCGTAGAACCGGGCGATGCCCTCGTCGATGCCCGGCTCGACGATGGAGAGGTCGACCACCTCGGTGCGGGAGAGGATCGCCTGGATGAGCACGGCGGCAGTGGTCTCCTTTGTGGAGAAGGCGAGGGTCAGGGCGGTGCCGGAGGCGGTGACCTGTGCGGGCAGGTCCGCAGACAGAGCGGCGAGGTCCTCGGCAGACGGCGGACTCCGAAGCTCAACGATCACCCGATGCTCCCCGCCCAGCCGCGCCTTGAGCCCGGCAATGCCGCCGTCGAACAGCAGCTTCCCGTGGTCGATGAGCAGCACCCGCTCGCAGACCGCCTCGACATCGCTCAGATCGTGGGTAGTGAGGATGATGGTGGTGCCCTGCTCGGCGTTGATCGTTCGGATAAACTCCCGAATGCGAAGCTTGACCGCGACGTCCAGGCCGATGGTCGGCTCGTCGAGGAACAGGATGGGCGGGGCGTGCAGCAGGGCGGCGGCGATGTCGCAGCGCATGCGCTGGCCCAGCGACAGCTCTCGGACCGGCTTGCCCAGCAGCTCCCCGATGCCAAGGACGGTGTCGAACTGCTCCAGACGGGCACGGTACTCCGCCGCCGGGATCCGGAACACTGCGGCGAGCAGGTCGAGGGCCTCGATGACCGCCAGATCCCACCACAGCTGGGTGCGCTGCCCAAACACCACCCCGATGCCCCGGACATGCTCCTGCCGCTGCCGAGAGGGCTGCCGACCCGCAACCGTGAGGGTGCCTGCGGTGGGACTGAGGATGCCGCACATCATCTTGATCGTGGTGGACTTGCCTGCCCCATTGGGACCGATGAGCCCGACCCGCTCGCCGGGCATCACGTCGAGATCCAGGCCCTCCACCGCCACCCGCTCCTCACCGCCAATGCGAAACAGGTCGGAGACCGCCCCGAGCAGCCCCGGTCGACGCTGGAAGGTCCGAAACGTGCGCCGCAGGCCCCGGGCGTGGATGATCCCACTCACTGAGCGTGCCTCACTGCAGGGTACTCAGCCGAGCGACTGCCCGGTCCAGCGCGGAGGTCATGCCCACACTCCATCCCTTCTCCTTCCACAGGTTCTCCACCACCACGCTCCCCTCCACGCGCTTCGCCTCGATGCGGCCCACCAGCCGCCCCCGGTACAGCAGCGGGCAGACGTAGTAGCCCCACCGCCGCTTCGCCGCAGGCTTGTAGACCTCCCAGAGATACTCAAAGCCGGTGGTGTGCTGGATGAGCGGGCGGTCCCAGATGAGCGGGTCGAGGGGGCCGATGATGCGCATGCGGCGGTCGGTGGGGGGCGGAGTGTCGAGGCCCTCCAGGGCGGCGGGCAGGGCGAGGTAGCCGCGACGAGAGCCGGTCACCCGCACCTCCACCAGCGCGTTGGCCGCGACGAGGTCGGCGACGAGGGAGGTCCCTCGGGCACCGCTGAGCATGCTCCACTGTGGACCACCCGCCACCCGCAGCAGCCCAGCAGCCTTCACCCGGCTCAGCAGCGCCCAGCGGAGGAACGGCTGGTCCGGCGCCTTGTCCGCCACAGCAGGCAGGGCGCGGGCGGGGATGTCGTAGATGCGGCGCCCGGCGGTGTCTCGGCCAGTGGTCACCACCTGACAGCGGATCCACAGCACCTCGGCGGCCATGCTCGCGGCCTTGGCAGTGCTCTTCCAGCCGCTCCAGTCGATGGGGGTGACCTGCCCACGATCAGAGAGCTCCCCCGCCGCCAGCGGTCCCCGCTCCGTGACCTCAGCAAGCACCGCGTCAAGCAGCCCGACGTCGATGCGCTTGAGACGCTGGGTAAGCCGCCACCATGGGGTCTCGGCGGCCTGATCGCGGTAGTACGGAAACGCGCTCGCCGGCAGCAGGCAGCGCTCCTTGGCGAAGTGCTCGAAGGCATCCAGCGGCTGGAGGTTCGCCCAGTCCCCGCGCTTGATTCCATCGACCCGGGCGTGAAGCACGAGATCCGGGCTGGTCCCGACGCGGTCGATGGGATCGATCTGGATGCAGGTGAGGTCTCTCAGAACGGACAGTGCCCCGCCCCGACCCGAGGGCCAGGACGGGGCAGTCAGCCCGGTCGACCGGAGCAGCAGGCGGAAAGCCTGGTCGGTCGACAGCGCGATCACTCCTCGACAGCAGCCTCAGCAGCCGGCGCGGCCTCCGCCTCGACGACCTGTGCGTCTTCGTCGGTGACCGCATCGCCCTCTTCGGTGACTGCATCAACTGCGGCGCTTGCCACAGCAGCCACTGCGGAGATGGCATCAGACACCACCTCGGAGTTCACTGCCGCGACCACTGCCTCGACCGCAGCCTCTGCTGCCGCCGCGACGCTCTCAGCGACCTCGGTGACCGCTTCGGTGACCGTCTCAGCGAAGGTCGCCTCAGCGGGGGCCTCCTCAGCGGAAACCTCTGCAGGCTCCGAAGAGACCACATCAACGATCTCGCCATCAGCAGTGCGACGCACCGCAGTCCGACCAGGCTCGCGACGGGCGCCACCACCGCCACCATCAGCAGGTGCTTCAGGTGCCTCAGCAGCTTCCTCGCCACCCTTCATCATCGCCACCGCCAGACCAGACTCCATCAGCTCACCGATCCGAGCCATCGCGGCCTCGTAGATCGTGCGCTCAGGAGCGGTTCGGGGGCTGCGCTCACGGGCGATCTTGTAGACCTCCAGCGCCCGGAAGATGTCGCCCTGAGCCATGTACAGCTCGCCGCGGACACCGTAGACCTGGAAGTGGGAGGGCTCCTTCTTGTAGGCCTTGTCCAGGACCCGCTCAGCATCGGCAAACGACGCACGGCGGATCAGCAGACGGGCACGCTGAACACCGGCCTCAGCGGTCTCGCTGCGACGGGTGGACTGCTTGAGCAGCCACTGAACCCGGTCGAGATCGGCGTCTTCACCGGACTCCCGATCGAGGATGGTAGTGGCGAGCATCACCATCGCGCGGCCATAGGCCGGGTCGAGCTTGATGGCATCTTCGAGCAGCTCGGTGGCCTGCGTGAGGAGGGCATCGCGGTTCTCGACGTCGACCATGGCACGGGCACGCAGCAGCGATGCGGAGCGGATCATGTGAACCGGGCTCTCCGGATTGATGCGACGAGCCTCAGCGATGACCTGATCGGCATCTTCCCAACGGGCGACCCCGAGGCGGACGTAGACCTCGCCGAGCATGCTGTAGTTGTCCGGCATCATCGGCTCAAGATCCGCCGCAGCGCGGAGGGTCTCCTCAGCCAGCTCCAGCCGGTTCATGCGCAGGTAGACACCAGCGAGGCGACGACGAAGCCGACCGCTCTCTGGGAACAGCGTGATTCCGCGCTCCAGGGCAACCTGAGCCTTGCCACGAGCGTTGCGGCTGATGTGGAAGCTGCACTCGTGGTGGACGGCCTCAGGGGTGGGGCAGAACTCCGCGATGCGGTCGTAGATCGCCTGGATCTCGTCGCCCTTCTTCTTCTCTGCGAGCTTCAGCTCCGCATCACACAGCAGCAGCTCGGTGTTGCGGGACGTGGTCTTGAGGACCTCGTTGAGCCGGGAGCGGGCGATGTCCAGCCGGGGCTGGCGACGGCGGATGAGTCCCTGGATGGCCTCGATGTCCGGGTCGTTGTCGGGAACGGACAGGTTGTAGCAGCTGCGCTCCCGGCGGGCGTCGACCAGCAGGCGGTTGCCCTCCAGCCGGAACGCGAGCGCCTTGAGGTGCTCCTCTCGCTTCGTTGCGGAGTCGCCTTGTCCGAGGAAGGCCCGACCGATCTCTTCCATCGTGGAGAAGTCGTTGACCTTCCGGTAGGGAAGCTGGGTGAGGATGAGGGGGTGGACGTAGTAACGACGACCCTCGGCCAGCGGGGTCTGCTCCAGGACACCCTCAGACAGCAGGGTCAGGCGCTCCTTTCGGTTGATGCCGAGGTACTGGAGGATCTCGGGGCTGACGCTGTCGCGGAACAGGGCGACCCGGTACAGCTTCTCCATCAGCTTGGCGTCGACCTTGGCGACAAGCTTCTTGAGGTGCTTGACCAGGGGCTCCATGTCGCCAGGGGCGCTGGCCTTGAGGTACTTCGGACGCTCCAGGATGTCCTCGATGTCTTCGCCGTTGCGGACTGCCAGGGCGAGGAATCGGGCGTACATCGGGTGACCGCCGGTGCGCTCGGTGATCGGACCGAAGTGCGCACGGGGGAACTCTGGCACATGCCAGGCCTCAAACAAGGCGTGCAGTTCCTTGCCGCGGATCCCGATCATCTCGAACCGACGGATGCCAGCAGCCTGACCCTCTCGGTAGAAGGTCGGGGCACGCTCGGAGACGAAGATGATCTGCAGCTTCGGCTGTGACAGCAGCGCGCCACGGAGCATCATCTCCAGACGACCCTCGCGGTAGAAGCTGCTGTCCCGACGGTCGAGCAGGCGGTGCAGGTGGTTGACGATGAGCACCTTGCCCGCCATCGCATCGCTGCTGATTGCCTCGACGAACTTCGCGGCGAGGTCTGCCGGGGAGAGCGAGTCACCGGGGGAGCGCTTCGCGGCGGTGAGGGCATCGAGGAGACCGGAGTCTCCGCCGTCTGCCGCAGCACGCCCGACGATGGCGGCCAGGGTGTCCGCACCAGAGCCGCGATCGATGCCGAAGTCCGGAAGCCGGACCAGGTCGCTCTCAGCAAGCACAGCCTCCAGCAGCCAGCGACGACCCGAGCCGGGGGGGCCGGTCATGACGATCGGACCACCCTCGGATGCCAGCAGAGCCTTGAGGGCCTCTGACTCTTCCTCGCGACCGACGAGCAGGGCCTGGGGAGCCGGGATGCGCTCGGCCTCGTTCTTCTTCTTCTTCTTGCGCCCAGCAGGCGTCGATGCCGCAGCAGCCGGAGCCGGGGGCATCGGCAGAGAGGCGACGAAGTCCTGGGCACGCGACTTGAGCTGCTCGATCTTGAGCAGACGCATCGACATCGGCATGGCGAACGGGTTGAACGCCCGCGCCGCGACATACAGCTTCGGCTTGTTCTTGCCCTTCTTCACCAGCTCAGCCAGCTCGCTGAGTGCGCGACCATCGATGGCGCCCTCCGGCTCGACCAGCACGATGATCCCACCCTTCCTGTCCAGCGCAGGGGCGAGGGCCTCTTCGCTGAGTTTGCCCACCGGGTTGACCGGATCAGCGCCCAACGCCACAGCCGGAACCGGGCGACGACGCAGCTCCATCAGGACGTTTGGGTTCTTCAGCGCACGACCGCCGATGGCGAGTACACAGCGACCCTCGTTGACAGCAGCTTCCACGCGGTTCATCACAACCTCAGGTTCCAGATTCATGAGAGGGGGGCGTGAGACACAGCCCGCCTTCTTGTAAAGCGCGTGTCTAACTGGCCACCTCGGCTCGGACAACCAGACGCTACTGGAGCCCCTATCGCTATACTCCCTCCCTGCAGCATCCGACGGGAGAATCTCACCCATGCCTTCAGAGTCCTACGCCGGCTTCACGCTCCAGGAGCGCCTGTCGGCCACCGCCGCAAATGTCGCACGATGGCGGGCGGAAGGTGAGAATGGTGTTGCCGATGTCTTCCTCGGTCCGGTGTCGATGCTGGAGAGCCTGCGCGCGCTTCCGACCTGGGGTCCGTTTCCAGGGATCGAACAGGGAGAACAAGACGGAATTGGCTTTGTTGTCGTGCCCGGTGTGATTGCGGAGCCGCTGACCGCCCTCGCCCGGCGGCTGACCCCGGGAAGTGCGCTCGGATTGACCTGGCACCTCTCTGCTGCCATCGCGGAGCTCCATGAGCAGGGTGGCGCTCACGGGCTGCTGCATCCGAAGCACATCGGCCTCGACGAAGACGGCTACCTCATCATCCGCCCCGCCCTGTCTGAGGCGATCTCCCCGGAACCGGATCCAGAGGCCGGCGCGCAGGCCATCGACTGTCGTCAGCTCGTCGCCATCTTCGATGCCATCGCGGTCCCCCGCCTCCCTGACGGGGGGCTTGCGCTGCTGATGATGGGGCTGAGGCAGGAGCGGGCACGGTTTCGGCTCAGCCCGGGACGTGCGGTGCGACAGTCGCTGTCCGCCATCGCCTCGCGCCACCCGGAGTGGGAGGCCGAGCTGGTTGAGGCGCTCGGTGAGGGGTGGGCGCTGGATCAGGCGATCCGGGTCTCTCACACCGCCCCACGGGTTCAGCCCGCGATCCGACCGCTGGTGCCACCGCGGGCTCCGCTCCCGCCCCCTCAGGCGAAACCTCATGCGAAACCTAAAACGAAGCCACTCCCCCAGCCCGAGCCCCCCCGCGTCCTCACCCCGGTGGTCCTGCTCGCGGCCCTGGAGCCTGAGACCCCCGCCAACCTCTTCCCGGCTCGTGTGGTCGTCAACCAGATCCTCCCGCCGCGCTCCGAGGTGATTGAGGCCCTGGAGGACGAAGAAGACACCTCCGAGGACTTCGAGCTTGCCGAGGAGCTGGACGACACGATCGACCTGCGAGAGTCGATGCGCCTGAGCGAGGGAGTTGAGGCGGTGCCTCCCGAGGAGGAGGTCTTCGAAGAGGAGGAGGAGGAGGAGGAGGAGGAGGAGGAGGAGGAGGAGGCGACCCTGGAGACGGCCTCGCTTGCAGTCAAGCTGGAGCCTGAAGAGTTCGCAATTGTGGATGTTCCGCCGGTCGCGGTGCCTGAAGTCGAGCCCGAGCCCGAGCCCGTCCCGAAACTGATCGCGGTCCCTCCGAAGGCTGAGATCGAGCCGATCTCGGCCCTTCCGGAGCCTGAGATCGAGCCGATACCAGCACCGCTCGAATCCGTGGAGCCCATTTCGGAAGCAGAGGATGAGTCTGCGGAGGATGAGCCAGAAGCCGAGGACGAGCTGGAGGCAGAGGATGAGTCCGTGGAGGACGAGCCAGAAGAGACCGTCACAGAGGCGCCTTCTGAAGCGATCAGTTCGGAACCGGTCGAGGCCATCACCGAGCCAGAGGAAGCTCCAGCTCGAGAGGAAGTCCCGGAGCCAGAGCCGGAGCTGGAGCCCGTTGCTGGAGCGCCTGCTGCAGCGGGTGAGCCTGCTGCGGAGGATGAGCCCGTTGCTGAGGTGTCCGCTGCAGAGGATGAGTCGGTAGCCGAGCCGGAGTCCGAGGTCCTGATGGCCGAAGCAGAGGATGTACCTCCAGAGGCTCCGCCAAAGGTAGAGCCTGAGGCTGAGGCTGAGGCTCCGCCAGAGGTAGAGGCTCCGCCAGAGGTAGAGGCTCCGCCAGAGGCTGAGGCTGAGGCTGAGGCTGAGGCTGAGGCTGAGGCTGAGGCTGAGGCTGAGGCTGAGGCTGAGGCTGAGGCTGAGGCTGAGGCTGAGGCAGAGGCTGAGGCTGAGGCTGTCAATGACGACATTGCGCCAAGCCCTGCGTCACCAGAGCCGATCGCGGTCCTTTCAGAGGTCGAGCCGATACCGGAGTCGCCGACACCCGCTTCGCCGATACCCGCATCGCCGGTGCTGACGGTGCCTGAGCCCGCTGAAGAAGCACTGTTCTCGACAGCGGTCATGCCGATCGAGGAGGACACCAGCGAAGAAGATGAGAGCGAGGAGGCCCCCCTCCCCTCCGCCAGGGAAGTGCCTGCTCCGATCACTCCGATCACTCCGATCACTCCAATCGCTGCAGCGCTGTCCGAGGACGACGACCTCAATGAACCCGACAATCTCGATGCCCCCGAAGGGCATGCCATGGAGAGCGACCCGTTCTTCGGCGATGTGACCGGGGCCTTCGCCGCGCTCTACTCCGAGGCCGAGATCGACCTCGTGGGCGACGACCTTCCCGTCGAGGAGCCGACACCGGAGCCGCCCGTCGAGGTCATCATCGAGCCTGAACCAGAGCCGATCGCGGTCCTCCGAGAGCCGATCGCGGTCCTCCGAGAGCCGACACCGGCCCCGCCGCTCGTCGAGATCGCTGTGCTTCCGGATCCCCCCGAGCCCGCGCCGAAGGAGCCCGCACGAGAGCGTTCCCGGACGAAGTTCCTGCGCGAGATGATCCCGGCGGATGTGATCGCCCCGATCCCCGAGACTCCTGAGCCTGCACCACGGTCTCCCCGCCCTCCCGCGCGCTCCAAGTCGATGCTGGCCTCGACTGCTCCCCCTCCCCGAGCAGCACCAAAGCCCATCGCACCGCGTCCAGTGGCCGCACCGAAGCCTCCGCCTGCCGTGCCCCCTGAGGAGCTGCCCCTCTGGAGCAAGGCGCGCGGCATCACCAACAACTCGTCGAGAGAGGACGAGCTGGGAGACGGCAAGTGGACCGAGCCAGCACGCTCACCGGAGGAGATCCGGCAGGCGTTCCCGACCACCCCGACCCGGGAGCTGAAGCTCTCTGACAGCCGCTCCAACCTTCCGCTCTATGCTGCTGCAGCCCTCGGTCTGCTCGCGCTCTCAGTGGGTGTGCTCTACAACCGCCAGGCCACTCCCCCCGAGCCGCTCCCCCTGCCTGACCCGAGCACCGAGATCGTCGAGGCCGTGCCTGCATCTGCCGGGGTGCAGGTCGATGTGCTCGCCGGGGCACCGGGGGAGGTCATCTTCGAGGGTGTCTCGTTTGGATCCACGCCGACGGGAATCCCGATTCCTGAGGATGATACTGTACGATCCTTATGCCTGAAGTTCACCGACCGGACCCGATGCCTCCCGGTCAGCCGCAGCGACCTCTCCGCCCATCAGGTCTACCTGTTCGACGTCTCCAAGGCCACGATGGAGCCGTGAGCATCCCGGTGAGGCCTCGGTCATTGTTCCGGACACTGTCCGGAACAATGACCGAGGCTGCTTTTTTTGATGGGGAAGCAGTATCTTCCCCACTCCCTCGTCCCTTTGGGACGACCCCATCTTTTCCGGGCGCGAGTCCTCTGGACGGATC
>JBLHNG010000102.1:0-15125 GCA_047621685.1 Myxococcota bacterium | reverse complement strand
CGTCTACGACCGGCACTTGTCGAACTTGATGGTCAGGCAGCCACCTGACCGACTCCGGCTGCCTCCACGCTGGTCAGCTCGCCCGCCTCCGGCCGGCTGCTGCTGCCCCAACTCAGCGGCAAGTCCACCTGCCCGCCTCCGCCCGCCCTCCCTCAATGGGAAGCTCGCCCGCCTCCGAGCCCTACCCTGCCGCCCGAGCTTCCGAGCCAGACTGGAGCGCCCAACGGACGAGGTCAGGCCAGGACGGATTCGCGCCGCTGATGAGCACCGGACAGGCGAAGTCTGCGCGCTGAAGCTCGGCAATGTCCTCTCCACCGACGTGTGGATCCGTGAGCACAAGATCCAGCGCTGGCAGGGCATCGCTCCGTTGCCGACGAAGCGCCTCCACTGCGCTATCCACTGCGATCACCCAGCACCCGCTTCCACGAAGTCGCCCGGCCTGCTCCTGACGTCGGGTGGCCTCGGAGGTGATGAGGAGGATGACGGGAGTGAGCATGGTGGCCTCCAGGCGGTGTGTTTAATCTGACAGCTGATTGCCAGGAGATGGCAGATCTTTCTCAGATTCGACCCGCGCTTTCCCTCAGACTCCGTCAGCCTGCTCAAACAGCGGCGAAGAGACCAGCCCCGCCCGGTGCAGGCGCCAGACTCCCATGGTCCGCAGCACTCCGAGGCCGTAGACGACCGAGCGGCGGAGGCTGATGGAGGAGGCCTCAGGGAAGTAGCGGGCCGGACAGGACAGCTCGCCGATGTCGAGGTCGAGGTGGATGGCCTGGAGCAGCAGCTGGTTGTCGAAGATAAAGTCGTCAGAATTGCGCTGCCAGGGGATGGCCTCAAGGGCGGCTCGGCTGTAAGCGCGAAGGCCGGTGTGGTACTCCGACAGCCGCCGCCCGGTGATGCGGTTCTCCGTGGCGGTGAGCAGACGGTTGGCGGCGTACTTGTAGCGGGGCATGCCGCCGTCGAGCGGACCGCGTCCGTGCATCCGGCTGCCGAGGACGATGTCGTACCGGGCCAGCGCGATCATCGAGGCCATCGCCGGGACGAGGCCAGGATCGTACTGGTTGTCGGGGTGAACCATGACCACCACATCGGCCCCATCGTCGAGGGCAGCGGTGTAGCAGGTCTTCTGGTTGCCGCCGTAGCCGCGGTTTTCGGGATGCACCGCAGCGAGGATGCCGAGCCCCCGGGCGATCTCAGCAGTGGCGTCGGTGCTGGCATCGTCGACGAGCAGGACCCGATCGACGACATCCATCGGCACGGCTTGCAGGGTCTCCGCGAGGGTCTCCTCGGCGAAGTAGGCCGGCATCACCACCACAACCCGCTTTCCATGGATCATCGATCCGCCTCGGGCTCATGGTGCCGCAGCAGATCCCGAAGCCGTGCCCGCTCGGTGATGAGGTGACGCCACATGCTGACCTCGCCGCGCTGCCAGCCCCCGGCGTCCGCCCGTCGCTTGCGCATGGCGTCAGGGAGATGCACGACGCTGGCGAGGGCGCCCCCAACCGCCGCGGCCCGCGCCGCTCCCCCAACAGACACCCCCCAGCCCCGACCTGCGACGGTCGCTGAGGCCATGGTCGCCCACCGCAGCCCGGTCCACAGCGGCAGGGTGAGGACTGCGGAGGCCGGCAGACTCCGGACGGCGACCCGGACCCGGTTTCGCTCGATGAGGTAGAGCTTCCGGGCGCTGTATCGCCCATAGCTCGCCCCCAGCGCATGCTCGATCCGGGCGTCAGGCACGTAGCGCAGCGGGATCCCCATTCGGACTGCACGCAGCGAGAGGTCGACATCCTCGCCGAACGCCTCCAGGCTGGTGTCGAAGCCGCCCAGCACATCGAAGACTGCCCGGGGCAGGAGGAACGCCGCCCCGCTGATCGCCCCGACGGTGCCCTCGGTGTCGAATTCTACCCCGTCTTCGGCATCTCGCCCCCGTGCCCAGTTGAACCCGTCGAAGAACAGCCCGTGGCCGACGTTGTCCAGGCGCCTGGGGCTGGCGAGGAGGTGGATGCGGGGCTGGTAGAGGGCGGGTCCGTGGTGGGACCAGGCGGCGTGGAGGGCGGCGAGGAAGCCGGGTCGGGGGCGGGTGTCGTCGTTGAGGATGACCAGCCCCGCCCCGGATGCCATGGACAGGCCGAGGTTGACCGCCGCACCGTAGTGAGTCTGCCTTGTGCAGCGCCGGATGCGCAGTGGCCACGGCCACTCCCCCTCATCGACCCCGGGGCTGTCGGGGTGGGCGATGACGACGATGACCTCATCGGGGAGGTGAGACTGCTCAGCGAGGGCACGCAGGCAGCGGTCCAGCAGCGCGCCGACCTGCACCGTGGGGATGATCACCGACAGGCTCACCGGCGTCCCTTCACACCACCGCGCCACTGCCCCAGCAGCTCGGCGACCTGGTTGAACAGCTCCCCCCGATCGCCCTGAATGGTCGGCCGGATCATTGAGGGCATCGCCCCGACGACATGGCCCAGGCTCGGCACGGTCGCGGGCCTTCCGAGCCGGACGAGCTGGGTGTGGATTGCCCGATTTCGGCGAAACAGCGCCCGGGGACTGCGGGGGTGGGAGTGCAGGACGGGGGCGGCGGGCACATACCCGATGCGCCGGCCAACCGACCACACGGCATCCTCTGCGATCGGCACATCAGGCAGCGGGAAGCGGCGGAGGGTCTCGGTGCGGTACAGCGCCGCGACGTGGTCGACCTGCTCGGCGTTGACCGCCTCCTGGCCGGCAGGGGTCCACTTGCGCAGGCGCCGTCGGGTGATCGGGTCGGCGTCGGGCCAGGGGATCTGCCGGGCATAGACGGCATCGAAGTTCCCCGCCTCCAGGGCCTCCACCAACGTCCGCACGAAGCCCGCGCCGAGCGGGATGGCGTCGTTGACACACAGCAGGGTGTAGGGGTCCGTGATGTGAGGGATCGCAAGCTGTCGGGTGGCGCCGTGTCCGCGCCAGGGCACCCGCAAGACGTCAGCACCGGGGATGCTGCGGGGACCGCCCTCGCCGTTGGACAGCACCAGCACCCGAACCGCGACGTCCTGACCAAGCAGCGCGGCCAGTCCGATGGGGACCACATCAGCGGTCGGAATGACCGCGGTGACCTGGATGTCGCTGCCGGGCTGAGCCTCTGGGGCGCGACCGCGGGACAGCTCATCGACAAGGCGCTGGTTGTCTGAGCGCACGCTTCTGCACAGCGGGGCGATCTCGTCGAGGCGGACATCAGGCGGTGGGGGACGGGAGAGATTCAGATCTACCGGCTCCCCTCGCCTCAGGGCCTCAGACATCCGTCGTCTATCCGCCCGCTCCAGGGTCTTCAGCTCCACCTGGCCTCCCGCCGGGATCACTATACCGGTTACGTAGGCGCCCCTATGTACGTCCTGCTCGCCGGCAATGATGAAGTCGCACTGACCATCGCGGAGTCCCTGATGGCTCGCCATCAGGTCATCCTCATCCACCCCGCCGACTGGAGCTCTCCGAGGCTGGACACCCTGGACATCCAGCACATTCCCGGCCGCGCCTCCGCCCCGAATGTGCTCAAGTCCGCAGCGATCGATCGGTGCAAGGTGTTTGTCGCCTGCGGCACCAACGACGAGGTCAACATCGTCTCCTGCCTCGCTGCCCGACACCTCGGGGCCGAGCGCACCATCTGCCTGCTCTCCCGGCCCGGCTTCTTCGAGTCCGACCAGAACGACGATGACCTCGCCCTCTACCTCGGGGTCGACGTGGTGGTCCGTCCCTGGGGTCAGCTGGCCACCGAGATCATCCAGATCATCACCATCCCCGGCGCCCTGGATGTCGCGCGGCTGACCGATCAGCTCGCGGTGCTTCGGTTTGCCGTCGAGGAAGGCGCCCCGATCACCCGCTACCCGATCAAGCAGACCCCCCTGCCCCGAGACGCCATCCTCACCCTGCTTCGGCGCGGAGAGCAGCTCACCATCCCCAACGGAGACACCCACGTCCAGGCTGGCGACAAGGTCACCGTGCTCGGCACCCCTGCCGGCGTCCGGGCGATGCTCTCTGAGCAGCTCCGCGTCCCGGCCCACCGAAAGCAGCGTCATGCTGCCACCATCGTCGGCGGCGGGGTGGTCGGCTTTCTGATCGCCCAGGGCCTGGAGGCTGCGGGGTGGTCCGCCCGGGTCATCGACAACAACCTCGCCCGCTGCGAAGAGATCGCACCGCTGCTGCCCCGCACCCTCGTCCTCCACGGCGACGGCTGCGACATGGACCTGCTCGAAGAGGAGCAGGTCGGCGCCGATCCGGTCCTGGTCGCGGTGACCAACAACGACGAGAAGAACCTGCTCGTCTCGATGATGGCCCGGAGCCTCGGGGTCAACCGGATCATCACCCGGGCCGACCGGATGTCCAACGAGAAGCTGTTCGAGCGGGTCGGGGTGGACGTGGTGCGATCGGCCCACGGCGCGGCGATCCGGACCGTGGTCCGCGACATCATCGACCCCCGGCGGGAGATCCGCGCAGAGTTTGAGCACGGCGACGTCGAGGTCCTGGAGCTGACCCTCCCCGATTCCTACATCCCCATCGCCCTGATGGACATCCGCACCGATCTCTTCACGCTCGTCGCCGCCATCGTTCGAGGCCGAGAGACGATCATCGCCCGGGGCAACACCACCCTGCTCCCCGGTGACCACCTGTTCGTCTTCTGCTCACCAGAAGACGAGGAGAAGAGCCTCGCGCTGTACCTCAACCCACCCCGACCCGCCGCAGACTGATGCGAATCCTGCTCGTCTCCTCGGTCATCGGGCAGCTCCTACGGAGCTTCTCGGTGGCCTTTGCCCTGCCCCTGCTGCTTGCCCTCTTTGACGGCGACAACCTCTCGGCGCTGTCGTTTGCGGTCGCCGGGGGGCTGTGCTGGGGCGTCGGAGCGCTGGCGAGCATGGGCTTCACCCGACCCCGGGTGCTGTTCCGGGCGGAGGCCCTCGCGATCGTCGCGCTGTCCTGGCTCGCGCTGTCGATGATCAGTGCGGTGCCCTATCTCTTCCACGGACTCACCCTCCTCAACGCCCTGTTCGAGTCAATGAGCGGCCTGACGACCACCGGGGCGACCATCCTGACCGACTTCGACCAGCCCCGGGCGTTCTTCCTGGGGCGGGCGATGACCCAGTGGGTCGGGGGGTTGGGGATCATCGCCCTGTTCGTGGTGGTCCTGCCCCGGCTGGGCATCGCCGGACGGCAGATCTTCTTCGCCGAGGCCTCCTCAGCCCCTTCAGAGGCGGTCACCCCGCAGGTCAAGCAGGCCGCTCGATGGCTGTGGCTGCTGTATGTGGTGCTGACCGGGATCTGTGCAGTGCTGTTGATGGTGTTCGGCATGAGCCTGTTCGAGGCCGTCTGCCACAGCATGACCACCCTCGCCGCCGGTGGGTTCTCTCCAAATGGGGAGTCGATCCTCGGCTACCACAGCCCGGGCATTGAGTGGGTCCTGGTGGTCTTCATGTTCCTCTCCGGTGCCAGCTACCCGCTCCAGCTCAAGGTCTACACCGGGGAGCTGCTGGGCTTCTTTCGGGACGGAGAGTTCCTGCTCTACCTCAGCGCGACCTTCGTCTGCATCGTCGCATTGTCGTTGGTGCTGACCGGGGATGGCGTGCTGAGCGCCGATGCGCTGCGGCTCGCCGCGTTTCAGATCACCAGCCTCGGCTCCTCCACCGGCTTCGCCAGCGTGGACTTCAACGCGTGGAGCGACTCGGCAAAGGCGATCCTGGTGTGCATCATGGTCATTGGCGGCTGCGCGGGGTCCGCTGCCGGGGGGCCGAAGTGCGTGCGCTATCTGCTCGTCGCCCGACACATCCTGCGAGAGTTCAAGCAGGTCCTCCACCCTCGGGCAGTGCTGCCGCTGCTCTACAACCACGCCGCAGTGCCCGCCGCGATCATGCGACCGGTGTTCACCCTGGTCTGCCTGTATCTGTTCGGCTACCTCGGCCTCGGGCTGGTCCTGGTGATCATCGAAGGCGATCTGGTGCTCGGCTTCTCCGCAGCGCTGGCGTGCCTGGGCAACGTCGGCCCCGGGTTTGGTGAGGCCGGACCGATGGGGAGCTTCGCCGGGTTCACCCCGCTGAGCCGGGGGCTGCTGTTCGCCGCGATGTGGATCGGTCGGCTGGAGATCCTCACGGTGCTCGCCCTGCTCCACCCCCACGTCTGGCGAAACCTCAAGCTGTCTCGGCGTGCGTAGCTACTCGGGGGGAATGCCCACCAGCCGCAGTCCCCGTCCGCCGAAGCTCTGGTCTTCGAGGCCATAGGTCCGAGAGAACCGATCCCCGAGCAGGCTCAGCAGACGCCGGGGAGCGGGGAACATGCTGCGCTGCACCCGCAGGCCCCGCTGCAGCACCCCGGGATGGTTGTCGTCGACGAACGGATCAACCGCCCCGTCTTCCATCCGGGCCAGGGCATCCTCGATGAAGACATCGGCGACCCACTCCAGGCCGTTGCCGATGACGTCGTAGAGGCCGAATCCGTTGGGCGGGTAGCAGGCGACGGGCACCGGCTCGGCGCGGTGGAGGTTGCAGAGGTCGGGATCCGCCTCATCGCCCCAGGGGAACCGGGTGTCCACATCGCCAGCCGCAGCCCTCGCCCACTCCGCCTCGGTCGGCAGCCGATACCGCCAGTCTCCCTGGCGGTTGAGGTGGTTGATGAGTCGCAGGCAGTCCACCAACGACACCCCCAGCGCCGGACACCATGCCTCCGGGCTGTCCGCAGTGAGTCCAGGCCAGCGATCCGGCTCAAACTGCATCCACACCGCCCGGGTCACCGGCCAGGCACCGATGAAGTACGGCCGAGAGATCACCACCGAGCGGGCGGGTCCCTCTCGGGGAAACCGGGGCTCGTCGGTTCCCATGGTGAACCGACCCGCCGGGATGGAGCGGAAGGCCATGCCGCGGGGGCAGACCACGACGTCAGGCTCGGTGAGCACCCGGGGCGCTCTGCTCTGGAGATCACCGACCCACCGGGGAGTCGGCGGCGGGGTGCTGGAGCGAACCTCGGGCAGGGGCTGCACGGGCCAGATGTCGAAGTTCAACCCATGGAACCGGGCGCGGTGTGCGACGGGAGAGTCCGGCCACTGCACCAGGATCGACTCAAAGATCGCCTGAGATGCCGCGACCTGACCGTCTCGCGCCAGGGCCTCTCCGTGGAGCAGGGCGGCGACCGGAGCGAGGTGGGGGTGAGAGGTGCTGTGCTGGGTGTGCCACTCCGTGACCTCCTGAAGCGATGCCGGAGCGGCCCACAGCGCACGCAGCGACTCCCCCGCCGGGTCGGTGCCGAGTGCGGTGCGCCGGGGCTCCTCACCGACCGCAGCGGACAAGAACGCCAGCACGGCGTCGGCATCGGCGAAGCTCCAGGTGCGGCCCACCAGCTTCAGGTCGGCGTCGAGCACCAGGATGTCCGGCACCCGGGGCAGCCGGTCCGTCGCCACGAAGCCCAGCGCGTCGAGCCGGACGCGATCCACATCGCTGACCGTCGCTGGCCCCCGATGCCAGAGGGCCACCCGGACTGCGACGAAGCGGCGGTTGATGAGGTCAGCGACATCTGGATCAGCGAAGGCGACCGCCCTCGTCAAGCTACCCGCTGCTCACCAGGCGTCGTCGTCGCCCATGCCATTGAGCAGCCCCATCACGACCAGGAGCCGCCCCTGCTGTCGGGCCTGCGTGGCGGCGGGATCCAGTCGGCTCTGCCACCGGATGTCGGGGAGGGTAGAGGACATCAGCTCCAAGCATACCGCTGACCGTCTCGGCCCTGTGCGAGGAAGGCGCCCGCGGTCCAGCGCTGCCCCTGCTGAGCCGGCAGCACCCGGTGGTTGTAGCGTCCGCCGTCAAAGATCAGCAGGTCCCCGACCGCTGGGCGGATCTCGGTGAACCCGAACCGGGCGAGGGCCTCGGCAGCCGCATCGTCTGGCATCCCGCCGATCTCTGGCGCGAAGCCCGGCGGGGGGCGGTGGTAGAGGTGGAGCGCGCCGCCTGCGGTCTGGCGCAGCGGGGTGTAGCAGGACAGCTGCGTCTCTCCGAGGATGCGTCTCCGCAGCCCGGTCATGCTCGGCCAGTCGTCGCGCTCGCTGTGGACCCCGACCCCGTCGCCGGACTCAAACACCCGAATCGTCAGCGGGGTGGGCGCCTCGGGCGGAGTGAGCACGACCTGGCCGCCGCTCAGCTTCGTCAGCATCGCCGAGAGCTGCTCAACCAGCGGCAATCCGGCGGCTGTCAGGACCGACAGCAAGGCCTCCCCGCGCCGATGGTACTCGACCAGATCCGGCTCAGAGAGCACCAGAATCGCCCCGTAGCTGATGCCGGGAAACGGTGGTGCCCGCACCGGTCCGCTGTCTCTGGGAGCATGCAGGAGGGTCTCCACGACACCCGCCGCCAGCGCCGGAGCGAACACGCCCTCGACCAGAATCCCGCCGAGAGTTCCCGCGAGCAGGTCGCCGATGAGGTCGTGGTCTGCGAGCTGATCAGCGGGCAGCGTGCGGAGGAGCGGCGCGCTGCCGCTCCCCGGATGGCTCACCATGGTGTGGGTCTCAGACATGGGCGGATGATACCGTGAGCCTTGGAGGATGCGCGTGCAGCCCCTGCCCTGGTCGACCCCCTTCCTCCGACGCATCGCCGTCCCAGACGCCCGCCCCGAGATCGGGGTCGCAGTGGGGATCCGCCCCGGTGAGGATGGACAGGGCGTGCTGGTGTCCTACAACCCCCGCCAGCGCAGCGTCCGCTTTCGTCTCCGCATTGCCCTGGCGCTCAAGGCGATGGGCTTCTCGCTGGGCTGGCTGCGGGCGCTGAGTCCGCTGATTGAGGGCGAGCGGGGGAGCTGGATCATCGGGCTGGAGGCTGAGGCGGACCAGCTCACCGGCACCCTCTACATTGAGGAGCTGGATCGGTTCTTCCCCCCCACCGAGCTGGATGCGTTGTGGGAGAAGACCGCCAAAGCCCTCGACCTCCCCCTCCCCCCGCCCATCGCAATCGGTGCGCCCTACATCCTCGCAATCGACTTCGACAGGGCTGGGGCCACCCGGCTCAAGCGCTACCACCTCACCCTGCCCGGCTCCAAAGCCCTGCCAGCTTCCTGGGCAGTCCCCGAGGTGCTTCGACCGGACACCCACGGTCACATCCTCCAGCGTCGGGGCGGTGATGACAGCATCAAGGTCTACCGCTGCTACCCCTACCAGACCCACCCTGAGCAGGCGCCATCAGCCTGGCAGAACTGGCACACCCTCACCGGCCAGCCCCCGCCTCTTGGCCTGAGCCATGACACCCCGATCACCAGCATCGGGGCGAGGCTGGTCGGCGGACAGGTCACCGCTGCGGTCGTCTACACCGTGCCGAGGTGGGGTGTGAGCCGCTCGGACTCATCACCGAAGACCTCGATGTAGCGCTGGTGCAGCCCGTCACAGCCGTTGCGGAAGTGGGTGCAGGTGCGCTCGTGGGGGCAGCGGAACTCGAAGCTCTGGTTGAGCCGGGCCTGGAACTTGTCGTGGATGAACATGTGCGGCTGGTGGTTGTCGAGGCAGTCGGCGTGCCGACCGAGCAGACAGCGGGGCATCCACTTGACGGTGGCCTTCTGCCCGGCGGCCTTGACCCGGTCGAGCGCCTCCATCAGCAGCGGCAGGCTCACTGACAGCGGGATCAGCTCTGCAGTCTGGTCCGCACCCTCCAGCTCCAAAAACGACCAGAAGTTCAGCTCGGTGATGCCCATGGCGAGGATGAAGCTGGCGATGTCGGGGAGGTGGCTGACGTTGGAGCGGCAGATGACGGTGTTGGCGATGATGCTTGCCCCGACTGCCTGGAGCTGCGACACACCGGCCTTCATCTCCTCAAAGCTGCGCGAGGAGCGGGTGATCTGGCGGTCGAGGGCGGGCGTGTGGGCGTGGATGGAGACGAAGTACTCGGTGATGCCCGCAGCCACGAGCCCGGCGGTGTACTCAGCGTCTCGAAGCCGACGGGCGTTGGTCTGGATGCGGACCGTCTCAAACCGCCCGGTCGTGGTCGCGACCTGAGCGATCTCGGCGAGGTCGGGCCGGAGGGTGACCTCGGCACCGGTGAGGATGAGGCGCTTGAACTGGCCGGACTTCTTGTTGTGGTTGAGCACCACCGCCACGTCCCGGCGGGAGGTGTCCGGCAGACCGGCGACGATCTCGGACTCAATGATGCAGAACCGGCACCGGCTGTTGCAGCGGTAGGTCAACACCAGGATGATGCTGTCCTCTGGCGCCATCGGCATCTCGTCCATCTTGTCTCTGGACAGGGCAAACCGGGCGTCCGGCTCAAACTGGAGATCAGGCATGGCCTAAACGTACCCGTAGATGCCAGCCTTTACGATCCGGCTCGACTGGGAGGTGGGGCGGCGCTGGAAGTCGTAGCCGACATCCCAGCAGAGGTGGGCGAGGTCTGCGGCGTGCTCGGTGATGGTCTTCGCCAGCGGACCCGGCAGGTAGGCCCGGGCGAACACCCCGAGCAGCGGCGTGGAGATCCGCGAGAAGTAGAGCGCGTCCGTCAGGCGCTTCTCGGCGTAGCAGATGGTGTGGCATTGGGTGAACCGGGGGTGGAGCAGGACGGCCCGATCGTTGGCGCCATGCAGCGAGGTCTCCATGCACCGGGTGACTCCGTCAAGCTCGGTGGCGGCGTCGAAGAAGCTGTAGCGGTTCTCCCGGACCAGCTCTCGATCACCCACCACATAGGAGATGCCGTCGTGGCCATCCTCGCTGCGGGTGCCGGGCAGGTAGATGCGGAAGCCCTCGCTGCGTCGGGCGGTCAGGCGGGCGGCGTCCAGCTCCAGGCTGCACATCAGGTAGGGCAGCGACTCGTCGAGCTGGTCGGGGATGGTGATGAGGTCCGACAGCACCGCGCACAGGGCGGTCACCGACATCAGGCTGCCCGGCGCATTGGCACAGTGGTTGTAGAAGTACAGCTCGATGCCTGTGTTTCCCGCCGCATCGACCTTGATTCCCCAGACCGTCTGCCCAGCCCCGAGGTGCTCACCGAGTCGCTCGATGATCGGCCAGACATCAGCGAGCATGCCGTGACTGCGCAGGAAGTGGCGCAGCAGCGAGGCGGAGTGCAGCCGCCCGGTCGGGTCGGTGCGGGGGCTGTACGGGGTGAGCACGTAGTCCATCAGCACATCGCCGGGAGGATGCGGGATGCGGTCGGGCTGCGAGATGCTCACCCAGCACTCCGGTCGATGACCATCGCTTGGTGGGGGAACAGCACCGCGTACATCTCACTCAGTCGCTTGCGGAGGAGTCGGTGGGTGCGGCGGACATCCCGCAAGACGTGGGGGGCGTAGAACTCCCGGTCGTACATCAGCTGGAACGCGGTCCGAGGCAGCGCGGGCAGCTCGGTGAAGTCCTCGATCTCATTGACGTGGCCAATGACCAGGGCCTTGTCGGTGCGCACATCGGGCTCGTCGCCGAAGATGCGGCCGTCGGGTCCGATGACCAGGACCCGGGCGCCGGGCTGGTTCATGCGCTCGCCGATGCAGTACGCCGCACGATCGATCTCGGAGAGGATGCTGCGCCGGAGATCCTCGTGGCGTCGGGGGGAGACCCGAGCCATCCACTTCTGCCAGATCGGGGTCATGCCGCGGAGCTGGGCGTCGAACATCAGCAGGGCTTCGTCGGGCCAGGGCATGCCGACCACCGGGGAGATGACGAGGTGGATGAGGCCCTGTCGGATGAGGAACACCGCATTGGAGAGCAGCGAGCCGACCGTCTCGGCAGTGACGACCATGTTGGCGGCAGTGGAGACGTCTGCGGCGATGAGGGCGCGCAGGCCGGCGAGGGTGCGGTCGTAGAGGTCCGCGCTGGTCTCGGGGTTCTTGCGGTCTCTGCCGAACCGGAACCGGGTGTGGCTGGACTTGCGGCCGTCGATGCTGACCCGGACGTCGAAGCCGTTTTCCTTGAGGAACGCCGCCCGGGTCGCGTCGAGGTGGGTGCCGTTCGTACAGAGGTTCCGCGAGATGCGTCGGTCTGCACCGATGGTGATGAGCCCGGCGTTGAGGCGCTGGACCTGATCCCAGACCAGGGTGGGCTCGCCGCCGTGGAAGTTGAGGTCGAGGCTGGCGGGCGCGGTGCGGTCAAGGAGCAGCAGCACCCTGTCAACAAGGGCCGGGGTGATGAAGACCTTGCGCTTGGCAGTCGTGCAGTAGACGCAGCGCATGTTGCACTCGTCTGTGAACGTGACGCTCACCTGGTAGCGGGTCGGCGCAGCCATGTGCGGAGTCTATCCGACCGGGTCGCTCAGCCACTGAGTGAGGGTGGCATGCATCATCGCGATGAGGGACTCGCTGCGGCCAAAGTGGGGGCCGGTGAACCCGCGACTCGACAGCCCTCGCTGGAGGGAGCGCACTGCGACGAGGTCGGCGTCGATGACCGCGCCGAGGCTGCCGGTGTCTGGATCGAGGGTGCGGTGGTGGGTCTGACGAACGGGGAGATCGTCGGCGGTGGCGGTGAGCACGAGCCGGTCGAAGTAGCCGCGAGCGGGATCGGTTTCGTGGGGGCGGTGGCGGAAGATCTGGAGGCGGTCGGGGTAGCAGTTGAGCTGGAGGTTGGGGAAGACGTAGAGCATCTGGTTCTCGACGAGCTGGGCGTCGGAGAGGCTGGAGACGTCGATGCCCTGACTCGTGAGGCGTGCGCGCTGCTCGGCGGCGCGGCCTGGATCAGGCACATGGACTCCCCGCCGTCCGCTGGGCACTCCGACCGGAACCCGCATGCGCCCGTGGGGTGGGATCAGCTCGGTGGTGACCGCGGTGTCGTCGATCATGCCGAGCAGCTCGGGGTGGATGGTGTGGAGGTGGTAGTGCTCGTTGTTGGCGTCGAGCGTGAGCTTCCAGTTGCCCGCGGTCGGCATGGTGACCTCGTCGGTCAGGGACATGGTCTCGACCCGGTAGGCCGCCAGCCAGGGCAGCACCGGACCGAGCCACTCTGACAGCGGCGGGGTCTGCGGATCCATGCACACCCAGACGAGCCCGGCGGCTTCCTCGCAGCGAATCGAAGTCAGACCGGGGCGGGTGGTGAAGTGGTCGTCGTCGGGACGGGCGCGGAGGGTGCCGGTGAGGTCGAAGCTCCAGTGGTGGTAGGGGCAGCGCAGCCCGCCACGACCCAGCCGCTGCTCGCACAGCTGGTGTCCGCGGTGGGGGCAGACGTTGTAGAACGCCCGGAGGATCCCCTCCCCGTCCCGAGCGATGATCAGCGGCTCGCCCCCGATGTCGAACCGCATGCGCTGGTTGGGTTGGGAGACGTCGAGCGCCACCCCGGCCAGCAGCCACGCCCGGGGCCAGAGCCCCTCGGCCTCCCGGGTCATCCACGCCGCAGAGGTGTACCGATCCGCCAGCCGCATGGTCAGCCCCCTATCCCGCTCGTCACGGCTCCTGCCGCATTCACTTCAGTCCTGAATCTTACAACCATTATCAAAATCGGAAACGGACAGTTATGACATGGCGATTGGAATACGTCAAGATTGAGGGTAGTTCATTCGATGAAGGAATTCTCCATCACTGCCCCGGGAGGCCATGCATGAGTGCGAAAGAGCTGCTCAATAGAAGCAACGGTTCTGAAGCTTCAAACAACATCATAGACATGATCGCTGGTCTCCAGGATGTCACCACATACCAGGATCACAACTGGGAAGGATCCTTCGGAGATTACCTCGACATTGTGCGCGCCGACCCTCGCGTCGCTCGAAATGCCTACCAGCGCCTCTACGATCTGATCATGCACTTTGGGTTCACGACCTACACCGAGTACAAGAAGAAGATCGTGCGCTACACGTTCTTCGACGACCCGCTCAACAACGGCAAGGACGCCGTCTTCGGGATCGACGTCCACCTCGTCAAGCTGGTCAACGTCCTCAAGAGTGCTGCGCTGGGCTACGGCACTGAGAAGCGGGTCATCCTGCTGCATGGACCAGTCGGCAGTGCGAAGTCGACCATCGTGCGGCTGATGAAGAAGGGCCTGGAGTGGTACTCCCGCCAGCCGGAAGGTCGGCTCTACACCTTCTCCTGGGAGATGCCCGACGGCGAGATCGTGCCCTCCCCGCTCAACGAGGACCCCCTCAAGCTCATCCCCATCGAGCTCCGTGAGGCGGTGCTCGCAAAGCTCAACGAGGGCAACGACGGCTACCCGATCCGCATGGAGGGCGACCTCGATCCGGTCAGCCGGTTCCTGTTCAAGCAGACCATGAGTGAGGTCGGCGGTGACTGGACGCAGCTCATCGGGCGCATCCGGGTCCGCCGCATGGTGCTGTCTGAGCGCGACCGGGTCGGCATCGGAACCTTCCAGCCCAAGGACGAGAAGAACCAGGACTCCACCGAGCTGACCGGAGACATCAACTACCGCAAGATCGCGATCTACGGCAGCGACTCCGACCCCCGGGCGTTCAACTTCGACGGCGAGTTCTGTGTCGCCAACCGGGGCATCATCGAGTTTGTTGAGGTCCTCAAGCTCGACGTGGCGTTCCTCTATGACCTGCTCGGTGCGAGCCAGGAGCACGTCATCAAGCCCAAGAAGTTCGCCCAGACTGCCATCGATCAGGTCATCCTCGGGCACACCAACGAGCCGGAGTACAAGAAGCTCCAGAGCAACGAGTTCATGGAGGCGCTGCGGGATCGCACGATCAAGATCGACGTGCCCTACATCACCAAGCTCAAGGCCGAGACGCAGATCTACAAGAAGGACTTCAACGCCCGCCGGGTCAGCCTTCACATCGCGCCGCACACCCTGGAGATGGCCGCGATGTGGGCGGTGCTCACCCGCTTGGAGCAGCCCAAGAAGCACAACCTGACCCTGAGCCAGAAGCTCAAGCTCTACGACGGCAAGACCCTGCCCGGGTACACCGAGGACAACGTCAAGGAGCTGCGCAAGACCGCCAACCGGGAGGGCCTGGAGGGCATCTCACCCCGCTACATCCAGGACAAGATCTCAAACGCCCTGGTGCGCGAGTCGGGCTCGACCTGCATCAACCCGTTCATGGTTCTCAATGAGCTGGAGAGCGGGCTGAAGAACCACTCCCTCATCGCCGACGAGGCTCTCAAGAAGCACTACCGCGACCTGCTGGGGGTGGTGAAGAAGGAGTACGAGGACATCGTCAAGAACGAGGTCCAGAAAGCGATCGCCGCAGACGAAGGCGCGCTGTCGCGGCTGAGCGGCAACT
>JBLHNG010000101.1:0-15421 GCA_047621685.1 Myxococcota bacterium | reverse complement strand
TTCGTGGTGAGGCACGGGGACGGGGTGAGTCCGACGAAGCCGGTCAGGTGGCTGCCTTCCTCCCTAATTTTGTTGATTGTATTGTTTTGGATCGCCTTGTCTGGAGTCTCAGTTCGCCCGGGCGCGCGCAAGGGGCACCCGGAGTGGGCCGTGTCGGAGGGCCGGGGGACGCCCTCAGTCGGGGACGCCCCTAGTCCACGCCAGATTCTCTGGCGGCCCCGGAGGCAGCAAGCGACCCGAGGCTGGAGATGTGGGCAGTCGCACAAGAGTGGGCGCCGACAGGGAGTGAGAGGCGAAGCCGCTGGAGCGGGCACTCGCAGAGGCGGCTAGAGCCGGCACTCGCACAACGGAGCTGCGACCGCGGAGGGGACCCGTAGCGATCAGCGCCCAAGGACGGAGACGGGGTTGGAATCACCGCCGTCCTTCAAGGCTTCGCCCATCTCTGCTTTTGATAGTGCCGACCTGGACTGCTCGCCGTTGGCTTCTCAGCCTCGTGGCTCTCGATTCCGAAGGGTGCTCCCTCACCCATGGCCCGAGGTACGCCATCGTCGGCGCCATGCTTTTTCTGGCCACTCCGCACCAACACTGGCCTGACGGCCCGCTTATGGCGCTGCGCTCAAGGGGGGCTGCACTCTTTACGGCTCGCTGCGCTCACCTCCAGTCCCCGCTCCCCCTGCAACCCCCCAGCATGACACCCGCTCACTTACCACCCACCGCAAGCTCAAAGGACCGTCCTGAACACCTCAGAGCGCCGGATGGTTCTCACAGGCCACCGTGAGTTCACTCCAGTGCCTTGAGATCTGCAATGATCGCTACAGGTACCGGTACCAGCTTCTGGTTGCCATCCACGCAGGCAAGGTGGACCTCTCCCTCAACCATGGCGCGAGTGCCATCGGGTCGCCACACGCTCTGGTCGAAGACGATGCGGTAGGCGCTGGCAGCCTGTGCGACGGTGCGGACCTCCAGCCGGTCTCCGTGCACCGCACCCTCGCGAAAGGTCACCTCGACCTTGTAGACCACAAACCCGATCCCCGTCTCCTTAAACAGCGAGACCAGTCGGTCCACCCCGAGCATGTGCTCTCGAGCACGCTCGAAGTACTTCAGGTAGTTCGCATGGTAGACGACGCCGGAGAAGTCGGTGTCTTCGTAGTAAATCTGGACATTGTGGATGTGAGGCATCGCGAAAGCATATCACCGCCAGGGATCAGGCCCGCATCGCGAACCCGATGAAGTTCACCGCCCACATCTGCAGACAGTGCAGCAGCAGGAGCGGCACAAACGAGCGGGACCGCAGAGAGAACCACCCGGCGATGAGCCCCCCGGGCAGCGACAGCAGCAGCTCAAGCTCGGGCTTTTCGCTGTGGAGGAGGAAGAACGGGATGCACTGCAGCCAGATGGCGACCCATGCATCCCCCCGCCGAGCGATGCCGAACAGCAGGAAGCCTCGAAACAGCAGCTCCCAGCCGACGAAGTCCAGTCCCAGACCGAGCTGCTTCCTCAGCAGCATGGCAAAGTCGGTCTGGGCGGGCTTGTAGGCCGGGTAGAAGCTCGCCAGGTCCTCGCTCACGGTCATGGCCGCAGCAACCCCGACCAGGACGAGCCCTCCAAAGACGGCCGTCCGCGGTGCCCACCAGCGCCAGTCCCCCAGCGTCAGCCCCCAACTCTCCAGGGTCTCCTCGCTGCGAGACACCACGAACAGGGCGAGCACCATCGCGATCAGACCAGGCAAGAACAGGGTGGGGGTGACCTTGAAGACCTCTGGACCTTCCAGCAGGCGCATCGATACGGGAATGGACAGGAGCAGACCCACCCCCGCTGCGCCGAGCCGGGAGCCACCTCGGGCTGCCGCAGACCAGATCGACAGCCCCAGCAGCGGGATCCCGCCAAACATCACCATTCGCCAGACGCCATAGAACATCGGGCCGCCCCGGGCAGGGTGCTCGTTCGCCAGGTAGAGCGCTGCGCAGGCGAAGAGGCCGACCATCATCAGCAGTCGGTTGTCCCGGTCCGGCTCGGGCCACTCCGGCAGGTTGCCCATCGCCAGCGTCCACAGGCGGATCAGGCTCTCCATTATTCGGACTCCTGTGGAAATGATGAGTCTTCCCAGAAGATACAGCGCCTCTGATTTGCCTGCTCGACTTCGGGCACCAGTCATTTGGAACCCTTCTGGTGGACAGTCTGTTGAAGAGGACGCCAGCGCGAAGCGAGGGGATTGGGGGAGAATCCCCCATTCTGAAAAAAGGTGCACGGGGAAGAGCGCACGGACAACGTCCGAAGCTCTGACTGGTGCTCGACTTCGCTGTGCAGCGGACACAATCCAGGTCTACAATCAGAGCCCCCACTGGAGGTCTTCATGCGCACACTGATCATCCTGCCTGCGGTCCTGCTCGCAGGCTGCATCCTGGTCCCCCACCACAGGCACGATCACAGCCAGGGCGGTGGCCATGATTATGACGAGTGGGAAGCCGAGGATGACTGGGAGGACCGGGAAGACTGGGAAGACCCGTCGGAGATTCGGGGGGTTCGATCTGGGACCTGGCTCATTGAGCTGTCGGCTCCAGACCTGCACGGCGACTGCTCTGATGTCGATCTCGGCGGGACCACAGAGGCCACACTTGAGGTAGAGCTGCTCCGTGATGGCACCGACCTCATCTTCCACACCGGCTTCGGCAGCATCACCGGCTCTCAGGACGGGCCGGAGATTGTGGCGTTTGGCACTATCGATTGGGAAGGAACCCCGGTCGAGCTGGAGCTGGAGGCTCAGGCTGTAGAGGAGGTCTACCTTGAGGGGCTTGTGCTCGGCTGGTCGGGGCCCTGTCTGGTCGCCGCGCAGGTGATCGGCAGCTACATCGGCGGAGAGTAGCGGTCAGCCGGCGTCTGCGGTGACCGCCTCACTGCTCAGCCGCTCCCACACCGGTCCAAACGACAGCCCCCACAGGACCACCCCCTGACCGACCGGATTGTCCGCCGCAGCTTCCAGCGACGGATCGATCTTCATGGCCAGAAACGCCGCCCCCAGTGCACGCCGAAGCTGACGGTTCCAGGCCCGGCTCTCGAACGCACTGGAGGCCAGCAGGGCGAACCCGGATGAGGAGGCGGAGGCGTCGATGATTGGGACGAGGGGACCGCTGTCGATGTCGATCGGGCCACGGTGATCTGCCGGCCACTCCCGGGCATAGCCCATGCCGAGGACCTGCCCGCCGAGGCTCTCCTCCGCGAGGTCGTATTGTGCCTGGGCGAATTCGGGGTCGAGCAGCTGCATGCCGACCACCGACAGCCAGATGCTGCTGCCCTCAGGACCGTCCATGGCCCGGCCCTTCATGTCGAACTCGCTGACCATCAGGCCGGTCTCGGGGTGGACGAGGTCAGATCGAGCCGTCTCCACCCAGCGGGCGGTCAGCGCGCTGTGATCGGCGCCGTCGAGGACTTCGTGCATGCGCAGGCCGATCATCGCCATGGCGTGGCAGAACATCCAGCCCTCGTCGGGGTAGCTCTCGGCGATGGGCAGGTCCGAGGCCGCTCCGAGGCTCTCGGTGACGATCGCAGCCCGCTGAGCCATCTCCACCTGCCAGGCGTCGTCCGCGATAAGACGCCGGGCACCGAGCATCACCAGGATCTCTCCGTCGACGAACAGGCTGCGCCCCTCGCCCTCGAAGTCGGCGCGGTCGGCGTAGGGCAGGAGATACCACTTCGCCCCATGATCGGCCTCAGCAGCGAGGGTGTCGGTGATGATGGCATCGAGGGTGGCGATGGCTCGGGGGGCCTCGGTGGGGTCTGCCAGGGCGTGCTCGGCGAGGGTCAGGGCGAGGAAGGTGCGGGCCATGAAGTCCCACTCCGGGTTGAGCTGTCGCATCTCCATGTAGCTGTCTGGGGTGGTGCCATCGGACCAGTCCGCAATCCGGGCCTCGTACCAGGCATCGGTGCTGGGGGTATAGGCCGAGATGGCAAGGAATCCGGCGACCGGGATGGCGATGAGGCCGAGGGCGAGCGTCTTGAGGCGTGAAGGCATGCTGAAAAGCTACCCGTCGTCGGAGTGCGTGGATGCGGTGCTGCCCTGAGCCGTCGCGCGCGGCATCTCAGCGGTCGATCCGTCGGGATAGGTGGCCAACATGCGCGCTCTCATCCTCACCAAAGACGGCCCCCGGTTCACCACCGATCACCCCGAACCCATGATCCTCGGAGAGGCTCGCATCCGGCTGTCTCTGGGCGGGATCTGTGCGACCGACCTGGAGCTGGTCGCCGGGTACATGGGGTTCACCGGGGTGCTCGGGCATGAGTGGGTGGGCGTGGTCGAGGATGCGCCGGATCCCGACCTGATCGGTCGGCGGGTGGTCGGGGAGATCAACTGCCCGTGCCGGGTGTGTCCCACCTGTCTCGCAGGCCGGCTCACCCACTGTCCGCAGCGCACGGTCCTCGGGATTGTCGGTCGAGACGGTGCGTTTGCGGAGCGACTCAGCCTGCCGGTGGACAACCTCTGCGTGGTGCCTGATGGGGTGCCTGATGACTGCGCGGTGTTCGTCGAGCCCCTGGCGGCGGCGCTGCAGATCCTTCAGCAGACCCACATCCGACCCACAGACCGGGTCGTGGTGCTGGGACTGGGACGGCTGGGGCAGCTGTGTGCCCGGGTGCTGGCGCTGACTGGCGCGGCGGTGGTTGGGGTGAGCCGGACGGCGGTGAAGCGCGACCTGCTGCCGGATGGCATTGAGACCGCTCATCCTGACGAAGTGGCTCCCGGAGCAGACGTGGTGGTGGACTGCACGGGCTCGCCGGTTGGGATGGGGCTTGCTTCTCGACTGGTTCGGCCCGGCGGTCGCATCGTGCTGAAGACGACGGTGCATGACCCGCTGCCGGTCAGTCCGACGGCGTGGGTGATTGATGAGGTCACCGTCATCGGCTCTCGATGTGGGCCATTTGAGCCGGCGCTGCGGTTGCTGGAGACCGGCGCAGTGGATCCCCGTCCCCTGATCACGGGACGGGCAGATCTCTGTGACGGGGTAGAAGCGCTCCAGCAGGCCACGCAGCCCGGCTCGATCAAGGTGGTTTTGGAAGGGTAGGTTGCTTGGTCTGGGACGACCAGCCCTCCCCAATCCCCAACCACACCATCAAAACGGCTGAGAGATCCGCACATACACCTGCAACCCATCCGCCAACGTCTCATCCGTGACCCACACCGGCCCAGCCACCCAGATCCCGCCAAAGTTCGGATCCGCGCCCACGATGTCCGCAACAAACCCCAGCCCTCCGCTCCATCCCACCGCTGATGTCCGGACTCCATCCCGACTGCTCGTTCCGACATCCGCGCCCCCAGAGACCTGCATCTCAGAGACCCAGGCGAGGGGAATTGGCACCGAGACGTTGTGCAGCGCCAGCCAACGCAGCTCCCCCGAAGCCACCGCGCGATCGTTGCCGAGCATCGCAGCCGGCGGCAGACCCTGGACGGCACTGGAGCCGCCCAGGGCCAGCAGTCGGTGCTCGAGGTCACCGCTGGCCAGACCGCCCTTCACCCGACCCACTGCCACCACCCGTCCGCCGAGGGGCTGCTGGGCGAGCAGGGTCATGCCGGTTGAGGCCCAGCGCTCGGTGCTGCCGGGGATCATGCCGGCCCCGACCGCGGCGGAGATGCGGTGGCCCGACCGGACCAGCGCGAGACGCTCCCGGGTGTCCCAGGCGGTGCCGAGAAAGGCCTCGGTGACCACCGGGCTGCCGGTGATTGGTCGGAAGTCGGCGTCGAGCACAGCGCTTCCCACCCCGCCCCACACCCGCAGCACCCGATACCGGCGATCGATGAGGGGGCCGAGGTAGCGGGTGGCCCGCACGCTCGTCCCGATGAGGTTCTCCGGGTCGGTGTAGACCCCGAGGTCATACCGCCAGAGGGTGCTGTACTGCCGACGGAGCCCGAGGTTGGCGTAGGCGCTGAGCCGGGCGGTGCGAAGGTTCAGCTCGTAGGGGAAGAACGAGACGACCGCAGTCCAGCGCTCCGGCCATCGGTCGTCGGATCGGTCGACCTGGAGGAGCTGCCGATCCGGATCGATCTGGACGGCGCTGGGGGGGTAGGGCTGCTCGATGATCGCCCGATCCGAGCCCGGTCCAAGCAGGAGGCGACGCTCGACCTCGTCGATGACCACCACCACCGGCTCGACCGGCGCGCGGTCTTCCGCCACCCGATCCACCGTGATTCGCCAGCTCTCGTCTGTGAGCTCCTCCACATCAACCGACAGCTCTGCCGCAGGCTCCCACCCCAGCCAGTCCGAGAGGACTGCGGGCGGCACCCCGGCGGCGATCGTTGCTTCGTGCAGGCTGCGTCCAGACAGCAGCGCGGTGGCCAGCCGGTAGGTGGAGCCCTCGCCGTAGAGGGCGTCGATGCGGTGGAGCAGGGCGCGGGCCGGGATGCGCCGGTCGACGATCTCCTGGAGGTCGTCCGCCAGGGGATCCCCGGGCCAGGTCTCGTTAAATATCTCCGAGAAGAACGGCATGCGGCCGTCGTAGAGGAGGTCGTCGATCTGGGGGATCCAGGAGAACCACCCCAGCAGCTCCTCAGGAGTGGGCTCCGTGTAGAGCCGCTCGGAGATCGCGGCGGCGGCGAGGTGGCGCTGCCAGCTCTCCTCGATGGGCAGGGAGGCGGAGAGCAGGCCGAGGCGGACTGCGGGCAGGTGGTAGCGCCACAGCCCGCCGGTTGCCCGAAAGGCCCGGTCAGAGAGGAACAGGACATCGGGACCGGGACGGCAGAGCCGGCGACGGGAGGGGGTGACCACGACCAGGGCATCGGGGGCCATCGGGCCGGGCCAGGAGTCCTCGACCATCGCGGTCAGTCGCTCGTCGAGGCGCGGCCGCGCGCGGCTGTCGACCACCACCAGCTCACCAGCCTCCAGGGGCATCCGGCGGATCTCACCGCCAGGGATCGCTGAGATCGCCAGCCGCTCGGCATGACCCTGCCAGTGCAGCTCGCCCGTGCCGTAGGTGCCATTGAGGGTGCCGACCACCCCGTCGGGCAGGGTGAGGGTGACGTCCCAGGTGGCATCCTCCAGGGCGGTGCCTCGAACGGGCTGGGGGTGCCAGAGGCCGTTGAGAAACACACCGCGACCCGGAACCAGCCCGCTGGCGTCGTAGCGGCGGGGGAGGATGGCGTAGAAGCTGAGGGTGTCGCGGTCCCGCTCGGTGATGTCCACCCAGCCCTGCTCGGGATCCCTCGGCCAGGTCCGCAGGGCGACGGTGTCAGACTCCGGCTGAGGGAGCATGGAGAGCGCGTCGATGAACCGCACGCCCTCGCCGTCTTCGACGATCAGCTCTCCGGTGATGGTCTGGAGGTCATCTCGGAGGGTCGCAGTCAGGGTGATCGTGGGCGTGCCCGCGAGGGCGGCAGGCAGGAGGAAGATCACCGGATTGTGGCCCTGGCCAGCCTAGTAGGCGTAGCCGAGCCCTGCCGAGAGGGAGAGGCCCGCGCTCGGGGAGATGGTGCTGCCCATGAGGATCTGGAAGTCACCGGAGAGGATGCGGGTGCCGAGGTGGATGCCGATGGGGTTGTAGCCCTCGGCGAATGCATCGCTCTTGGAGAAGCCGCTGACCTCGGAGATGCCCCACTCCTCCAGGGTGCTCTCATCGAGCCGGGGAGTGGCGCGGATGCGGTACATGCCCACCCCGAGGTAGGGCGAGGCGCTGGCGGTGTTGATGCCCATCATCCGACCAAACGCCCAGGTCTTTCCGATGACCAGGGAGGTGTCCATCACGCCGAGTGCCAGCTCCGGGTTGCCGACGTAGCCGGCGTAGCCGACCTGGAGGGTGACGTCGGGCAGCTTCTTGTAGCCCTCGACGAGACCCACTCGACCCCAACCGCCAAACCGGGTCTGGCGGGAGAAGGCGATGTAGCCGAGCTGGGCGCCGGCTTCCAGCGACATCGGCAGTCCCTTGCGCACGGTCACGCCGGGGATCCACATCGCGCGGGAGGGATCGGCCTCGGTGTGGACCCGCTGCCAGGGCGAGCCGGCGTTGGATTCGAGGAAGCTGACCGAGCTGGTCATGGCGACGTCGAAGCCGTTGATGCCGAGGGTCTCTGCCGCACCGAGGGGGGTGTTGGCGACGGCCATGCCGGTCTGCTGGATGACCCGGGCGTAGGCCTGCTGGATCGTATCGGTCTGGTCGTAGGACTCGCCCTTCCAGGTGCCGAGCTGGGAGAGGGTGATGTCATCGGGCCAGGCGGCCTGGGCGGTGCCAATCCCGAGGGCGAGCACAGTCAGGGGGAGCGGGAGCAGCTTCTGCATGGACCTCTCGGCGGTGGAACCATCTGGCGGTGTGATGCTACTCCAAGATCCTGCCTACCCTCAACCGCCGATCCCGGTCATCACGCCCTGAAAGACCTCACCACCGTCTACTTCGCAGTGGTGACCGTCGGGCTTGCCCAGGACCATGAGGCGGATGCTGTCGGCAAGCTCGGTCTCTGAGGCGCCCTGCCGGAGGAGATCACGGAGCGAGGGAGTGTCTTCGTGGGCGAGGCAGGTGCGGAGGTGGCCGTCGACCATCAGGCGAAGGCGATTGCAGGTGTCGCAGAACCGATGCGAGAGCGGCGAGATGAAGCCGACCCGAAGCCCGTTTTCCGCGATGCGCCACTCTCGGGACGGTCCGCCTCCGATCTTGTCGGGGGTCGTCGCGAGGGTGTAGCGGGTCGCGAGCCGACGCCGAACCTCCGCGGCAGGCACGCAGCGGTGCCACCGAGCCTCAAACGGCATGTACTCGATGAACCGCAGCTGGAGGTCGCCATCCGCAGCCGCGGCGTACTCCACGAGGTCGAAGATCTCGTCTTCGTTCTCTCCGGCGAGCAGCACGGCGTTGAGCTTGATCGGCGTCAGCCCTGCGGCGCGTGCGGCCTCGATCCCGTCGAGCACCCGCTTGAGATCGCCGCCTCTGGTCAGCGCGGCGAACCGATCTGGCTTGAGCGAGTCGATGGAGACATTAAGCCGGGTGAGGCCAGCCTCGACCAGAGGTTGTGCGAGCCGGGCGAGGGTGTGGGCGTTGGTGGTCATCGAGAGGTCGTCGATGCCGGGGATGTCTCGGAGGGTGGCGATGAGCTGAGTGATGTCGGAGCGCATGGTCGGCTCGCCGCCGGTCAGCCGGATCTGCCGGATCCCGAGACCGGCGAACACCCGGACAATCCGTGCGATCTCCTCATAGGTCAGCAGCTCTTTGCGGGGCACCCAGCTCATGCCCTCGGCAGGCATGCAGTACACGCAGCGGTAGTTGCAGCGGTCGGTGACACTGACCCGGAGGTAGGTGTGGACGCGCCCGTATTGATCGGTGAGGGGCATGGTCTACTGCAGCGACCGGGCGATGGCCTTTGCGATGATCTCGAAGGGGACCTGGCTGCCATCATTGGCCAGGGCCGCTGGGACGCCCGAATCTCCGCCGGCCCGGATGCGGGTGTCCAGGGGGATCTGTGCGATGAGGGGCACCCCGTATCGGGTCGCGGTGCGCTGCCCGCCGCCCTCGCCAAACGGGTGGATGCGAGAGCCATCAGGCAGGGTCAGCCACGCCATGTTCTCGACGAGACCAAGCAGCGGCACGTCGAGCTTCTTGAACATCTCGATCCCGCGCACTGCGTCGAGCACCGCGACATCCTGGGGTGTGGTCACGATGACCGCACCCGACAGCTCGGTGGCCTGGATGAGGGTGAGCTGGGCATCACCGGTGCCGGGGGGCAGGTCGATGATGAGAGCGTCGAGCAGACCCCAGTTGACCTGCTGGAGGAACTGCTTGACCAGGCCCATGACCATCGGACCGCGCCAGATGATCGGCTCGTCCTCGGCGACCAGGAAGCCGACGGACATGCAGGCGACCCCGTAGGACTGCAGCGGCACGATGCGGCGGCTGTCATCGGCGATCGGCTTGCCGTTGATCTTCATCATCGTCGGCAGGCTGGGTCCGTAGACGTCGGCGTCCATCAGGCCGATCTTGAAGCCCTGGCGGGAGAGGGCAACGGCGAGGTTGGTGGCGACGGTGGACTTGCCGACGCCCCCCTTGCCCGAGGCCACTGCGATGACGTGGCGGACCCCCTCGATGCGCTGCTTCTCGATCGGACCACCGTGAGCCTTCATGCCCGGACCGGACATCCCGCGGACCGCATCCTTCTTCGGCATGATGGCTTTTGGTGCCGGCTTGGGCGCTGTGCCCACCACGACCTGACAGGCGATCTGACCGCCCCAGCCCGCCGTGGCGATGTGCCGCAGCAGGCCGGTGCGCATGCGCTCCCGATCGGTGTCGGAGTGCTTGTCGTCGCACTGGAGCGTGAACCGGAGGGTGTCGCCGTCGAGGCGTGCATCCCGGATGAGGCCAGCACTCCAAATACTGCGGCCGGTGAGGGGATCGCGGACCCGGGTGGCGGCAGGCTCAAGGACGGCGTTGGCTTCGTGCTGGGACATCGGGGTTCCTCACTATCTGGACGAGATCCCTAACCTGCTCAGCGCTGCGACCACCGAAGCATGAGGCTCGCAATCGTCTGGCTCTCTGTGCCCTCCCGATCCTGGCTGCGACCGTCCCAGCGATGAATGGCCCCGCTGCGGCTGAAGTAGATGGCGTCGTGGTCGATGGCGAACAGCTCACCGTCGGTCGGAGGTGCGCGACCGAGCCGCTCCTCGGCGAGTGCCATGCCGTCGGCGTCCGCACTGGGGAGCAGGCCGCGGCTGCCCCAGATGGTCAGCCCGGCGAGCCGGGGGTGGCGGTGCAGCGCGATGACCTCGGCGACCGGGGCGCCTTCACCGACGAGCAGGACCTTGCTGCCGTCCCGGGTGAGGTCAGGGAAGCCAAACGCCGCCATGGTGCGACCGTCGGGGAAGGCCACCGTGGCCCGCTGACCCGCGCTCTCCAGGATCTCCCGGGCCGCAGCGACTCGGGCCAGGTCCTCGGGAATCTCCGCCCAGACCTCGCCGTCGAGCCGTCCGCCGATCGCGCGCAGCCCGGCCCGCCATCCGCTGGCGAGCTGCTCCAGCTCCCTGGGGGCGGAAGCGTCGGGCATGGCGGAGAGGGTGATGCCCTCGGGCACGTCTTCGGCCACGTCTTCGAATTCGGCCTCAATGACCGGCGGGCCGTCGGGGGCTGTGGGGGTGGCCGCTGCTGGAGTGGCTGCTGGAGCGGCTGCGGGCTCACCTTCGGGCGCTTCGGCAGCAGGAAGCTCGGCGAGGACTTCTCCAGCAAGGCGCCGCCTCCAGGTCTCCGAGATGGCACCCAGAAGGGTGAGCCCGGCATTCACTGCGGGCAGGGAGAGCGGGAGGGTGACGATGCGGGTGGAGCCGGTGGAGCCGGCGGGGGCATGGATCAGCAGCGCGCGGGGACCAATCGTGGGCTCCAGCGCCCGACGAAGCGCCTCACCGAAGCCTGGGAGCGGAGCTGTGATCGCCGCAGTGACCGCAGCGTCGAGGTGCGCGGAGGGGCCGAGCACGTCTCCGCCACACAGGACAATCCCGGTGCCACCAGAAGACGCCGTGAGTCGGGTCAGCGCGGCGTCGATGAACCGTCGCTCGTCGGGGAGCCACTCGACCGTTCCGTTCAGGGCGGCCTTGAGGGCCTCTGCGCAGGCGGTGGCGGTGTCGGTGCGGCTGTCGGAGATCATCAGGATATGCATCGCGATGAGTCTACCGGGTTTAGAGCAGGTCCTCGGGTCGGTTGGCGTTGAGCAGGACGGACTCCGGGAGAATGAGGGGCTCAAGTTCCGCTACAAACGCCCGCACTGAGCCTCCTGCGTGTGCATGGGCTGCGGCGCGGTGTGCCTGCTCACTGGAGAGGACGCACAGCAGCGGCTGTCCCACGACGCGGCAGGGACCCCCGACGGCGAGCAGGCTGTCGATTGCCTGGGAGGTGAGGGCCGGCAGGTCGCAGGGGGCGAAGAGGGCGAGACCGTCGGGGAGCGATGCCAGTGCTGTGGCGACACCGCGAAGGGGGTGGTGGTCTCCGTCCGGCTCGCGCAGAACGGGCCAGTCGAGGCCGGAGAGTCCGGGCTGGTTGCCGACAATGTGCACCGGTCGACAGCCGCCCTCAGAGAGGATGCGCGCGGTTCGGGCGGCGAGCGGCTCACCATCGATGGGCAGCAGCGCCTTGTCTCGTCCCATGCGCTTCGAGGCCCCGCCAGCCAGCACGAAGCCAGGGACTACCATGGGTACTGGGGCTGCTCGGCGGACAGGAAGCCCGGGGAGATGACCTGGACAGTCACCGCCTCGCCGTCTGCCGCTCCGGTGCTGTCGATTCCGAGCATCAGCAGCCCGTTGGCCCTCGCCATGCTGCTGATCCACCCGCTGCTCTGCCCACCAGTGAGGGTCGCGATGAGGCCAGTGGCAGACCAGGACAGGACCACCCGGACCAGCTCCGCCCGACCGTGTCGCTTGGAGATGCTGCCGCTGAGAGTCGCAGGGACCGCAGGCAGGAACGGGCGGGGATCCCCGAGGGCACGTCGGATGAGGGGGCGGACGAACTGGAGGAAGTTGACCAGGCAGGAGACCGGGTTGCCTGGCAGTCCAAACGCGGGGACATCCCCGATCATGCCCATCGCCAGCGGCTTGCCCGGCTTGACTCTGACCTTCCAGAACACCATCTCAGCCCCGACGTCGGTCAGGGCATCCTTCACCACGTCGAAGTCCCCGACGCTGACCCCGCCGGTGGAGAGGATGAGGTCACAGCCGGTGGCCAGGGCGCGCCGGAATGCTGCCCGGGTGCCCTCCAGGGTGTCCGGCGCGATCCCGCAGTCGATGGGCTCGCCACCGGCCTCGCGGATCATTGCAGCGAGGGCGAGGCTGTTGGACGAGTAGATCTGCCCCGGCTGAAGCGGCTGTCCGGGGGGAACCACCTCATCGCCCGTCGCCAGCAGCGCGACCCGGGGGCGGGCAGCGACCTCGACCTCGGCCATGCCCATTGAGGCACACAGCCCGATGACCGACGGGGTGAGGGCTGTGCCCGCAGGAATGGCCAGCGCGTTGAAGGCGACCTCCTCGCCGGCCCGTCGGATGTGCTGACCGAACCTCGGCATGCCGTGGATGAGTGCACGCCCGTCGGTGTCTGTCGTGACGTTCTCCCGCATGACCACGGTGTCTGCGCCTGCGGGCATCGGCGCGCCGGTCATGATGCGGAGTGTGGTGCCGGGTGTGACAGCGGTGTCTGGCATGTCTCCTGCGGCGATGGTGCCGAGGATGGTGAGCTGGGCGGTGGCTGTGGGCAGCACCTCGGGTGCGCTGATGTCGCAGCCGGACTGGTCGGCGGCGTCTGGCGTGGGGGCGCAGTCGGCGTGTTGGATGGCGAATCCGTCCATGGCCGAGTTGTCCCATCGGGGGAGGGGCGAGGGGGCCCGGAGATCTGTTGCGAGCAGACGTTTGTCTGCTTGGGAGAGTGGGATGGTCTCGGTGCGGCGGGGGAGGGTGGTGGACAGACAGCGGGAGAGGGCTTGTTCGACCGTGAGCATGGTGGTTGTTTATTGCTGGGGCGCACGGAGTGCTCTAGGACGGGTCGCCGAATGCGCCGACGTGCGGTACGCCGCGGGTGTCAGGCTGGGGGCCACAAGGTGGGTAGTCCAGGGGGAGCGGCCGCAAGGCGGGCACTCCCGAAGAGAGCCGACGTAAGGCGGTGAATGGAGAGAGTGCAGCCCCCCTTGAGCGAGCACAGTGAGTACCCAGAGCGAAGCGAAGGGTGCGATGTGCTCAGTGGCCAGAAAAAGCATGGCGCCGACGATCGCAAACCTCAGCTTCTCGGTGAGAGAGCACCCGCCGTCATCCCATCGCCCCGACGCTGCACAGCCAAAGGGCGAGCAGTCCAGGTAGGCAACATCTAGAACTGCGACTGGAGAGTCGCTGAAGTGTGGAGGAGCCTGCGTTGTCAGAACCACCACACTCTGACGATGCGAGAGTCGCTGACATTGATGTTGCCTGACCTGTTCTGCTTGCCTCTGGCTTCGCAGCGTCGGGGCTCTCGACTCGGGAGGGTGCTCTCTCCACGGGCTAGCTGAGGTCACTCAACGTCGGCGCTATGCTTTTTCCTGACCGCTACGCGCCAACGCCGGCCGTTCGCTTCGCTCAGACCTGCTTATGACGCTGCGCTCAAGGGGGCTGCATCACAGGACCGTCCTGCACCGCATCGGGCGCCGCATGCTCCCCAAGACCCCTCAGCGCTTGATCTTCAGCTTCTGCCCAGCGTAGATCGTCGAGCCGCTGATATCGTTCCAGCTCTTAAGCTGCGCAGTCGTACATCCATTCGCAGCAGCGATCCGAGAGAGCGAGTCCCCGCTGCGCACGGTGTAGGTGTTCCACTGGGCTGCAGAGGTATGAACCTTCAGCTTCTGACCAGCGTTGACCCGGTTGGCATTGGAGATCTGGTTCCAGCGCATCAGGTCGGAGGTCTTCACCCCGTAGGTCTCCGCGATCTTCGACAGCGCCTCACCGCGCGCGACGGTGTGGGTGATCGTCTGGCCTGAGGTCGAGGACGAGGCGGATCGGGACGAAGTGGTCGCTGACCGGGTGCTGCTGGAGCCGCCAGAGGTCGAGGTGAGAGCCGCATCTGGTGGGATCTCCGCACCGGATGCCGGGATCACCAGTTCCATGCCCACATAGATGCGGTTGGGGTTGGTGATGCGGTTGACCGACTGGATGGCGGCCATGTCGGTGCCGTACTTGGCGGCGATGGTGCCCAGTGAGTCTCCGCTCTGGACCTTGTGGCGGTGGTAGGTCAGGCGCTCCTGGGCCGGGACCTTCTCCAGCGAGGCCAGGAAGGCACCGCCGGTGGTCTGGGGCACGTAGATGACCTGCTCAGCCGGATCCGGGGGCAGCGCCCAGCGGCGGAGGTGGGGGTTGAGCTCCTGGAACTCCTCCAGGGTGATGCCAGCACACCGGGCGAGCACGTCGAGGCCGATGTTGGGACCGACGGTGACGGCGTCCATGGCCATGGCGTCCTGATACTCAATGCCAGTGAAGCCGTAGCGATCCGGGTGCTTGCCGATGATTGCAGCGGCGAGCAGCTTGGGAACGTAGTTGTCGGTCTCTCTGGGGAAGGCGTTGTGCTCGACCAGCTCCCAGAAGTCCCGGGTGCCGTTGCGGGAGATGCCCTTGCTGACCCGACCCGGACCGCCGTTGTAGGCTGCCCAGGCGAGATACCAGTGGTCGTACCTGCGGTAGAGGTCGCCGAGGAAGCCGATAGCGGCGTCGGTGGCCTGCATCGGATCCCGACGGTCATCGACCCACCAGTCGATGCGCAGCTCGTACTGCTTGCCGGTGGGGGCGATGAACTGCCACAGGCCGACCGCAGCGGCGGAGCTGTAGGCGTGGGTGGCGTAGCCGCTCTCGATCATCGAGAGATAGACCAGATCCCGGGGGAGCTCGGCGGCGTCGAGCTTCTCGTACATCATCGGGCGGTAGCGCGTGGAGCGGGACAGCCAGCGCTGGTAGTACTTGCGGCCCGGACCGGT
>JBLHNG010000100.1:0-15801 GCA_047621685.1 Myxococcota bacterium | reverse complement strand
TCGAGGTCGGTCCGCTGATCTGCGTCGGGGGGGCCTCCGAGGTCACCGAGCACACCCTGATTCCATCCAGCCCCGAGCCGATCCGCTGCCGAGAGGCGAAGGTCTGCACCCGAATGACAGCGCTGATGGAACGCTACACGGCGGAGGCGGAATGAGCGCACTCCAAGACGGCATCTTCTGGCAGACCGGCAGCCGACCCGGGGCACACTTCAAGGTCATCTTCCTTCGGGTCACCCGGGGCCTCACCGCCGCAGAGCTGTCCGTCCACCTCGCCGCTCTGTGGCGGATCTGGCAGGATCTTCGTGCAGGAGTCGTGGGTGAGCTTGGCGAGGTCGCGGTGCCGGGCAGCGGACTGAGTGTGCTGCTGGCGATGGGCAGCAACATCTTCCGCCTCGACGGGGTGACCCGGGAGCGCCCTGAGGCGCTCGGCCCTCAGAACCACTTCCTCTCCCCTCAGGCCAGCGGCGGCGGTCGGCTCCTGCCTGGCGGCGGGCTGTCCTACGCCGACGATGTCACCGCCAACCCAGCCACCGAGGACCTCTGCCTCCAGCTCATCGCGGACACCCCCCTCGCCATCCACCGCGCCCACGTCGAGACCTGGCGCTACCTTCGCCGCCACATCGATCCCCGCACCGGCAGCCCACCCCTCCAGATCGCGAGCTTCTTCGACGGCTTCCAGCGCGAGGACCGCCGGAGCTGGCTGGGCTTCCACGACGGCATCTCGAACCTCAAGAAGGGCGAGGAGCGTCGCAGCGTGATCACCGTCAAGCCGGAGAACGCTGGGTTTGACGCCTGGACCATTGGCGGCACCTACCTCGCCTTCCTCCGCCTGCCCGTCGACCTCACCGCCTGGGACGCCATCCCCCCTCCACGTCAGGAGCTGCTGGTGGGTCGGCAGAAGGGCAGCGGCTGTCCGCTGGTTGGTGCACAGGACGGTCGCGGCATCCCGATGGACTCCGGGGGCAGCCCCCTCCGAGATCCCCCTGCTGCGGTCGATGCCACCATCACCGCCAGCCACGTCCAGCGGGCCAACCACCACCACGGCCCCGTCAGCCGGGTCGACTCCCGACGCATCTACCGCCAGGGCTACGAGTTCCTCACCCCCGGCTCCGGTGGGCTGGAGGTCGGCCTCAATTTCGTCAGCTTCCAGGACGATCCCCGGCGCTGCCTGTTCATTTTGGAGACTCCGGACTGGCTGGGCGGGATCAACTTTGGTGGTGAGGACGGGGAGCAGGACGGGCTGGATCGGATCATCTCGGTGCGGGCGGCGGGGGTGTACTTCGCGCCGCCAGTGGTGGCGGGCGAGGCGTTTCCGGGGGCCGGGGTGCTGTCGGGATAAGCCCTCCCGATGCCCACACCCGCCACACCCGCCCAGTCCCAGACCATCCGCGACCGCCTCGCCGCCGGCCAGCCCGCCGAGGCCGCTGCCATCATCACCGCAGGCGACCTCACCCACCTCGACCTCACCGCCCTCGACTTCGCCGGGGTCAACCTCTCCGGCGTCCGACTCGACGGGGCGAACCTCTCCGGTGCCGACCTTCGCACCACGGTCTTCGGCGAGGACGCCAGCCGCCAGCGCACGGTGCTCATCCGCTGCGATCTTCGCGGGTGCAGCCTCTCCGGCCGCGACCTCTCCCTGTGGCAGGTCGACCTCTCCGACTGCGACCTGCGCGGTGCGAACCTCTCCGGGGTCACCATCGACGGACCTGACGCCGACGACGGCACTGACGACTCCTGCACGCTGAGTCACCTGAGACTCGACGGTGCGAGCCTGGTCGGCGCGGACCTCGACGGCGTGACCTTCTTCCACTGCGACCTCGTCAGCGCCGATCTCTCCGGGGTCGGTGGGGTGTTCGACTTCGAGGACTGCGACCTCACCGGGGCCAGCCTCGCGAATGCCGCGCCGATGTACCTCGTCTTCGTCGGCTGCAAGGCCCCCGGGCTCGTCCTCACCGGGCTGAAGGCTGGTGGAGAGCTGAGCTTCGAGGACTGCGACCTCACCGGGGCCCGCTTCACCGGGCTGACCTGTGAGGAGCTGACCTTCGAGGCCTGTCTGCTGACCGGGGCGGACCTCTCGGTGGCTGCTGGAGCGCTCTACGCCATCGACTGCGATCTCACCGACCTCACCGTGCCTGAGGGGATTGCCCTCCAGATCGCAGCGTCCGAAGGGGTGGCTACAGCGCCTCTGGACTCCCCGAGCTGACGGAGACCCCCTCCACCAGCCCGGTCATTGCGTCGGAGACATCCGCCCATGCCCCCGCATGGGGCAGCACCATCATCACCACGTTGTCGAAGTACGGCGTGCCTGAGGCCATGGTGCCCGGGGTGCCGGAGCCGGTGGCGGCGTAGTCGTTGGCGGTGGCGATGAGGTAGGGGTTGTAGAAGGTGAGGCTGATGAGGTGGTCGGGGGGCTGGATGTAGGCAAACGCCACCCCGCGGGTTCCATCGGAGGCATCAGCGTAGGAAAAGCCAGCGTCGATGGTGTAGGTCGCGCCGGTGAGGTCAGCACTCTGGGACTCCCACGGGCGGATCCCGGAGGTGTAATCCCCGGTGTGGGACAGGGTCGAGGCGGAGGTCGTCTCCTGGTAGACCCGGCTGTAGACCTCCGGGCGCCCGGCGAACATCCAGTAGGTGTACGTGTAGTCGTAGGACGAGGCGCTGTCGGAGCGGGAGCCGGTGGCCTGCACGGCGGCGAGGACGGGACCGTCGGCGACGAGGCTCAGGGTGCCAGCGGCGTCCTGGGGATCGATGCCCCAGGAGGACGAGTAGATGCCGTTGCCGCAGCAGGAGTCGGTCTGGCTCATCAGGTCGGTGCTGTCGAACTCCAGGGCGGAGAGCATGCCCCCGGCGCTGCTGTCGAAGGCGGCGTCGGTGAGGGTAGTGGTCAGCGAGGATGAGGTCGCGGTGAGGTCGGTGCTGTAGCCGGGCGCAGAAGCGGTGCCGCCGAAGTAGATCGCCGCCTGGACAGTGGCAGAGGCGGCGAGGGTCTCGAGAGCGGTGGTGTCGCCGTCTTCGTCGTACAGGAAGACCACCGCGCCGGCCTCGTCGCCCTCGGTGTCGGTCGGGTCGGACTTCTCGAACACCCCGAGCTGATCGTCGAGGAATTCGGAGGGCAGCTCCGGCTGGCTGAGGCTGCAGTCCTGGAGGACGATGCGCATGGTGTCTGGGTCGAAGGCATCGGTGTCACCCAGGGCATCGAGCGCGGCGCGGAAGTCGACATCGACGGCGATGGGCGGGCCGTCGACGTCGGTGCTGGCGGCGGCGAGGGTGAGGGGAATGCGGTACGGGAAGCCATCGTCCCACCAGGCATCCTCGCCGTCGGTGTCGCCGTCGCAGTTGTTGTCGTCGCCATCGCAGACCTCGGTGGCGTCGGGGTTGATGGCCGAGTCTGCATCATCGCAATCCGCTGTGTTGGTGGTGTAGCCGGTCGGGGTGGTGCAGTCCTCGGCGGTGTCGCTGGCATCTCCGAAGCCGTCGCCGTCGTCGTCGGCGTAGTACGTCGTGGTGACGCCCTCGTCGGTGTCGCCGTCGCAGTCGTTGTCCGCACCGTCGCAGACCTCGGAGGCGCCGGGGTTGGTCGATGATGCCGTGTCGTCGCAGTCGGTGTCGTCGGTGACGGTGCCGGAGGGCTGGTCGCAGGCGAGGGTGGTGTCGCTGGCGTCTCCGTAGCCGTCACCGTCGTCGTCGGCGTACCAGGTCAGCGCATCGGCAGCGTCGTCCTCGTCGGTGTCGCCATCGCAGTCGTTGTCTGCACCATCGCAGACCTCGGTGGCGTCGGGGTTGATGGCCGAGTCTGCATCGTCGCAGTCGGTGGCGTCCGCGACGGTGCCCGACGGGGCCTCGCAGGCGTCGGTGGTGTCGGCAGCGTCTCCGAAGCCGTCGCCGTCGTCGTCGGCGTAGAAGGTGTCTGCGTCGGCGGCATCCTCGTCGGTGGTGCCGTCGCAGTCGTTGTCGGTGCCGTCGCAGACCTCGGTGCCGCTGGGGCTGGCGGTCGAGTCTGCATCATCGCAGTCGGTGGCGTCTGCGACGTAGCCAGAGGGCTGCTCGCAGGCGGTGGTAGAGGACGACGCATCGCCATGACCATCGGCGTCGGTGTCTGCGTACCAGGTGTCTGCATCGGCGGCAGTGTCTTCATCGATGGTGCCATCGCAGTTGTTGTCGAGTCCGTCGCAGACCTCTGTGGCGTCGGGGTTGATCGCGGAGTCTGCATCATCGCAGTCTCCAGTGGACTCGGCGTACCCGGTGGGGAGGTCGCAGGACTCGGTGGTGGTGTCTGTGATCCCGTAGCCGTCGCTGTCGCTGTCTTCGTAGAATGTGGTGGTTACGCCTTCATCGGTCTCGCCGTCGCAGTCGTTGTCGGCGCCGTCGCAGACCTCCTTGCCGCCGGGAAAGGCGGTGGGGTTGGTGTCGTCGCAGTCCTCACCGGTCTCGACGTAGCCCTGCTTGGGATCGCAGGTCTCGACGCCCGCGTCTGGATCCCCAGCCCCATCCCCGTCGGCATCGGCGTACCAGTACTCGGTGAGGTCCTCATCGACCTCGCCGTCGCAGTCGTTGTCGAGTCCGTCGCACCGCTCGGGCGCGGAGGGGTAGACCTCCCCGTTGGCGTCGTCACAGTCGTTGCCGATCGGCACGTAGCCAGCGGGCTGCTCGCAGGCCTCGGTGGTGGCGTCAGAGTCGCCGAACCCGTCGCCATCTGCATCGGCGTAGAAGGTCGTGGTGACGCTCTCATCGACCACACCGTCGCAGTTGTTGTCCACCCCATCACAGATCTCGGCCGCCCCTGGGTTGACCACCGAGTTCGCGTCGTCGCAGTCCTCGTCGGCGTCGTATCCATCGGCGTCCGCATCCGGCGTCTCCGTCACACCGCCGGTGTCGATGATGTCTTCCTCTTCGATCTTGTCGCCAGTGCGACAGGCGATGAGGAGCAGGGCGAGGAAGGGAGAGAGGGGGGCTTTCATGGCTCGGATGATACCCGCGAATGACCAGCCTACAAGGATACCCACCCGCCATGCCTTCTCCCACCCTGCTTGTGCACACCGAGGGCCACGTCCGTCGGCTCACCTTCAACCGACCCCAGCGCCGAAACGCCCTCAATGCCCAGGGCTGGACCGACTTCGCCGATGCCCTTGAGGCCGCGATGGACGACCGCAGCATCCGGGCGGTGGTGCTGACGGGTGCCGGAGCGGCGTTCTGTGCCGGGCAGGACCTCTCGGAGATGACCGGGATTCCGGACCCAACCACCCCCCACCCGTTCGGGCGCTGCATGGACGTGCTGTGTCGGTTCGACAAGGTGCTGATCGCAGCGGTCAATGGGGTGGGTGTGGGCGGCGGGCTGACCATCCTGCTGCACTGCGACTTCGTGTTCATCGCCAACACCGCCCGGCTCAAGGCGCCGTTTGTCCAGCTCGGGGTCGTGCCGGAGGCTGGCAGCAGCTACCTCCTGCCGCTGATCTGCGGACACCGGGGGGCTGCGGAGATCCTATACGGGGCGGACTGGATCACCGCCGAGCGTGCCGTCGCGCTCAACCTCGCCACCACCTGCTGCGCCCCCGACGACCTGCTGCCCGCCGCCATGGCCCGGGCTGCCCACGTCGCCGGTCACGCCCCGGAGTCGATGCGACACACCAAGCGCCTCGTGCTCGCCACCCGCGCCGCTCAGCTCGCCGAGGCGAGGAAGCAAGAGGACGCCGGGTTCGCGGTTCGGGTCGGCTCCCCGGAGAACATCGAGGCGATCACCGCGTTCTTTGAGCGCCGGAAGCCGAGCTTTGATTGATCGGTGAGACCAGCGTGTAGAGGTCCTCGATCAGCTCGCCTCGGCCCATGAGGTAGTTGTCGTTGAAGGTGACGTGCCAGACCTCCTCGCCGTCTGTGGTGACCTCCACGACGTGTCCAGCGCTGCCGATGACGTGCAGGGTGTTGCCGTTGTCGAGTCGCCAGGCATCGCCGTTGGTCCCCGCGTGCACGCCCGGGTCGTACTCCCAGATCGAGGTCAGCGTCTGGGCCTCGTGGTCGACGGTGTACTCCCGCAGCATCGTGGTGATGTCGGTGATTCCATCGCCGTCGGTGTCTCCGTCGTATCGGGTAGAGACGAGCAGGGAGCCGCTGTCGGTGTAGGAGATGCCGTGTTGCCAGTCGAACTGGTGGCCCTCCGGGTCGAAGTCGTAGCCGTTCGCTGCCCGCCCCGCCCACCACATGCTCTCGCCAGTCGAGCGGTCGACCTCCACGAGGGAGTCGTTGGTGTAGAAGCTGTAGAGGAAGCTGTTGGTTTCTTCGACGTAGAACAGCCCATTGGACTCACAGCTGGTGACCCCGTCCCAGTCGTCCCCGCAGCTCCACAGCACGTCGATCACCCGGTCGTCCAGGGACATCTCGACGAGGGCCTCGGTGGAGTGGTGGTACTTGCTGCCCCAGGCGAGGGTGCTGTCGGGGAGCTGGACGAAGGCGTGGTGCAGGCCCGGGGTGGCGACCTCCTCGATCTCGGCGTCGAGGTAGACCCGGTGGACCGTGGAGGCCGCCCCGGCGTCGTACTTCGACCACTTCGTCGACTCGTCCCACAGGATGTGATCCCGGCTGACCGCGACCTGGGCAAACAGCGTCCAGTTGCTCCGCGGGGTCTCGTTGGCCCAGACGATCCGCCCCTTTCGGTCCATGATGAACGTCCAGTAGGTGCCCTGGGTCCAGCCGCCGGAGTCTTCGTTGATGCTGGTCAGCAGGTAGTTGCCCGTCGAGAGCCACTTGTCCCCGACCGAGGCGACCACGGTGGGAATGGGGAAGCCAGCCGGCATGCCCTCGGTGGTGATGTCCTCGCCCGGCATGATGTACTCGATGCTCTTCTCCGTGTCCGTGACGGTCACCGACCACTCTGCGGTGTGTCCATACGGGATGCCGACAACGAGCTGCTGGTTCGTCCCGACGGACGTTGCCTGTGTGGGGGTGGTGTGGAGGACACCGCCGACGAAGAACATCACCGTCGCTTCACCGCTGAAGTCCTGCTCCCAGGTGACATACGCGAGGCTGCCGTGGTCGGGGTGCAGCGACCAGCCGAGTGCATGGACCGGGCCGGTGTCGGTCGTGTCGGTGTCGGTGTCGGTCGTGTCGGTGTCGGTCGTGTCGGTGTCGGTGTCGGTGTCGGTCGTGTCGGTGTCGACGACACTGGCGGAGTCGGTCTCTTTGTCGCCGCAGCCGACGAGGGTGAGCAGGAGGATGGTGGACATGTGCGCTCCGGTTGTCGGGCAGTTTGCCCTGCGGAGGCTCCACTGCAAACTATGGGGTTCGCATACTGTGGTTTGTGCCGGAGGACACCATGAACGGACTGCCTGAAGACTTCACCCCGGGGACCAACCTGCGGACCCTCCTGGCCCCGGAGCAGTGGCGGGCGCTGTTTAGCCGGGTGTTCGTGCAACATGGCCTGTCTGTGGTGGGGCTGGCCCCGGAGACGTCGGGCTCGGATGTGGTCTGGGGCACCCCAGAGGCGGTGGTGAAGCTGACCGCGCCCCGGTGGGTATCCGAGCGGGACGCTGAGGCGTTCTCTTCGACGTTCCTCACTGGGAAGCTGCCGTTTGATACGCCTCCGCTCATCGGGACGGGCGCGGTGGATGGCTGGCCCTATGTGATCACCGGGCGCATCGGTGGGGTGGCGGTGGGTCGGGTGTGGGGAGGGCTGACGCACGACGAGCGGCTGGACCTCGCCCGGCGCATCGGAGAAGCCACCGCGATCCTGCATGCGGTGGCGCCTCCTGAGGGCCCAGACGGCTGGGAGGACTTCCTCGCCGCCCACTGTGCCAGCCTCACCCGCCACCACACCCCCGCACCCCCCGCCCACCTCCTCGCGCAGCTGCCCGACTTCATGGCGACCCCGCCAGCTCCGATGGGGCGTCGGGCGTGGCTGCACACCGAGCTGCTCGACGAGCACATCTATGTCACCGAGTCTGCGGGCAGGTGGCAGGTCAGCGGCCTGCTGGACTTCGCCGACGGTCGGGTGGGGGAGGTGGGATACGACCTCGTCGCCCCGGCGGACTTCATCTTCAAGGGTGAGGCTGGGGTGTTCCCGGCGTTTTTGGAGGGCTACGGGCTGCCCGGTGCGGATCCGGAGGGCCTGCTGCGCTGGTACCTGACCCACCAGTTCGGCCGGCTGGGGCGGCTGGTGCAGCGGGTGGGCGCTGCTGAGGATCTCGGCGCGCTGGCGAGGCGGGCGTTTGGGTGAGGGCTACAGCCGTCGCAGCCGCTCCTCGACCCGCGTCACCACCCCCGGCCCGTGCCCGGAGCACAGCGCGCGAACCGCCGGCATCGTCGCCACAAACCGTCGCACCCCGTCGTGGCAGCGGGGGGCGTCCTGGGAGAAGGCATCCTGGGCGAGCCGGATGTAGGTGAAGGCCCGCAGCGGCGGGATCCCGGCGAGGATCGCATCGCCGGAGAACAGGGTGGCGGTGGGGGTGTGGAACAGCATGCAGGAGCCCTCGGTGTGCCCGGGGACGTGATGGATGCGCCAGTCGCCACCCCAGACACCGGCTGCGAAGGTGTCATCGACGGCGGTGCGCGCCGGCCAGCGGTCCTCGATGTGGCACAGCGGCAGCGCGGCCCAGGGACGCCCCGGGACCACCATCTTCGGCGGGGTTGCTTCCCCGGTGAGGAACGCCGCGTCCGCTTCATGGCAGATCACCGGGCAGCGGAAGCGCTCTCGGAACGCAGCGGCGTTGCCAGCGTGGTCGCTGTGGCGGTGGGTCAGGAGGATGCCAGCGAGGTCACCGGGGCCAGCGATGCCGTGGCGGCGGAGCTGTGCGACGAGCTGGGGTCGCTCCAGGGGGTGACCGGTGTCGACGAGGTAGCGGCGGCCGGTCTGGTCCTCGAACAGCCAGACGTTGGAGATGACTGCATGGCTGGCGAGGTGGAGGCAGCCGCTGACTTTACGCATGGAGCAGCCCCTCGGTGGTGGCGGTGTTCTGCCAGGTCTGAAGAAGCGATCGGATCCGAGCGAGGGCCTGTCGGGTGTTCATCACCGCATTATCCTCCAGACCTACAAGGAAGATTCGATGACATCGGCCAGCACTCTGGCAGCACGAGGACTGTTCTGGTCAGCACGCTCCTACTCAGGACCGAGCCGCCGCGGGATCCGCTCCACACCCACTGAGATGTTCGCCTATGGGCTGCTCACCCTCAACCACCTGCTCGGCTCCCGGCGGGTGCGCCCCGAGGACGTGGCAGGCATTGAGCATCCGGAATTCCGCGACCTCATCGCCCGGATCGGGGATCGGCTGTTTGAGGATGGCTCCGGCTGTGCGCTGTACCGCAGCACCCTCCCGGCGGCGGCCTGCAGCGCGATCCGTGACACCCTCCCGGCCCGCAAGCAGCCGGTGACCGGCGAGGTCCGCACCTTCCGCGCCCGGATGCGCCATGAGGTGCTGTTTCAGCCGGACTGGGTCTACCACACCACCAAGACCGCCCGCAGCGCCCCGATGATTGAGCGCATCAACCACCAGCCCTGGCATGCGCTCGTCGACGGTACCCAGTGGGGGCGCAGCCTTCCCGACGGGCCGCGGCTGTCGGCGGATGTGGCGAAGCTGCTGGAGGATAAGGCCCTCATCCCCTGCGATGCGACCAACCTCACCGTGCTCGCTGATGCTGCCCCTGACACCCCGCACCACTACACCTACGGCGAGTTCATGGGCGGCGACCTGCCCCCCTCGTCTGACAAGCGCCGCCCGCTGATCACTGGAGACAGCCCGCTGTACTGGGTGGATCTCCTCCAGCTGTCCTTCAAGCACGGCTCGATCCTCAACGAGGGCGACATCAACCGGAAGATGGGCACCGGCTACGCGGTCACCGACAACATCCATCGGGTCATCGACGACGCCGACTTCTTCACCCAGCTCATGCAGTCCGCTCGGGGCGAGGACAACCAGGTCTTCATCCTGCCGCTGACCCTGTTCATGATGCACGGCAGGCTCTACGCCCACGACCACAAGCGCGCTGCCGCCAGCCTGCTCGGCGGCGCCCGCTACATGCTCGGCGCACTCAACCAGGACGGCGAGCTGGCCCGGCTTCGCGAGATCGGGTACCACCCGACCAGAGGGCTGTTCTCCCGCCTGGATCGCGGCATGCTGATGTACCTCACCGATGAACAGATGGCGGAGTGGGGGCACTGGTTCTTCCGGGTCGGCGGGGATGACCGCACCGGGCTGATGCAGGGCATCGACGACGGTCGCGACGACTGGCCCACCGCTGCTAGCAGCGACGATGAGGCGTTCGCCATCCTCCACGAGCAGGTCCGCCCCCGGCTGCTCTCGTCGCTCTCAGACCCCGTCCGCCTCCAGCGCCGCTGCCTCGGGCTCATCGACGACGGCATGCGCATGATCCGCACGCTGAAGTCTGAGACTCAGGGCAAGATGGCCCGCAACCACCTGCGCAAGCTGCTGATCGGCGGCTACATCGTCAAGCATGAGGAGGTCGATCGGGTGCTGGATGGCCGACCCGGCGCGGTCCTGGCCCGGCTCGCCCCCTACGAGGCGTTCTTTGAGGCCCAGCGCCGTCTCGTCAGCCAACTCAACGACCGGGACGCCCTGCTGCGGTGGGAGCTGACCCACATCGGCAACCCGCTGGCCCCCATCGTCAATCAGCCCTGGTTCTCCACGGTGCTGCGCGATGAGGTCGCCCGTCGCCTGCCAGTGCTACGCACATTCATGGAAGGAGGCTCCTGATGGGTCGCAAGAAGAGAAGTGGGCCGCTGCGGTATCGCAAGACCGAGCACAGGTTCCTCGAAGACCTCGTCCTGCTGCTGCGGGTGGCGGGGGAGATGAAGCTGGACCCGGATCAGGCTGACGGGGAGCAGGCAAAGCAGGCTTACTCGGCGGCGGAGCTGTCGCACTGGCAGGCCAACGTCATGGGGTCAGACCTGCCCAAGCAGTTCGATCACCTCAAGCCGTCCGCGCTCTCCGAGACCTTCCCCGGCACCAACGGGCTGCTCTCCGACGACGTGCTCGGCAAGATCATGGCGTTCCAGGCGCCAGACCACGACCGGATCCTGGCGGTTCAGCGGGACGGGGTGTGGCGGTATGCCGCACACCAGGGGCTGCACGAGGCGATGCGGTACACCGAGCTGGCGGCCTGCCCCCCGAGCCTGACCGTCGCGATGCACCTCACCAAGGTGCCCACCGCCCGTGCACTGCTGGCGGGGGAGCCCACAGAGAACAACAAGACCCGCTACAAGCTGCGTGCAGACCCAACCTTCACGATCACCCCCGGCCACCTCGTCCCGCTGGGTCGGTACATCCACGCTTTTGGCTGGTTCCAGATCGTCGACGGGGCGCTGACCGCCGTCCCGGATCGCTGGCCGCTTCGGGCGCGGCTGTTCAAGCGGTTCCGGGACCGGGTGGGCTTCGGGGTCGACATGGCTGCGCTGAAGGCGCACTACGCTGCGAAGGGGGTGGACTGGGCCGATGTCTGCGGAATCAACGCCATCGGCACCGTGATCTTCCTGCTCCCGGTGCCCCCGCAGGTCTTCCTCGCTCGCGGACGCACTCCTGGCGCAGCGACCGGCGGCGAGGCGTTCGACATGGTGACCCTGTGGCGGGTGACCGACGCGGAGATCGCGGGGGGGCAGGTGCCATGAGCCGCCCCCGCTACGGCGAGCGTCGCGACGGCATGCAGCGGTTCTGGTACGTCGACCGGCTGTGGGAATTGGCGGAGGCGCTGCCGGTGGAGGACGTCCCCATCGACGACATCCGTGGTCCGGATGCGGTCACCTGGTACTACCCTGGCGGACCGGAGCCCACCTGCCGCAGCATCGCAGCACACTGCCGTCGAATCAACGCCGCAGACCTGAGCTATCCGATCCTGCTGACCGAGGATGGCTGCGTGTTTGATGGCATGCACCGCATCGCCCGCTGCCTGATGGAGGGGCGGACGACGATCCAGGCCCGGCGCTTTGTCACCAACCCGGAGCCCGACGAGGCGTATGCCATCGGGCCGGATGGGCAGCGGCTCACTCCTGGCTGAGTTCCCTGCTGCCGGGCCGTCCACCAGTCGGCCTCCTCCAGATAGGGACGGTCCTCCTCGGGGGCGGGGTCAGGGGTGGCCTCTGAGCGGAGGCCGCATCCGGTCAGGCTGCCCATGAGGGCGAGCAGGAGCAGGCGGGTGTCTGCATTGCGCTACTCCAGCACCGACAGCACGCTGCCGGCAGTGGCCTGGACGACCGCGACGGCGAAGTCGAGGTCGAGGCGGTCGATGGTGTCTTCGCCGTCCCGGCAGTGGTAGCCGGCGAACCGGAAGCTGGCGTGGTCGGAGCGCTAGAGGTCGGCGAGGGCGTTGGAGGTGGTCATCTCCGTGGTCAACTCGACGAGGATGACCGGCAGGCTCGACGGGGCACTGTCGACGAACGCGGCAGTGGCAGTGGCGGCGTTCTCGTCGGCGATGAGCGCGATGAAGTCGTCGAGGTGGTCGTAGTGGGCGGAGACGACGACCGTGCGAGGCGCTGCCGCGGTGCCGGCCTGCCGACCGATCACGTTGACCCCGGTGCCGTGCTCCTGCCGCTCGACGGCGAAGCCCAGCCGGGTCAGCTCATCGGCACAGGCGTCCTGGACCTCCTGCCAGCCCGCAGTCCCGGGGGAGCGGAGGATCGCAGCGTCACGGCCCTCAGCGGCGGGCCTGTGGACTTCTCCGACGAAGCGATCCGCCAGGCAACCTCAGATGGGCCCCGAACGGTGACCTCGTCAGGCTGCCAGGTTGTGGTAGCCTTCACCTCTAAATCAACAAGGCCCTCATGACCCATTATCCCCGAACATTCGCTGCTTTCCTGATTCTGTCCCTCCCAGTATTCTCAGCTTGTACTGACAAGTCTGAAGACAGCGAGAGCTCTACCAGCACCGAGCCGACGACGGACTGGGAAGCGGACACGGACACGGACACGGACACGGACAGCGACACGGATGCAGACAGCGACACCGACACGGACGCCGACGCCGACGCCGACGCCAGCTGCGGGATCGTCTACAACCTGCCGACCGATGTCGACTGGACCGTGCCCACGACATGGGATTCAGAGACACAGGATGCCTTTGAGCAGTACTCCTGGCAGACCTTCCTGGCGGTCAATTCTGACGGTGTCGGCTCGGATGTCCCGACCAGCGGCGACACCACTCCGCAGTGGACGAATTGGTCCTCCACTGCAGACCTGCTGAACAATTCCATCGAGAAGATCAGCAGCAAGCCCAGCGACAGCCCGGCCCCACGCTACTACCCCGATGCCTGCCAGGACGTCGCAAGCTACACCAGCTACCGCGTGCTCCAGCAGGTCGGGAAGGTCGACGACAGCTTCCTGGAGGCCAACGGAACCGGCCTGTCCAACGATCCCGTCGTGGACCGCAACGGCAACTTCATCCGCTATGAGGTCATCCTCAGCCCCAACAACCACCACTACATCAACAACCTGCTGGCGGACACCGACTACTTCCAGAGCCTGACGGAAGACGTCAACTTCCCCTGCGGAGATCCCAGCTACACCGGTGGCGATCCGGCAGCCTATGACGGGGGTTCCTACCAGATGGGCGCGATCACGCTCAAGGCTGCCTGGATGGACCTCAGCGATGAGCCGAGCGATGTGGTCGCCCGATACCACACCGAAGACCTGCTGGTGTTCTCCCCGGGACAGGACCTCATCGGCACGGACGGCGAGCCGACCTGCGAGCTGACGACCATGGGGCTGGTGGGCATGCATGTCGTGCGCAAGACGCCTCAGCAGCCAGTGTGGACCTGGGCGACCTGGGAGCACGTCGACAACGCACCGACCTGCGACGACCCGATGGGCAGCGGCGGCATAAATCAGAGCTGCCCCCAGCCAGACAGCACTGACTATGCCTTCTATGGCAGCGACTGCGGTCAGCTGAACAGCGACGGCACGGCCAAGGAGAGCAGCGACATCTGCACGGACTGCAACGTCGGCCCGACCCCTGCAGACGACTGCTCTGCTCTCGACAACGGCTGGTGCCTGGACGGCGGGCAGGATGCCACTCCCCATGGCGTCTCTCGGATCTGTAGCCAGGTCAGCTCGGACGAGTATCCTGAGGCGCAGGCCTGGAATGAGACCTGCCAGGCTGCACTCAAGGACAGCGTCTGGGGCAACTATCAGCTGCTGGCGACCCAGTGGGTGCCCATTCCCAAGGGCTTCGACCCCACAGCCGGCTGTGTGACTGTGCAGCAGGACGCAGACTGGATCGCCTCCAGCAGTGTCGTCACCCCCACGATCAGCATCAAGAAGCCCATCCTGGGCAACAACGCCATGGAGTCCTACGAGCGCTCCAACTGCATGGGATGCCACAACGCAAAGACCACCAACAACACGGTCAAGACCGATGATGGCAACATCTACCCCCACCAGCTGCTGCCCGCTCCGCTGGATCCGAGCGCGAAGGATGTGACCTGGGGAACACACCAGCCGGACTTCGCCTGGTGGCTCTCCCAAGAGGTCCCCGAGGCGCTCAGCAAGCAGCAGTACAGCAAGCAGCAGTAGTCAGGCGTCTCCACGGAGGCAGGGTGCGGTCGTCTTACCTCTGAGCGGTGTTGCTCAGAGGCAGCTGCCGGAGGCGCAGGTGAAGCTGCCGATCCCATCGACATCATGGGAGAACGCACCGGTCACATCTCCATCGGCGTTGTCGTCAATGCCGACGCTTCCCCAGTCGCAGTCCGTCGAGGTCACTGAGCCCGAGGTGCTGGCGACATACACACCCTGCCCGGCATTGTCGGTGAATCCGCCAGCTCCCGGGCTGCTGGCAGTGCAGTCGACGTCGTCTGCATAGACGCCTGCCGGCCACTCATGCAGCGTCATCCCGCTGTTGAAGCTGCTGTAGGTGTTCGCTGACACGAGGCTGTCTTCCATGACCACGTCGCTGGCGTGGAGTCCTGATCCGAAGATGTAGACCGGGTAGACTTCCGTCCCAGACGAGTATGCGTTGACGGAGTAGGTCAGGTCGTTGCCCGATATCGAAGAATCCGTGAGCGTCACGCTGTCGGAGGTGTACACGCCCCCGCCCATGATGTCGCCGGTTCCGCCGCCGGTTGAGAAGTAGTGGGTGGCATCGATGGTGTTGTCGTCGATGGTGCTGCCATCCAGGAGCACGGGGCCGGTCGTGTAGAGTCCAGCGCCGAGGGCGGTCATGTAGTACCCGTTGCCGGAGTGGGTCAGGGTGTTGCCGTTGATTGCAGAATCGATCAGGCTCACGCTGCCCTCAACAAAGGCCCCGGCGCCGTAGGTCGCCACCCACTGATAGCTTGAGCCGCCGCCGGCACAGTAGAGGGTGTTGTCCTCGATCGCGGAGCGCTCCATGGTGAGGTCTCCACCCGCATAGACGCCGCTTCCACTGCAGGTGAGGGAGTATGCCCAGTACGTCTTGCTGGCGCTGTTGCTGCTGACCGTGCTGTCCACCATGTCCAGCGAGCCCGAGACCTTCACACCCGCCGCATCGCCGCTGCTGCTGTGGTTGTCGGTCACCAGGACATCATCAAGCGATGCGCTGCTTGCAGACACCCCGAGGTCGCCGTTCTGGATCGTCAGCCCGGTGAGCGCAAGCGTGCTGCCGCTGACCACGGTGCCCTCCCCGGAGCCATCGAGGATGGTGAGACCCGCGCCGGCACCGTAGACGGACAGCGCTCCGCTTGCAGAGAGCCGGACTGAGTAGGTGCCTGGACACAGGTGCAGCGCCCCCTCGCCCAGGGAGAGCACGCCGCCTGCGGACAGCTCGCTCTCCATTGCGGTGTAGTCGACGCCGTCAGTCGAGAACCAGGCGGTGAGCTCATCGACACCGTCGCAATTGC